>NZ_CP147012.1:3423750-3740000 GCF_037126285.1 Bernardetia sp. MNP-M8
TATCACTTCCTGTTGGTGTGCCTAAAGCAACTCCAGAAGCTGTACAAAGTCCTGTATCTGTGTTTACAGTCACATTTATTGGTGCTGTAATCGTTGGATTTGTAACATCATCAAGAATTACATTTTGGTCTGCTGTCGATGTATTTCCATTCCCATCATCAAATGTCCAAGTTACAACTGTTGTTCCTTGTGCTGTGATTGGAAATGTTGTTCCTGTTGTTCCTATTACTGTTCCAACACAGTTATCTGTAGTTGTGGGTGCAGTTGGAGTAGACGAACATTCAGCAGTAATATCTGCTAATGTCGGCACTACTGGTGCTGTAACATCATCAAGAATTACATTTTGGTCTGCTGTCGATGTATTTCCATTCCCATCATCAAATGTCCAAGTTACAACTGTTGTTCCTTGGGCTGTAATTGGAAATACTGTTCCTGTTGTTCCTGTTACTGTTCCTGCACAATTATCTGTTGTTGTTGGTGCAGTTGGAGTAGACGAACATTCAGCAGTAACATCTGCTAATGTCGGCACTACTGGTGCTGTAACATCATCAAGAATTATATTTTGGTCTGCTGTCGATGTATTTCCATTACCATCATCAAATGTCCAAGTTACAACCGTTGTTCCTTGGGCAGTAATTGGAAATACTGTTCCTGTTGTTCCTGTAATTGTTCCTGCACAATTATCTGTTGTTGTTGGTGCAGTTGGGGTTACACTACATTCGGCTGTAACATCTGCTAATGTCGGCACTACTGGTGCTGTAACATCATCAAGAATTACATTTTGATCAGCAGTTACTGAATTGCCATTACCATCGTTAAATGTCCAAGTTACAACCGTTGTTCCTTGGGCAGTAATTGGAAATACTGTTCCTGTTGTTCCTATTACTGTTCCTACACAATTATCTGTTGTTGTTGGTGCAGTTGGGGTTACACTACATTCGGCTGTAACATCTGCTAATGTCGGCACTACTGGTGCTGTAACATCATCAAGAATTACATTTTGATCAGCAGTTACTGAATTGCCATTACCATCGTTAAATGTCCAAGTTACAACCGTTGTTCCTTGTGCCGTGATTGGAAATACTGTTCCTGTTGTTCCTGTAACTGTTCCTGCACAATTATCTGTTGTTGTTGGTGCAGTTGGGGTTACACTACATTCAGCAGTAACATCTGCTAAAGTTGGAATGACTGGATTTGTACCATCTGCTGTTCCTGTTCCACGAATAGAAAAATTATATGGATTTTCGTCTGTATCATTATTATCAATACTAATAGTTGCATTTCGAACGCCTATTGCAGAAGGGTCAAAAGTAACCGTAAAGGTTTCACTTCCACCTACTGCTACAGTTGTTGGAAGAGTCCCCAATGTAAAATTACCTGCATTTGCTCCTCCAATAGTAATTCCTGTAATATTCAAAACGGATGTCCCTGTATTTTGAATGGTAAAGGTTTTGACAATCGTATTTGTGCCACACTCTAAAACACTTCCAAAATTAGTGTCATCAGTTAGACTTGGCGTTACATCATCATCTACAATATCAGTTCCATTACCTTGTAGATTGATTTCTGGATTTAATGAGTTTAATGGGTTTAACACGTCTGAAAATGTCCAATAACGCTGTAAATCGTTACTTAGATATCCAAAAGAACGTGTTGGCATTGCAACTGGTATTGTATTTACGGTCTGCCAGTTTGCTGGAAGTATTCCTGTAGTAGATCGCCAAAGTTGCATTTGAGTTAAGTCTTTTCCGTTATCTAAACCTGAAAGCCAGTTGAAAGTAATCGTACGAGACACATTGTTATCACTACTCAATAACCAATGCACAGCAATACCTTCATTTGTTCCATTAAAAATAATTCCTTGTGTGTTGCCAGTATAACGTGTAAGCGAAACATTACCTAGATTAGCTCCTGCATCCAGCGATACACCTAAAAACTCTGTCAAAGTTCCTGTTCCAATAAGGCGAGGACTCATAATGGCAGTACCTATTATTCGATTTGCATTAGTTTCAATAGGATTAAGGGCAGTTGTTGTAAAAGTTACAGGAGCAACTTCACTGATAAGTTGTCCATTTGTCAAGGTCAAACTATTACTTAGTGTTACTCCATTTTGGAGTACGACGTTGTTTGCCGAGTTATTAACTACTAGCTCAAATAATTGTAAGGCAGTAGTTCCAAGAACATTTTGTGTTACTCCCCCTTCAAAGGACACAAGGGAATTGTTATTTCCTGTAAATGTTCCATTATTTAAGAGGTCATTCCGTAGTGTAAGCGTTCCATCAAGTGTTACCGAAGAGGTAGGTGTTAGGTTAGCAAAGTTTCCTCCTCTAATAAACGTACCTGCTCTCACTCTAACTTGGGCATCATTGTTCCGTGTATTTTGTCCTAAAACCACTTGAGAAGATAGCCCTAAAAGAAGCAATAAAATATATTTTTTTATCATAACATTGTTATTTTACGTAGTTCCAAAAAGAATTTTAACTAGCTAAAGGGATGATATATAAAAATCCTATCATTCCTTTTCTGCAAGTTGTTTCTTTATCTTATTGATTTCTTCTTGAAGTGTTTTGAGTGCTTTGACTTCTGATTCTAATGCTTCTATCTTAGTAGCTTGCTGCTCAATGATTGCTTGTTGTTCTTTTACTGCATTGATAAGCATGTAGTTCAATGCCGAAGCATCATAAGACAAGATATTTTCTCCAGTTAGACCACTGTTGTCATTAGAAGTCGTACTACCTTCTTTGTAATCAGCATCATTAGGGTTTTTCTTATCAGACTTGTAAACAACTTCCTCTACCATATAAGGAGCAATTTGTTGAATATCTTGGGCAATAACGCCAACAAATTCTTTTTCAAGATCATCTTTTATTGCAAACTCTTTTATATACTTAAATTTTACTGGGTTGATTGCCAAAATCTTAGAAAGACCATCTGTATAAGGAATAATGTCTTTTTTAAGTCTTCTGTCAGAAAAAGCAGCCCAAGTTCCACCACCCGTTTTATCTGCAGTACCATTAACAGAAAGAGTGGCTGTAGGATCTTCTGTGCCAATACCTACATCTCCATTTCTTTCAAAGGTCATAATAGTAGATGGAGCAACACAAGCTGTACGTAGGTAAAGGTTGTTAATAAGACCCTCATGTTCAAAAGCAAAACCACAGTAGCTAGTAGGATTGGTAGTATAAAGTGGTACGTTTTCTTCAAAAACAAGTCTTCCAGACTCTACGTTATTAAAACTTCCTAAATTACTTCCTATTTTAAAGGTGGGTTCTGCTCCTGTTACTACTAAGTCCATAGTACTACTTAAATTATCTCCCACTACCATATTTCCTCTTGTGTATATATTATCAGTAATTGAGCTAGGGTTGTTTGTACTTCCTTGAACAAAAAAATCAGCATCAGCTCCACCTGCACCAAGTTGTGTCCATGTTCCACTAAAAAACCAAAATGAATCTGTTGTAGTATCATATACCAAAAGACCTTCTGCAGGTGTAGCAATGGCATTTCGCTGTGCCGTAGTCATTCGGGGGATTAAAACTCCCTTGTTAGTTGATTTTACATCTAACATAGACGACGCATCTGCATCTGTGTTATCAGTATTGATGGCTACACCTTGAGAAAATGACTGCGTACTAAGTAGAGTAAGCAGCAAAACGAATAATAGATTATATTTTATCATAGAGTTTAAAAATTTGAGTGTGTTTTAATTATTCAGATGGAAAAACACAGGTATTGAGAAAAAATAAAGAGTTAATTATTGAATTGAATTGGTCAAAAAAGTATTTAATTTTTGATTGTAGAAAAAAATAATGAATTGTTTAAAGCAGCACTTGCGATTTATTAACTTAACAATGAAAGTACGAAGAATGATAAAAATTGTACTAAAACGAGATGTTGATTTTTTGTTGATTGCTTATAAAACAATAAATTAATTATATAAATTCTTTAAAAAAACATATAAAAAATCTCTATTTAGTAATTATTACAACTAAATAGAGATTTAAAGAGACAATGTGAAATAGTTTACTTCATTTCATTTTCTTCCTCTTGATTGTCTTTATTTCTAAAATCATAGACTTTTTTAGCTCCATAAGCTGCGCCTGCTGCCAAAAGTAGTGAAAGACCTCCATCTATAGGTGCGCCTAATGCATTAGGTGGATCAATAGGAAAACCTCCACCTTGAGCAAACAAATAGTCTACAATAAAAAATCCAATAAGGAGTAATACAATTTTTTTGAACATAATAAATAGTATTTTAATAGATGATGTTTTAGGTAAGATAAATAGCCGTAATAATACAATTAATACGGCTATTAATATCAATAATAGTGCTTATTCTTTAACAATACGTACAGTAGTTGTTTTTTCAGAATCCGAAACTTGAAGTAAATACAAGCCAGAAGCCTGTTTTTCTAAATCAATTGTGCCTTCTAAAAATGCTCCTTCTTTTGTTTTTCTTTCTTCCAAGATGATTCTGCCTGTGGCATCAAACAAACGAATGGTGTAATTTCCTTCTTTATTTGTTCTCAAGCTATATGAAAAACGATTTGGGGTGGGATTTGGATACACCATTAGCTTTTCATTCTCAAAGAAATCTTGACTTGCTTCTGTTTTGAATAAAAGCACAAAACGTTTTACTTCATTTCCTTTTGTTGCTAAAAACTTATAATCGCCTTCTGCTTTTAAGTTATGTAACGAATCTGTCAAGGAATCATACAAATAAAGCTCGTGTTTTGAATGGAAATATTTCATACTGCGAAGCGTAATTTCATACTCTCCATCTGTCAGAATATTCATGGCTAAAGGTAAACTTTGGTCGGAATCAAAACGTCCTAATCCATTGATAGCAAAATATTCCGTTTCTGCTGTTTCTGTATTTTCATTGTATGAATAAAGTGTAGGACTTGCACTATTCATTTTGTGAAGTTTGGCTGCATCATATTTGCCATCAAAGTTAGGAGTTGCCCCTGATTCAAAATAAATTGTGGTTTCATCCAAAGAATTTCCTTTCTTGAGAGCAATTCTAATCAATCCTTCTTTCAGATTTTCTGTTTCAGTCGTCTTATAGAAACGAGTATCCGTACTCAAACGAACACCATTATTCATATTGACAGTTCCTCCACCTAGAGTTCTGACAAAGAAACCTTGCATAGGAGCAATTTCTTTTTTACCTCCATTGTTCGAAACGCCATTGACATATTCTGCAAAAATTCCTTCGTATTGATTGACTGGAATATCAATATAAACAGCATCTTCAACTCCTGTAGAAGCTAGCAAAACTAACTCCCAATCAATTGGAGAGGGATACGGATTTCCAACCAAATTATAACCTTCTTGGCTAAATCCTCCTCCACTATTTGTAACAGAAATAGATTGACTTCCATTATTCAATGTTCCATTCAAATCTACGGTTACACCTGTTGAAATATTGGCTTGATAACCTCTAGTTACAGTCAAATTAGCTGTGGTAGGAACTTTGTAATTGGAAATAAATGGATTGAAATAAGCACTTGATGTTGCACCTGCATTACTTTCTTCATACTGGAAGAAAGTAGGGAAAGGACGAACAAAGGCAGGCTCTGGAGCTGTATTGTAAGCTGTCGTCAGAACTAGACTCATATCATCGCCAAACTGGGAAACAGTTGCATCAGAAAAAGGAGAACTAAATAAATGATATCCTCTTCCATCTGTGCCTCCTAAATCTGAAACAGCAGGTAAGTAGCGTTCCATAATGACAGTTCCTACAACTGTATTTGTAGGAGAATCATTGATTACTAAAGCCGTTTGAGTTGCAGAAGAAAGCAAGGCAAAATCAGTTGTTGAACCTGTAACTTCCATTTCGCCAGTAGATTCTAAATGTAAAACCTCTACAATACTCATATCACCTGTAATAGTCAGTTTATTTCCATTTTCTACAAGAATCTGATTGATGTTTACATTTTTATAATCTGTAAAATCAGAAGTAAAAGTGAGATTTTTATCTACGATTACATTTTCAGGATAATTTCTATTTCCTGTCGGTTTTATGGTATCATTTGCTATCGCTGCATCAACTGCCCATTGAATGGTTGAATAATAAATGCCTGTACGAACTAAAAGTACATCACCAGATGAATTATTAGCTCCTTCTACTACAAAATCATAAGCAGCTTCATCACAATCGTTATTATTTATAGTAATAGTTGCTGTATTTGTTCCTGTTGAAATGGCGGTAAAAGTAACATCAAAAGTAGCACTTCCACCTGCTGAAACAGAAGTAGGAATAGAACTGACTGTAAAATCAGTTGTATTACTTGAAGTGATTGAAGAAATCGTAATTGCTTCTGTTCCAGTATTCTCAATCGTATAAGTAATAGTTCTTGAGATAGCTGTATTGCCAAAATCTGTATCATCAGAAACATTGGGGGTTACATCGCCATCTACAATAGAAACTGCATTTCCTAAAACATTGATTTCTCTTGTGCTAATTACAGTAACGGTTTGTGTTGCTGTTTGAGTATTTCCATTACCATCATCTGCTGTCCAAGTGACTGTGGTTACTCCAATAGGGAAAGTAGCAGGAGCATCATTTGTGAAGGTAGGTGTTCCACAATTATCACTTCCTGTTGGTGTGCCTAAAGCAACTCCAGAAGCTGTACAAAGTCCTGTATCTGTGTTTACAGTCACATTTATTGGTGCTGTAATTGTTGGATTTGTAACATCATCAAGAATTACATTTTGGTCTGCTGTCGATGTATTTCCATTACCATCATCAAATGTCCAAGTTACAACCGTTGTTCCTTGGGCAGTAATTGGAAATACTGTTCCTGTTGTTCCTGTTACTGTTCCTGCACAATTATCTGTTGTTGTTGGTGCAGTTGGGGTTACACTACATTCAGCAGTAACATCTGCTAATGTCGGCACTACTGGTGCTGTAACATCATCAAGAATTACATTTTGGTCTGCTGTCGATGTATTTCCATTCCCATCATCAAATGTCCAAGTTACAACTGTTGTTCCTTGGGCTGTAATTGGAAATACTGTTCCTGTTGTTCCTGTTACTGTTCCTGCACAATTATCTGTTGTTGTTGGTGCAGTTGGAGTAGACGAACATTCAGCAGTAACATCTGCTAATGTCGGCACTACTGGTGCTGTAACATCATCAAGAATTACATTTTGATCAGCAGTTACTGAATTGCCATTACCATCGTTAAATGTCCAAGTTACAACCGTTGTTCCTTGTGCCGTGATTGGAAATACTGTTCCTGTTGTTCCTGTAATTGTTCCAACACAGTTATCTGTAGTTGTGGGTGCAATTGGAGTAGACGAACATTCAGCAGTAACATCTGCTAATGTCGGCACTACTGGTGCTGTAACATCATCAAGAATTACATTTTGATCAGCTGTGACACTATTGCCATTACCATCGTTAAATGTCCAAGTTACAACCGTTGTTCCTTGGGCTGTAATTGGAAATACTGTTCCTGTTGTTCCTGTAACTGTTCCTGCACAATTATCAGTTGTGGTTGGTGCTGTTGGAGTTGAAGTACACTCTTCATTGATATCAGCTAAAACTGGAATTACTGGATCAGTAGTATCATCAATAATTACATTTTGGTCGGCTGTAACAGAATTGCCATTTCCATCATTAAATGTCCAAGTTACTACTGTTGTGCCTTGTGCTGTGATGGGAAATGTTGTCCCTGTCGTTCCTGTGATTGTTCCTGCACAATTATCTGTTGTGGTTGGTGCTGTTGGAGTTGAAGTACACTCTTCATTGATATCAGCTAAAACTGGAATTACTGGATCAGTAGTATCATCAATAATTACATTTTGGTCGGCTGTAACAGAATTGCCATTTCCATCATCAAATGTCCAAGTTACTACTGTTGTGCCTTGTGCTGTGATGGGAAATGTTGTCCCTGTCGTTCCTGTGATTGTTCCTGCACAATTATCAGTTGTGGTTGGTGCTGTTGGAGTTGAAGTACATTCTTCATTGATATCAGCCAAAACTGGAATTACTGGGTCAATATTATCTGCTGTACCATTTCCATTAATAGCAAAGGTATAAGCATTTTCATCTGAATCGTCGTTAGTTACTGTAACTAAAGCTACTCTATTTCCTATTGCAGAAGGATTGAAAGTAACTGTAAAAGTTTGTGTTCCTGTTGTAGCTGCTACCGTTGCAGGGAAAGCAGGAAGCCCACTTAAAGTAAAATCAGCAGCATTTGTGCCTGTAACAGTAATATTACTTACTGTTAAGGCTGCTCCACCTGTATTTTGAATAGTGTATGTCTTAGCAAGACTATTCGTTCCACATTCAGCTACATCTCCAAAATCTGTATCATTGGTTAGACTTGTAGTTCCTGCACCACTTACAATATTATTTCCATTTCCTTGTAGATTGATTTCTGGGGATGTACTTACTAAATCATAAAATACAGTAGCATTGATATTCCTCACAGTAAGAGTAAGACCAAAGGGATAAGATTTCCCCACTCCTTCATAAATAGTCATATCTGCATTACTAGCTAACACATTTCCTACTGCTGTTCCATCTGTATATGATGTTCCTCCTCCAAAAGTATTTGTTATGTAAAAACTATAACGTTGCCCTGCAGGTATAGTAATATTGATAGGTATAGGTAATTGAGTAGGAATGTTATTTCCTGCTGATGTTATCCCTGTTGCACTTCCTAGAAGAGTCCATGCTGCTGCATTAGTTTCAAAACCAACATGAGTACCGACTTTATAATAAATTTCATAATCGGCTGTAGTTCCTGGGTATAAATTTGCAGCAAAACAACGAATGGTAATTGCATTGGTTGCTTCCACATCAAACATAGCCCCTCTCTGACCATTGTTGGTATTATATGGTGTGGCAAAATTATTTGAAGATGGACATTGTGCATAAGATAAAGAAGGTAATCCTATTAATAAGGATATAAATAGTAAAAGGTAATTTAGATTCTTCATAGATTTTGTATTTAAAAGTTAGATTAGACAGATATGTCTTACAATTAATTAACAATGAAAATACAAAGAGCAGTAGAAATTGTACTAAAACGAGATGTTGATTTTTTGTTGATTGCTTATAAAACAACAAATTAATTATACATATTCTTTAAAATATGACACAAAAATCATCTACTATCATCCAAACAACTTTTCAAAATCTGATTTTCAATAAAAATTACATAGCTTTGAAATGTAGATATTTTTGTAGTTCTATTTCAGTTTGATTATCAATTTTTCTAAAGTGTTAAGGGATTGGATACATAATTTTACTTGAAAAAAAGCCTTTTTTTGCCTACCTTTATGTTTTTCGAAATGATTTAGAAATCTAGATCAACTTTTTAAACCAAAACCCTACTCAATGTCTATTTCAATAAAAAAGCTCACTCCAAGTTCTACTTTTGATACTTCTCTTTTAGAAGAAATAAATGAATTTCTTTTTAAACATTTAGAACAATATGGCGATCCAAAAGCTGATATCAGAAAGGCTATGGATTATTCACTATCAAAAGAAACTGGAAAAGGAGGATATATTTTTTATGCAGTTGAAAATGAAGAAGGCAAAGAAAAAATTGTTGGTGCAACTGTCATCAATGAAACAGGCATGAAAGATTATATTCCAGAAAATATCTTAGTTTATATTGCTGTTGATGGTTCGCAGCGTGGAAAGGGAATTGGTAAAAAAATAATGCAAGAAGCAATGAACAGTGTAAATGGCTCAGTTGCTCTTCATGTAGAACCTGATAATCCAGCCAAAAAACTCTATGAAAAACTAGGATTTACAAATAAGTATTTAGAGATGCGTTGGCAACAATAAATTTAGAAGTTAGATTGCTGAAGTTAGAAGTGAAGACAGAATAAAAATCAAATCTTGTATTTTCATTCTCTTGATTTTCCTCTTCTTCTCTGTGGTTAAAATGTATTTCAATTCTCACTTCTAAACTCTAAATTCTAATTTTGTTACCTACTCGCCAACAACTTCATAAAATAGCCGAACTTTCCAATCAAGAATACAAAACAGCTAAGTTTGTAGTTGATTTTCTTACAACTTGTAATCCGACCTCTATCCATCAAAATATAGGAAATACAGGAATTATAGCAATTTGGGAAAGTGAAAATTTTGATACAACTAAACACAAAACGATTGCTTTTCGTGCCGAATTGGATGCTTTACCTATTCCAGAACCAAATAATTTTGATTATAAATCAGAACATCAAGGAGTTTCGCATAAATGTGGACACGATGGACACATGACTATTTTGCTAGGAGTTGCTCAGTATCTGAAAGAAAATTTTGATACACTAATTCAGCAAAAAAATAAAAGAATAATCTTACTTTTTCAGCCCGCCGAAGAAACAGGAGAAGGAGCTTTACAAATGCTTGAAGATAAGCAACTACAAAAACTACATTTCAAAATTGATTATTTCTTTGCTCTTCACAATATTCCTTCTTACGAAAAAAAACTAATTGTTTGTAGAGAAAAAACCTTTGCAGCAGCTTCTACAGGAATAATTGTAGAATTTGAAGGCTTGATTTCACATGCAGCCGAACCTCAGAATGGAAAAAACCCTGCTTTAGCATTAAGCGAACTAACTACTTTTCTTTATTTTTTATCAGAGAATATTATCAAAGAAAAAGAAAATAAAGATTTTGTGTTGGTAACTGTTGTAGATGCTATTTTAGGAGAAACCTCAAGAAAATCATTGGATGATATTGCCTTTGGTGTTTCGCCTGCAAAGGCTCGTGTTTGTGCTACTCTTCGCAGTTATTTAGATGAAGACTTACAGCTTCTTTCTCAGAAAACAGAACAAAAAGCCCAAGAATTAGCTAATAAGCATGATTTAAAACTCAAAATCAGTTATTCAGAGAAATTTGCAGCTACTACCAATACACCAAAAAGCGTAGAGCTTATTAAAAAAGCAGCTAAAAAACTAGATTTAAAGTATCAAAACAAAGAAAAACCATTTAGTTGGTCTGAAGATTTCGGACAATTTACGCAGCATTTTGAAGGAGCTATGTTTGGATTAGGTTCTGGAACGAATACACCAGAACTTCATCATTCAAATTATGATTTTCCTGATGATATTACTCAAACTGGAATAGATATGTTTGTAGAATTAATCCAAAGTTAGAGGTATAAAATGTAATAGCCTATTTTTTGTCTTCTGAATTTAATTTAATTTCGTACATTTCAATTTCAAAATTATATACTTTAAAAATTGACATGAAAAATCCTGTTGTTCGATTTGTGATTTTATTTGTAGCTATTTATGGAAGTTGGTATTTATTGTATGAACTTTGGCTGGCAGAAAACACTCCAATTGATACAATTTTGATAGAATGGGTAGGACAAAGCAGCACAAAACTATTAACATGGTTGGGATTTGAAGCCTCTTATCAGTCAATGGCTCACACGGTTTATCTCAATTCTTTGGCTTGTGTTTCAGTAGGTGCGCCCTGCAATGGACTGGCTCTTTTTGCTCTTTTTGCTTCTTTTATTTTGGCTACTCCTGTTTCTGTGAAGCCCAAACTTTTATTTATTCCTTTGGGAATTGTCGTTATTTTTCTTCTCAATGTAATTCGTATTTCTGCTCTTACTCTCAACTTCAAATATTATCCTGAAAGTGTAGATTTTAATCATCATTATGTATTTACGTTTATTGTGTATGGTATTACTTTTTGGATTTGGATGATTTGGGTAAATAAATTTATGATTCCAAGTTTGAAAACAAAATCTTAATTCCATTGCAAAAAAAACTGTTTTACCTTTTACGTATTTTTGGAATAATTCTGCTTTTTTTAGGATGGTTTTTTTTAGGAATGAGCCGTATGAAATTAGCAAGTTTTATTTCTGATACTTTCTCTTATCTTCCTTATATTTCTGTTTTGGATACAGGAATAGTAAGTTTATTGTTTGTTCTTCTCAATGGATGGATTATTTGGTTGGCTTTTCTTTCTGTTCCAATTGTCAAAAAAACCATGATTATTCATTGTTTGATTTATATACTTGTTGTCACCCTAACGCTAATTTATAAATTCTTTGAGACAAAATTTTTATTTAATCTATCTGAAAATTTACTTCGGTTTTATTTTTCTCCTCTTATTCCTCTCTTTTGTACTCTAGTTTTTTATATTTCAAAGAAATTAGAGTCTTAAAAAAAAAGTTCTCTGACAATTTTTGTACTATGTCGTTGGTGTACTCACCGACGATCATCAATATTCTGCAAAAATTGTCAAACAACCAAAAGAAATCATTCACAGAAAAATACTAACTTTTTCCTGTGAATGAATCTTGTTTCTTTGTCGTTTCCGTTTTCTATTCCTCTTTATCTAAGTCTCTTTGACGTATTTTTTTACCTACCAAAATGCTTAATCCTAATACTAAGACGAGTAAAATAGCTATTCCATTGATTCCATATTTTTCCCATGTTATTTCATTTTTACTTCTCAAACTATTACTCTCTTCATTAATTCTATCATAAAAAGAACCTAAATCAGCATTTCCAATAGAAGCATTTTTTCTACTTTCTCCTGTTACACTCAATGTTATATTTGACGAAAGTGTGTCATAATTGCCCTTTTTGGTATTGAAGAATATATAACTAAAATAATCCTTCATTGGATAAAGCCCTGGTTCATTTGGAATGATATAATAATTAAAATCCTTCGTGCCATAAACAGCATTATTATTTCTTCGTAGCATTTCAGAAATAGTAGGTTCATAAAAATCAAAATTTGCTGTCTTTGGAAGCTGTGGTTTTTCGATAACAGACAAATTACCTTCTCCTTCAATTCTAAATTGATACTGTACACTTTGTCCTGTTTTCAAGTCTTTACTTCCTACTTGTTCCTTTAAGATATAATTTCCTACTGGCACTTGGTCTTTGAGTGGGTGTGGAGGTAATTCTTTAACAGTAATGGAAATAGGTTCACTATAATAGGTTTTGATATTCTCTTTCATCTGATTAAAAATACTTTGGGAATTGACAGCAACATCATATTTTACCATTTTGAAAGGAATAGCAGGAATAGATATTTTTTGAGGACTTAAAGAATAAAAAACAGCTTGATACACTTTATACTGGCGATAATCTTTACCTCTTATTTTGACCATTTCTGGGACAGGCTGAATAATATTAAAATTCTCTTCAAGGGCATTCTTTGGTCTTATTTGTTTTAATATTTCGGCTTTCTGTTCTCCTAATTCATAAAAATTAAGCGTTGCACGATTTGAAACGGCTACATAAAAAGACATAGTAATTGTAAATCCTTCTCCTGTATATGGGTTTTGTTTGTTTGTTGTGATAGCAAAAAAAGCATCATCTTTTACTGAAATATATTCTGTATTTTCAGTTTTGCCCCAAAAGCTATCAAATGGATTTGTAGTGGTAGACTTGCCTTTTACATCAATGCTTGCACCTGCATGGCGTACTTTTTCACCATTAACAGTCATATCAAAAGGACGTAAAAAATACGTTCCCTGCCTAGAAGCTCGGTAGCGTTGTGTAACAGCTTGGGTTTTGGAAACCTGACCATTTACAAAGTTTATTGACTGTGAAGTATATATTTCAGCTTTATCCATTCCATTTATTTTAGGAAATTCAGAGTATTTTTTTAATTCTCCATCTTTTACTGTGACTGTAACTTCAAAATCTTCATTCAAACCAATGGTTGTAGTTCCTACTTGAAGGGTTATTTCTTGGCAAAAAGCTGTTTGGGGAGCTATAATTACCACAAAAATTACAAACCAAAATATTTTCCAATTCAATCTGTTGATAATCAATTTATTCATAGTTACTTTATTAATTATTTTATTTATACTGCTCTTCTAATAATAGAAAAATTATATCTCCTTTACTAAAACAAGCATTTTCTTATTTTTCAAATGTAAAACAGGGTTGAAACCCTGTTTTACATTTATAATTCTGCCATTGTCAGTGTCCTCACCGACGATAGTAAAACACAAGCAAACTTTTCTGAACACTTACAAATTTTACTAAAATAGTATGTTTTTATTTTATACAGATTAGAACATCTTTTATTCTATGCAATTTGAGTTAAGTAATTACAAATAACTCTTTTTTTTATGGAAAAAGAAAGTTTGTAGATTTAGAATTTAGAAATATTATAATCTATAAAAAAACACCTATTAGAAGAAAAAATCTAACAGGTGTTTTCTTAATTGTTTTCTTCTATATTCTAGTAATGATACTAAAGATATTTTTAGCGAATTCCCAAATTTTGGTGCATTTCTAAAATAAAGTAACGCACAACAGCACGAATAGCATCTTTTTGAGAATCAGAAGAAACATTATGTTTTCTTAAAAAATCATCTGAAAAAGATTTATCTCTATTAACAGTCATATAACCCGTACAGACGGCATTCTCTAACTTGTTAGTGCTTGGTTTACATATTACTCTAAAAAAGTCTGTTTTGCTTTGTTTCCAGCCGTAAGTCTGATATTTTGCTCCAAAAATAGTAACATTATATCCTTCTACATCTCCAGACTCACTTCCTCCTTTTACCATTTTTT
Source organism: Bernardetia sp. MNP-M8 (assembly GCF_037126285.1). Classification (NCBI taxonomy): domain Bacteria; kingdom Pseudomonadati; phylum Bacteroidota; class Cytophagia; order Cytophagales; family Bernardetiaceae; genus Bernardetia; species Bernardetia sp. MNP-M8. The sequence goes on from NZ_CP147012.1 coordinate 3,438,280, forward strand.
CTACTTCAAGATTTGTACTATATGCGTTATTGGACTTATTATTTTTAATAGATTTTATTTCCATCAAAAAACGATCTGAATCTCCAAAACGCTTTACTTCATAAAAATACTGAGTGCGAGTTTTGCTCACATCAACAATTCCTGTAAACCAACTTTCACTATTACCTTTCAAGCCGACTGCCCATTCTCTTCCCTCAGGTGCAAGCCAAGAATATCTAGGAACAGTTTTATTGAGTTCTTCAATCTGTTTGATGGTAGGAGAGTTTCCATAAATATCTTCTAAAACTTTTACTTTAGCACGCTTCAAAAGAGCATTTTTGCGTATTTCTTGTTTGACAGGTTTTCTTGACCAACGATTTTTTGGAGCAGCAGGTTCTGGGTCTAAATCATCTCTCTTAGACAAGTTTTCTATAAATTTTCTACCTTCTTCTAAATTATAAAAAGTTACGTTTTCTAAACGTTCTTTTTCATATTCATAAACTAAGTCTTCTTGTACAAGACCTTTTAAGTCTAATCGTTGTTGAATAAGACTATCCAAATAAGGCTTTGCTAATGGTTCAAAAAATTTATCCTTTTCTAAAGCATTCTTAAAACTATAAAGTTCAGAAGGAGTATCTGCTTTATCAAAAATATCATCTACTTGCTCCAAAAGAGTTTGTTTGTACTTTTCTACATTTGCAGGTGTCAAAAACTCTATATTTTCAGGTGTAGTAATAGCATTTTTTATTGCAACTAAAGGACGAATATCACCTTGATAATGCTGATAATATTGAGGCATTTCTAAAGGAATATCAATAAACATTGGACGTTCGGTAGTAAGTTTTCCAAGTCCTGTAAGAGTTTCTAACTGTGTTGAAATTTCTTTATATTCATCGATAGCATTATCCATATAAGGAAACTGTTCTTCACTAAAATTTTGATTTTTAAGGGCGTATAGTTTACGAAAAGCAATGACATGCTCTTTTCCTTCTTGCACAAGGGCTAATAAATAAGTAGCCTTTAACTGATGTTCTTTATTGGCAAATTTAGGAACTACGAAGTTACGGAGTAGTCTTTCAGTTTCTTCTTTTACCTCTTGAGGCTTTTCTGCTTGATGAACAAGGTAATTAGCATACTCTAATTTGGCAAGTTCACTCTCATCCTCTGCAAAACGCTTCATTACTTGATGTGCTTTATTTTTCTGATAAGCAAAAGGCATCTCATTTATAAAATCACTACGACGATTTCTGAAAAATTGCCATTTTGCTTTCATGTAATTTACATTTTGGCTGTATCTTGCGCTATCTGTACTAGCAGCTTTATCTAAAAACTGCATACCTGTTGTATAGTCAATCTCAAACTCTAAGAAGTAACGTCCTAACAAAAACTGACTTTCTGCACTTGCTTCTGTTTTGGTAGCTTCTTTATACGTATCAAAAATATCCATCAGATAAAGATCTGTATTGTCTTGGTAATACATGTGCAAATCCATACTATCAGCTACTACATCTAACCATTTTCTAGCTGCATCTAAATTTCTAGGAATATCTTCATTTCCAGTCATATAAATTTCAAAAAGCTCTCTAGCAGCAGGAACTTTCTGTGTCGAACTTGTAGCCATAGCTTGAGAATACCATTTTACAGCATTTTTGTAGTCTCTATACTCTCCACTTGTAAACATATCGCCCTTAAAAGCATTTGCAATTTTGAGCATAGCAGTAGAGTTTCCTGCTTTTGCTTGTTTTTTATAGACCTTATAAGTCTCTTTAGAAATAGTTTGGGGAGCAGAACCACAACTTGTCATCAAAAAAGATACTAGAAAAACTGAGAAAAAGAGCAGTAAAAGAGTTATATTTTTTTTTATATTTTTCATGAGAACTGACATAATAATATTTAGGGATAGGAAAAAATGAGCTAAAAAGAGCAGCTAAATTTGATTAAAAAATTAGGTAAAATTAATTTTAGAGTGCTAATTTAAGGCTTTTAGTGTAAAAAAAGACATATTTTCTTAAATTTATTCCAAATCAACTTATTGAGAGGTTAAAAAATAAAATTTGGCTTCGCATTTGTTTTAAATGAAGAAAAGTAGGTTTTATATTTCTATAACTTTTCAAATACAGTTTTGTTATTTTGAATATTAAGCTACTTGATGTGTACTTAAACAAACTGCTCATATTCTCATAATTATCCCTACATTATTTCATTTTTATCTAACAATAATCTCATGAAAAAAATAACTTTATTTGCTGCTCTTATTTTTTGTTTTTTTGCCGTAAGTGGCTTTGTCTTTTTTTCTAAAAATGAAGTAAAAGAGGAAATAACAACACTAGAAACAACTAAAAAATCTAAGATTGAATGGCTTACTTTTGAAGAAGCTATGGAAAAATCAGCGCAAGACAAAAAACCTGTTTTTATAGATGTTTATACAGACTGGTGTGGTTGGTGTAAAAAAATGGACAAAAACACATTCCAAACTGATGAAGTAGTAGAATATGTAGCCAATAATTATCATGCTGTCAAATTAGATGCTGAAAGTGAAGATGCAACTTCATTTGACGGACAAAAACTAACTTATAGACAACTTTCTGGTGGAGTTTTCAAAATCACAGGTTATCCTTCTATTGTTTTGATAAATAATAAAAAAGAAGTTGCTGTTGCCCCTGGTTATAGAGAAAAAGACAACTTCATAGAAATGCTTGAGAAATTTAAGGCAGAAACAAAATAGTATTTATACTAAAATAAAATCTAAACAGTTTTCTATTAAATTTTATTCATAAATCAAGTAATTATGAGCATAATTTAGAAAACTGTTTTTTTTTGATTAATTTGGCATACACATTTGTTAATTCCTCTTGTCATTTAATTTTTATTTATACAGATGTATGAAAAAAACAATATTTTTCTGTTTGTCTAGCTTCTTAGCTATTTTACTTTCTTTTTTATCTATTAATTTTATTCTTGCCCAAGATAATACCAAGGACAACACCAAGAAAGAATTAGTAATAAAAGGAGTTTATCATGGAACAAATCTATATATCCAAAATTCTTCTACTTCGGATACTGAATATTGTGTAAAAGAAATCTTTGTTAATAATAAAGCCGTAAAGTTTCCTGCAACAACAGCCTTTGATATTAATATGTCCTTTCTAAAAATTAATGATGAGGTAGTAGTCAGGATAATTCATACAGCAAGTTGTACTCCAAAAGTTCTCAATCCACAAGCCATTAAAGATAGGCTTCCATTTCGCTTTTCTTCCATACATGTAGATATGAATACAATGGTTTGGGTAACAAAAGGAGAGAAAAAATTTGGACAGTTTTTTATTCAGATAAAAAATAATCGTACTTGGATAGTCGAAAAGGTAATTAGCTGTAAAGGAAGCGCACAACAAAATGTATATACATTGCCTCTTACACATCGTGGAGGAGAAAATATTTATAGGATAAAATACTTAGATGTAACAGGTAAGTATTATTATTCACCTGAAATTAAATTTGTGTCTGAAGGAGAACAACAAATTAGCTTTTATCCCAAAAGTGTAACAAGCCGTATTACTTTTTCTCGTTCTACTAATTATCAAATATTAGATAATAATGGAAAATTGGTTTTGGAAGGAGACGGACTTACAGTAGATTGTTCCAATTTAACTTTGGGTGCTTATTATTTGCTTTTTGAAGGACAAGAAGAGCGTTTTTTTAAGAAGTAATTACAATTTTATAGAACCGATAATCCTACTTTAATAGTTTCTCTTAATTCTTCTTTGTTTGGGTTTGTCTTTCCTACTACTTTCAAACCACTATAAAACATAAATAAAAAAGAAGCAATAGATTGTACATTTTTTTGAGGCTCTATTTCTCCATTTGCTATTCCTTTATTGAGATACTCTACAAAAAAACCTTCAAACTCTTTTTTATTCTGTATAGCAATTTCTAATATATTATCATTATTGGGAATAAGTTCGCTCATGCAATTAATAACAAAACAGCCTTTCTCCTGAACATTTTTTTCTCCTAGAATGGCTAGTAAAAATAAGTTTTTTAACCCTTCTTTTACTGACGATTGATTATTTAAAAAAGATTGTATAGCTTCTTTGTTCTGATTTCTATAACTCTCCAATGCCTTATTAAATAATTCTTCTTTTCCTCCAAATGTATCATAAAGACTGGCTCTATTTATTTTTAAATGATTAACTAAATCTTGAATAGAAGTAGCATGAAAACCTTGTTTCCAAAACAAATTGGTTGCCTTAGTTAGTATTTCTTGTTCTTCAAATTGTTTTTTTCGTGCCATAATATATACTTAATTAATCTCTATCCTTTATTTAATTCTTTCTATTCTATACAAAAACGTTCCTATAGTAGTAGTATATAGGAACGTTAAATCAATTCAAAAGTTTTTCATTTACTAGAAAGTAGATATATACTTCAATTTTTTATTTTGTTTTGATGCTACTCAAGAGTTTTAAACTTTGTGGGCTTTGATAATCATATTGATACAATCCATCTTTTCCTATCAGCATTAAAATATTTTGATGAGCAATTACATCATATCCATTGATTGATTCATCAGAAGCTATTTGTTCTACATTTGATGGATTGGTGACATCAAAAACTTTCAAGCCAGCATCTCCATCACACACAAAAAGCATTTTGTTTGTATAATTTGAATTTACACCTAAACCATATGGATTTGTCATGGCTTCTGTATTTATTAAAGAAGGATGTGATAAATCAGAAATGTCTATTAGATGAAGTTCGTTTACACCATTTCTGCAATTTGTGCCATCTCTAAGTGTTACATAGGCTGTATTTCCCGAAACTACAACAGGGTCACAACTTGTAATATGCTCATACGTAGAGATAAATTTAGGCTGACTAGGCTCATATAAGTCATAAATGTGCATTCCTCGTTGTGAACCAATAAATAAGTTAGCTCCATACGGAAAAAGTGTTTCTATTCCCCATCCTAATTTTATCTCACTTTTCATTTCTGGAGAAACAGGATTCAGAATAGAATATGACTTTAGATTATCTCCATTGAGTGTATAAAGATGATTTTGAGTAATAGCAAAACGAGCCATCGAACCTGCAATGCCCGAGTTTAAACCTTCACGATGTTGATCATATTCTAAATACTCATTATTATCATTACAGTTGTAATTGGCAACAACTTCTGTTTCTTTCCAATCTACTACAATTCCATAATTAGGGTCTGCATAACCATTATTTCCAAAAATTTGATTTGAAAATGTATTTTCTATTCTTTTGATAAGTTGAGGACTTGTAACTGTATTAATATTGATAACCAATAAATCTGTATAACTATCAGCATACAAAGTATTACCAGCAATAGCAATATCTACATTTCCAATAATATTTAAGAAACCAACCTGAATAGGTAAAGAAGGATTAGAATTATCAATAACATGAATACCTTTATTTATTTCATTGACAAATAAATAATCATTATAAAAATATATTTTGCCTACTTTATCTAAAGAACGGGGACTTTGAAGTTCCACAGGAACACTTCTAAACTCATCATAACTCATAAAAATAGGTTCGTAAGCAGTATAAGAATAGCTACAGTCGTCTCGCTCACAACTAGATAAGAAAAAAACAGAAAAAATAGCAATAAAAAAATAAAGACTAGAGAGACTGTATTTAGGAATGTAAGAGGGTATTCTATATAAAGTAAATTTGTGATACATAGCTTTAGAGGGAAATTATTAGATATAGATTAATGGTAGTATTAATGTGTGTTTAATCAGAATTTTGGGGAAATTCACAAGGGTAAAAAGAAATTTTTTTAAAATATTCTTTCTATTTGTCTTTACGCAAACTTTTACTAAAATGCTGCATCAATAAAGTAGATTAACTAAGAAAATAGAAACTAAAATTAAAATTTTCTATGTTAAGAAAGTCTAAAAATACAGAAAACAAAAACCTTATTTTGGAACGAACGTTCTGAAATTATATCTCACATTAAAATTGTTTTTATTTTTTATTTAATTTTCAAATCAAAAAAGTTATGAGTAACTCATTGTCAGGAAAAATAGCAGTTGTTACAGGTGGAAATAGTGGAATTGGTTATGCCACAGCAGAAGAATTCTTGAAACAAGGTGCAAAAGTAGTCATCACAGGTAGAAATGCTGAAAAAGTAGAAAAAGCTGCAAAGGAGTTAGGTGTAGAGGGAATTGTAGCTGACCAAGCCAACCTTTCTCATCTTGATTCTTTGGTAGAAAAGGTAAAAGAATTACATGGCAAAGTAGATATTTTATTTGTCAATGCAGGCGTTTTTATTCCTTCTTATCTAGGACAAATTACAGAAGAAGTATATGATAATCAAATGGACATCAACTTCAAAGGAGCTGTTTTTACACTTCAAAAATTTTTACCTATTTTGAGTGAAGGTGCATCTGTTATTAATCTTTCTTCTGTAAATGCATATACAGGAATGCCGTCTACTATCATCTATGCAGCTACAAAAGCTGCTCTCAATTCTTTCACAAGAACAGCAGCAGCAGAATTAGCTTCTAAGAATATTCGTGTCAATGCTATAAATCCTGGTGTTACTGAAACTCCTATTTTCAATAAAACAGGAATGAATGACGAACAGGTAGCTGGTTTTAAGGCTTCAGTAGTAGATGGGATTCCACTCAAAAGAATTGGTACTTCAGAAGGAGTTGCCAAATTAGTTACCTTTTTAGCTTCTGATGATGCTTCTTATATTACAGGTTCTGAATATAATATTGATGGTGGAATGACTCTTATCGGTGCGTAAAAGTTTGAAGGTATTTGTTTAGGCAGATTAGACAAATACCTTCTATTTTTAGAAATTACCATTTATCAGAATACAAAACTTCTCCATTCTGATTGTAATAATAAACGATTACACTTCCATTTTTCAGATAATCTAAGCGAGCAAAGCCATAGTTAGAATAAGCAAAAAAAGCATTCTTGTCTTTTTTATAGTTTCTACTTACAAATGTCTTCTTCGAACCTGCACCACTATTGATTTGTCGCCAATTTTTTTTCGGACTTTTTTCATTGAATCTATGATATTGAAGCGTGTGTTCGTGTCCACAAACATAAACTAAATTCGGATGTTCCTCAAAAATTGAAGATAGTTTTTTTTTCATATCTTGATATCTAGGATTCGAAATATCTTGTTCTGAAAAACCTGCTTTTCGCATCAAAACATAAGCTGTACCCAAAATAGGTAAAGGAATATACAGATTTTTCTTCAAATCTACCAAAGGAAAAAGATGAGGACGCAAAGGAAATTTACCCCCATGCGAACTCTCACTTTCTAACAAATGATGTGCTGCAACAATTACTTTTTTATTCTTATTTTGAGAAATAATACTATCCAAACGAGTATAAATCTCTTCATTTGTTTCTAATTCACAGTCAGATAATTTATTTTTCTGAATTAAATACTGTGTATCTAAACAAATCAAAACTACACTGTCTGACAATTCAAGAACTGATGGCGTACTACAACCATTTTTTGGTAAATAATTATATCCTTTTTGAGTGATATAATTTTGCTCTTCTATTACAAAGGCTTGTTTTTTATTTATTCCCCAATCGTGATTTCCTGATACAAAAATGATATTTTTTTTGTTGTGATTTTCTATAATTTTGAGTTGAGAATCAATATGTTTTTCAGCTTCTTTTCTTTCTTCAAGTAATTTTGGATTTCCTTTTATTTCATTCTTAGGAATTAATCCATAAGGATAAATATTATCTCCCAAAAAAATCAAGGCAGAAGAAGGATTTTGAGCTAATTCTTTTTTTAGAGATAAAAAAATAGGCGTAAGTGAATCGCTATTTCCTGCATCTCCTAACAAAAAAACAGTTTTATCAATTTCATTTTTAGTATAATCAATAGAAAAATCAGAAATAGGTAAAAGGTTAGAAGCACTTTTACAAGAAAAAAGAAAACTACACAGAAAGTAGAAAAAGTAAAGACGAAAGTTGGGTTTTAAAAACAAGAAGATTTTATTAGTTTAGTAAATTGAAAAATTGAAAACAGTTAAATCTATATATTTCAATTTTGTTTTAAATATTTTTTGAATAAAAAAGCCTGATTTTAAATTTTCATTAAGAATTTAATCGAAAAGCGTACTATTCATTTGCTTTTTGTCAAAAAAATAAGAATATTGTTTGTATAATCGTAACCACGACTTAAAATAACCCACAACAAAAAAATAAATTATCGCATTATGGAAGCAATTTGGAAACAGCATTATCCAAAAGGAGTCAGAAAAGATATTAATCCAGACCAGTATAATTCATTGATAGAATTAATTGAAGAAAGTATAGAAAAATATGGAGATAAAATAGCCTATATTCACATGGGTGTAGAAATGACTTTTAAACAAATTGGTAATTATTCAGCTAATTTTGCAGCTTTTTTGCAAAATGAAACTAATCTAAAAAAAGGAGATAGAATTGCGATACAGATGCCAAATGTAATGCAATATCCAATTGCGCTTTTTGGTGCTATTCGTGCAGGTTTGGTTGTTGTCAATACAAATCCACTTTATACAGTTCGTGAAATGGAACATCAATTTACGGATGCTGATGTAAAGGCTGTGGTTGTTTTGGCAAATTTTGCTGATAGCATTGAAAAAGTATTACCTCATACAAATATCGAAACAGTTATTGTAACAGAAGTAGGTGATATGATGGGCATTTTTAAGCGTTCGCTTACTAACTTTGTAGTAAAACGTGTCAAAAAAATGGTTCCTTCTTATAGCCTTCCTCGTGCAATTCCTTTCCGTTATGCACTTGCAAAAGGTAGAAAATATCCATTTACACCTATAAAAGTAAAGAGTTCGGACAACGCATTTATTCAATACACGGGAGGAACAACAGGCGTAGCAAAAGGTGCAGAACTGACACACAGAAATGTAATTGCAAATGCTGAGCAGATAAAAGAATGGATGAAACCACTTGCTAGAGAAGGGCAAGAGGTAGTTTTGACTCCTCTTCCAATGTATCATATTTTTTCTCTGACTGTAAACACATTTATTTTCTTTGCATATGGTTGTAGCAATGTTTTGATTACAAATCCTAGAGATTTGCCTGCCTTGATTAAAGAAATGGCTACTCATAAGATTACAATTATGACAGGTGTAAATACACTTTTCAATGGACTTGCAAACCACCCAGATATTAATACTGTTGATTTTACACGACTTAAAGTAGCTGTTGCTGGTGCAACTGCTGTACAGAGTGCAGTAGCCAAAAAATGGAAAGAAGTTACAGGAAACTCTTTGGTAGAAGGTTTTGGTCTTACAGAATGTTCGCCTGTTGTGAGTTGTAATCCTGTTATTGGAGGAGTACAAATTGGAACAATCGGAATGCCTCTTCCAAGTACAGAAATAAAACTTATTGATGATGAGGGTAATGATGTAGAAGGATTTAACAACCCAGGGGAGCTTTGTGTAAAAGGACCTCAAGTAATGAAAGGATATTGGCAAAAACCTGACGAAACTTCTAATTGTTTGAGTGCAGATGGTTGGCTCAAAACGGGAGATGTAGCAGTTTTACAAGAAGATGGTTTCCTCAAAATTGTGGATAGAAAGAAAGATATGATTTTGGTTTCTGGTTTCAATGTTTATCCAAATGAAGTTGAAGATACGATTGCAATGTATCCTAAAGTGATGGAAGTAGCTGCAATCGGAATTGAAAATGAGAAATCTGGAGAAGCTGTAAAAGTATTTATTGTCAAGAAAGATGATTCGCTTACAGAAGATGAAATCAAAAAATACTGCAAAGAAAATATGACAGGTTATAAAGTTCCTAAATATTATGAATTTAGAGAAGAGTTGCCAAAATCAAATGTAGGAAAAATATTGCGTCGTGTTTTGAAAGATGCAGAAAAAGAAAAAGCAGCAAATGTCTAATCTTAACAGTATCATATTATAATTTTGAAGAGCGATGCAAATCTATTTTGTGTCGCTTTTTTTATAAAAATAATTATTAATTCAAGTAAGAAAATATTAATTATTTTTTTTATTTTTGTCAAAATAACTCATATATATTTATACTTACAACAATGAAATTATTAATTATAACATTTTTAAGTATCTTGTTTTTGTTTACAAATACTAATTTAGCATTTTCTCAATGGAATGATACCTCTGTGGACACTATTTTTTATTCTTATGAAGCAGGAGAAATTACACTTCGTTCAGAAGCTGATTATTATAGAGTAATAGAAAAAATCCAAAAAGATTGGGAATATAGAGAATATTATATGAATGATGTTTTGAAGTATAAAGGCACCTATTCTGATAAAAAGCTTTCAAAACCAAAAGGTTCTGTTTACAAATACGATGAAAAGGGAGTTTTAAGAGAAGAATACAAATTAAATAAAGATAATACTAAAGAGTATGTACAAATTTATTCGAAAGAAGGAAAGCCTCTTTTGGAAAATGGAAGTGCTTTTGTTACAAGTGATGATGGAAAAGAAGGAACATTATATAAAGATTACAAAGTTGTGGAAAACTATACAGTCAATGAAGAGGGTAAAAAAATATATCTTAGAACAGCAGGAGAATCAGCCATGAATAAAACTGAAATAGAAAAATTTTACATACACATTTCTAATACAATGAATTATCCTTTAGAAGCTAGAAGAAAAGGAATACAAGGACGAGTATTTGTACAATTGATTATTGATGAAACAGGGAAGGTACAAGACACAAAAGTTTTAAAAGGAATTGGAGGAGGCTGTGATGAAGAAGCATTAAAAGCTGTAGAAAATTATACCGAATGGAAGGCTGCTACAAATCATACAGGAGAAAAAGTAGCTGTTAAAATTAATATTCCAATTGTTTTTCGCTTAGATTAAATAATTTAATACTCCATAAAAATAAGCACTGTCTCAAATAACGAAGGTTTTTAACTAGTTATTTGAGATTTTTTGTAGTGTAAAACTCTTCAAAAGTTCCCACCAAAATCAAAGAAAGTAGCATTAAAGAAATTCCACTCACAATAAAATTACCTACATGAAAACTCTCTTGAAAGTAATACAGAAAAATAAGTCGAATAGAAAACAGAAACACAAAACAACACAAAACAGAAAGCCAATAGTTGAAGGAAATAGGATAAATATTTTTTGTGTTTTGAGGTAATTTATAAATCCATAAAGCAATACAAATCCCACCTAAGAGCGTACTCAAATGCTGTAAAATCTTAAAAACAGGAATAGAATAGAAAATAGTTTTTGTTTGTAAAACAGAAAAAAGTTCTACAAAAAATCCATAATGATGGGTAAATCCATCCCAAAAAAGATGAGAAAAAGCTCCCAAAAGCAAAGAGGAAATCACAACTAGAAAATGCTTTTTGAAATAATCTATAAAGTCAAAACCTAAGCAATCATTAAAACGAGTTTGCAGAAAAAAAGGAAGGTTTTTGAAAAGTGATTTTTTTACAAGCAAATGAAATACAAAACAGAGAGCAATCCCCAAAGGTAAATCAAACCAAAAAACACCAAAAAGAGTATGCGAAAAATCACTACGCACCCTCAAACGCAAAAAATATTCAAAATCAGGTGTTGTACTTCCAATAATAAGAGCCGTCAGAGAAAAATAACGTTTCCCAACAAAACCGAAAGGTAAAATGATTGCAGGGTGTGAAAATGTGAAGGGCATTTATAAATTTATTTTTCGTAATTAATTTTGAAATTTATAAATTTACTTGCTTTATGCAAATAACTATTGGTTAGAAATCAATATATTTATCTACGATTAATGAAATTTAAAGAAAGTATCTCAATTATGCCATACCCTACCTACAATCACCCTTTTACATCTGAACTTATAAACCATAAAGATGAACTTCCAAAAGAAAAAATAGATGAGGGATTAGCTCTTCCTCGTCAAACTTTTATTGAAGATTTAGAAAATTTTATAACTGATTTACAAACTAGAAGAAATGACTACTATCAAGATAATGATTATAATTTGAATTTTCTCATTTATGCGTTGGGCTTTTTATATGTTTTGGAAGCAAAGCAAAGTTTTCCTAAAATTATTGAAGTTTTGGAAGAAGATGAGCAATTTATAGACTACTGGTTCGGACAATTTGTAGAGCCAAGTTATGTGACATTTCTAGCTTATCCTATATTTAAAGATGATTTTGAGACACTATTAGAAATTATAGAACACAACAATCATAATTATTTAGTAAAAAGTGGATTAATAAATATTCCTGCTCAAGTAGCTATTAATGAAACCAAAAGAAGAAAAGAAGCTATTGGTTTTTATGAAAAATTGATAGATTTTGTTTTAAAACAAGACAGGGAAAACCCATTTTTAGAAGGATTTGAAGTAGATGCCTTAATACATTCAGTTTTCTTAATAGAAGGAACAGAGTTAAGAGAAAAAGTTTTGAAACTTCACAATGAAAAATTGACTGATGAAGAAATATGGGATAAAAAATCAACGTTTAAAGAATTTCAGAATTTTGATTATTCTATAAGAAGCGACAAAAAAATAAATCTAGATCTTACTCCCTACGAAATATTTGACAGGTTACTAATAGGCTTTTTTACTTATCCATTGAATGAAGAAGAGCAAGAAAAAGTGAAGAAAGATTTTAGAGAGTCAGCAGCAAATAATGGATTTGTACTAGATGAAGATGATCAAATAATAGAAACAGATCAGCCTCGTAGTAGTTACGACCCAAAAACCAATAAACCTTTATACGGACGCAACGACAAAGTAACAGTCAAATATGAAGACGGAAAAGTAGTAGAAAATGTAAAATACAAAAAAGTAGAAAAAGATATAAAAGAAGGTAAGTGTGAAATAGTAGATTAAATTTACTTTAGAAAAAAAATCAAATTCAAAAAAAACTAATCAATATATAAAATGAAATTTTCATCAAAAGCAAAATCTTCTTTAACCGAAAAAAGAGCTAAAGAAGTAGAAGAACTAAATATTACAGAAGAACCAATTTATACATTCTCTGTAACCCCTCAAATAAAAAGAGATTTAGTAAAAGCACGTATGTATGTGGAGAAAAATAATAAAAAAGGTATATTTGAAATAAAACAATACATAAAAAAATACCCTCATGTAAATACTTTTTATAACTATCTATCAAATATGTATCGTTTGCAAGACAGAAAAGAAGAGGAATACGAAATCTTAAAACTAACCATTAAGAAATTTCCTACTTATGTTTTTGCGAATTTGAGTTTGATGAATTATTATCTCTCTGAAGAAAATATAGAAAAATTGGATGATATGTTTAATGGAATAGATAATATTCAAGATTTTTTTCCAAACAAAACAGTATTTCATGATTCAGAAATAACAGCTTTTTATTCTACTTATCTACATTATTTAGCCTATAAACAAGAAGAAGAAAAAATAAAAGAAGTATGGAATATGTTAGAAATACTAGCTACTGAGTATGATGGTATTGAATACAAATTACCTACAATCAAATCCATATATTCTTATACTCTTATGAATACAAAAATGTTAGGAATTACTAAAAGAGTAGATAGTATGATAAGTATAAAACCTACAAATACAAGCTCTGTAAAAGAAAATGATAACGCATCTCAACCTACATTCAATCACGAAGAAATAAATCAACTTTACATAGTTGATATTGAAGAACTCACAAAAGAGAAAATTGATATGTTTTTAAGTCTTCCTAAAAAGACATTTATTGAAGATTTGGAGATGGTTTTGGAGGATATTCAGACAAGAAAAAAATATTTTTATAAAGGCGATGTAAATTATTCTTTGCCTTATTATGTACTCACTTTATTATCTGTCTTAGAAGCAAAAGAGAGCGTAAATAAAATGCTTAATATTTTTAGACAGGATAAACGCTTTATTGAGTTTTGGTTTGGCTTTTATTTAGAACCTTCTTATATAGGACTTATTTTTTATAAATTTTTTAGAGATGATTTTGAAGGTATTTTTGAGTTTGTAAGAGAAAAAAATAATGAATATGGAGCTAGAGCAGGCTTAATTAATATTCCTGCACAAGTTGCACTTGATCAACCCACTAGAAGAAAAGAAGTAGTAGATTTTTATGAAACTCTAGCTGATTTTTTTATTGATAACAAAAACGATAAAGAAATAATAGACCACAACGCAATAGAATATTTAACACATGGAATAAAAACTATTGAAGGAAAAGAACTACGTGAAAAAGTTCTTGAATTGGATAAAGCAGGGTTGGTAAATGATTTTTTAGATGGAATAGATGATATTTTAGAAGAAATTGATGCACCTTTTTATTCTACTATGCAAAGTGAAAAAATAGACATTACTATGTCTGTTTATGAGATATTTGAAAAGCTAAAACAACAAAAAGAGTTCTTTCTACCAAATACAGAAGAGGAAGAAGAAAGAGCAAAAGAGCATCGTAAGAAAATAATGGAAAAAATAGAACCAAATAGTAGGGGGATTGAAGGGTTGAAAGAACTATTATCAGGCGTAGGTAAAAATGAAGACAATGATAGCCGTGAAGTAAAATCTGCTTCTTCTAATCCTTATCTAAACAAACCAACTATCTACCAAAGAAATGACAAAGTAACAGTCAAATATCAAAATGGAAAAGTAATAGAAAATACCAAATATAAAAAAGTAGAAAAAGATGTAAAAGCTGGTAAGTGTGTTATTGTCTAATTTAGATTTCAGAAAAAATAAATTCCAAATTTTAATATGCTCGTCTTACTTCTTTTTGCTTGTCTTTTTATTTTGCTTCTAAAAGGCTATCCTGTTTCATTTACTTTGGGAGGAGTGGCTGTTTTGTTTGGAGTTTATCTTTTTGGCTGGGATTTTTTCAATCTACTTCCTCTTCGCATCTATGGAACAATGACAAATTTTGTCTTGATTTCTGTGCCTTTATTTGTTTATATGGGCGTGATGCTTGAAAAATCAGGAATTGCAGAACGGCTTTTAGAAACAATGGCTTTGCTTTTGGGGCGTTTGCGTGGTGGACTTGCTATTGCTGTTGTGATTGTGGGTGCGCTGTTGGCTGCTTCTACTGGCGTTGTCGGTGCAACTGTCGTAACAATGGGACTTTTAAGCCTTCCCACAATGCTAAAACGAGGCTATAAACCCGAACTTGCAACAGGAACGATAGCTAGTGCAGGAACTTTAGGGCAAATTATTCCTCCAAGTGTTGTGCTTGTTTTGCTGGGAAGTGTAATGAATGTTTCGGTGGGTGATTTATTTATTGGTGCAATTGTACCAAGTGTTTTGTTGGTGGCTTTGTACATTTTATATATCTTTTTTACTGCGTGGAAAAACCCAAAATCTGCTCCTGCTATTTCGAAAGAAGAACTAAAAGAATTTAATGACAAACTCACTTTTGGGTTACTTTTTAAGGCTTTTGTGTTGCCAATGGTATTGATTTTATCGGTTTTGGGTTCTATTTTTTCTGGAATTGCCTCGCCTACCGAAGCTGCTGGTGTGGGCGCACTCGTTGCAACTATTTTGACGGCTTTTGAAGGGAAATTAAATCTCAGAATCATTAAAGAAGTCAATAAAGAAACGATGTATCTTACCTGTATGGTTTTTATTATTTTGGTGGGAGCAACTGCTTTTGGACTTGTTTTTCGTGGAATGGGAGGCGATAAAATTCTGATAGATTTGATTGAAAGTTCGAATCTTAGTCCGTATGGATTCTTAGTATTAGTAATGATTTTGGTTTTTATAGCAGGATTTTTTATTGATTTTATAGAAATTGTCTTTATTTTTATGCCTGTCGTAACACCTATTTTTGCAGCCTACGGAATGGATTTGGTTTGGATTGCCATTTTGGTTTCGATGAACCTTCAAACTTCTTTTCTTACTCCCCCTTTTGGTTTTTCATTGTTTTACCTCAAAGGTGTTGCGCCACCAGAAATCAAAACAGGACATTTGTATCGTGGAATTATTCCCTTTATTATCATTCAACTTTTTTTGATGACTTTAATTATTTTATTTCCTCAATTAGTGAGGTTGTTTTGAAAATGTGGAAACATAAAAAAACGAAAATAAGAGTCTGTTCAAATAGATATAATGAATACTCTTTTTTCCGATATGGATTACTAGAAATCAAAAAAATACTCAATAATCCAATGAGTAAAGAAACTAAATTCAATCAGAAAATTAAAGTTTTGTCAATGGAGTGAGGAAATTTTTGTAAGGTCATTTTTAGTAAATTTCATTTTATAGAAAAGATGAAGATAAAAAAAATCCATTAGAAAATAATTTTTCTAATGGATTTCTATATAAACAAATTTCTTTTGCATTTAAGCAAGTAAAGTAATTATGCTTCTTCTTCCGTTTCTTCTTCTGCACTAGTGTCCATACCACCACCTGTACGAAGTGTACGAGGAATAGTAACAGTTGCAATAGAAACTAAAGGACTATTCATAATTTCATACGGACGTTCTCCGATTTCAGAAAGTTTGATAGATTTTCCTAAGTCTAATTTTGCTACATTTACTTCAATAGTATCTGGAAGGTTAGCTGGCAATGCTTTAACTTTAAGTTTACGCATTTTCAAAACCATACGACCACCTTTTTGCTCACCTACAGAACGACCAATAAGTTTTACAGGAACGTCGATTTTTACAGGCTTATCTTCTTTCATTGCAAGAAAATCAACGTGCATCATTACATCACTTACTGGGTGAGTTTGATAATCTTGAACGATAGCATTATAAATGTCACCTTCGATATTCAACTCAACTGTATGTACTTTTGATGTATAAATCAAGTCACGGAATAAGATATTTGGCACATAAAAGTGTTTGTTATCTCCTCCTGTTCCGTACAATACACAAGGAACATAGCCTTCTAAACGCAATAAATGAGCAGCTTTTGCTCCCATTTGATTTTCTTTTCGGTAATAACCGATGATTTCTAAAGATTTCATTTTTTGTATAAATTAAATTGCCTAAAGACGATTGCCGACCGTCTCATAAAAATAAAGATGCAAAGTTCCTCTTTTTTTGTCAGATAACCAAACTTTAACAAGCGAGAATTTTAGAATAAAAAACGAAATTTGAACTTTTATCAAATCATAATTGTAAAATTTTCTACTAACTTATCATTCAAATCAATACAATTATGAAAATTGCTTTATTTGCAGACCTTCATGGAAGAATTTTGCTTTCCTTTAAACTCATAAAAAGACTAGAAAGAGAACGAAATATAAAAATAGACCTAATTCTTCAATGTGGAGATTTAGGAGCTTTTCCCAATCCGTCCAAATTAGACAAAGCTACATTACGACACGCAAGAAGAGAACCTTCTGAACTCGGTTTTTATCATCATTTTACCAAAAAAAATAAAAAGGTAGAACAAGTTTTAGATAAGGTAGAAGCTACCATGTATGCTGTAAGGGGAAATCATGAAGATCATGAGTTTTTAAATAACTTAGAGGAAAAATCTGTTGAGTCATCTTTTCCTATCGATATTTATGAAAAAATTAGAGTCTGTAAAACAGGTCATTTACAAACCTTTCAAAAAGATACTACAGAATTAAATTGGATAGGAATTGGAAGAGTTGGGAGCAGAAAAATATCACAAAAACAGCAAGAAAAATATATTCAACCCTATGAGATGGATGCTCTGAATAAATTACATTCTCAAAAATCCAAAAAACAAATTGATTTGCTCATTTCTCATGATAGTGCTTTGCATTTTACAACAAAAGATTTTGGAATGCAACAAATAAGAGATTTTCTGACAAGACATAAACCTTTATATCATTTTTTTGGACACACAGGTCAGCCTTTTTCACTTGTAGAAGATGAAAATAATTTTACACAGTCTTGTAAAATAAAAGAGTTAGAGTTTGAAAATGATGGTTCGCTTGCCAAAAACTCATTTGTAGTGTTGGATTGGAAAACAAACACAGATTTTGATTTAGAAGTAATTTCAGATAAATGGATTAAAGAATATACTAATCATAGTTGGGAGTATTTGTAATTTGATTAGATTCTGAATCATTCTGACAAACAAAATTTATTAAATGAGGAAATAATTAGTAAATTAGGCAAAGATAATTTTTTGCTTGTTGTAGCTATTTTGAATTTCTCCTATTTTTTATTTCCTATTTCTAGTTGTATGAAATTTCTGTCTTCCTTTATTTTTTCAAATTCATTTTTCTTTATATTACTTTTTAGCTTTTTATTAGGTACAGCCTGTACGCCTGATAAAATGGAAGAACCTCCAAAAGATTTGGAAAAGTTTATTAAACGTAATGTTTTTCATTCTGATACACTACTTCAAAAAATATATGATGCTGCTAACCGAAGAGATGCCGAAACGGTAGCTACATTTTTATCTCATCCACAAGAAAAATATAGAAAACATGCTGCTCTTACTTTTGCTTCTCTGCAAGATAGTAGCTTTCTGATGCCTTTATTGGAATTATTAAATGATGAAAAATCGTCTGTTCGCCAAGCTGCTGCCACATCAATTGGACAGTTTTGGGCAACAAGTAGTGAAACCTTATTGCTAGAAAAGACCACTCAACTACAAGCGAGTGGAAACTATGATGTAAATGTTCAGCAGCGACTTTTGGAAGCTATTGGAAAAAGTGCAACCCAAAAAGGATTGCAGTTTTTAGCTCTTAAAAATTATGAAAATGATACTCTTAGAGTAGGACAAGCTATCGGAATTTATCGTGCAGCAACCAAACCAAAAGTAAACGAGCGAGTAATTTCAGATTCAGCTACACTTTTAATGCTTGATTTCCTAACTCCTCCTAAGCAAAATTATACAGTTCGTTTGATGGCTTCTGCTTATTTTGCTCGCCTTGGCGATAAAATAATTCCTAAAACAGAAGCTGATTCTATTCAAGAAAAAAAACAAAGTGATTTCTTTGAAATACTAAAAAATAAGGCTGATAATGATTCTCAACTTTTTGTGCGTTCGAATGCTACTCAAGCTCTAGGAGCAATAAAAACAAAAGAAAATGAAGATTTCTTAATTAAAATCTTAAATAAAACAGCTGAAAATTATCTAGTTAAAATATCAGCTATTCGTGCACTTGGGCAGTTTGATGATTCTCCAAAAATCAAAAAAGCAATTGGAAATTATATCAATGCTAAAAATCCAAATCTTCAAATTGTAGCTTCCGAAACCCTCAAAAACTTGGCTCGTCTGACAGACTATAAACTATATTTGGAATGGATAGAAAAAACAAATAATTATAGAACTCGTGCAAACCTTTTTGCAGGAGCAATCAAAACTGAAAGAAAGGAAAATATAGCTTCTCAAAAAGCAATTTCTGTGTTGGACTCTTCTCAAAATGTCTATGAAAAAATGGTTTTGTTGCAAGCTCTTTCTGAAAATCTTCAAAATATGGATTTGATTTTGGACACACTTCAAACCACACAAAATCACCTCTTAAGAACAGCAGCAACTGAAGCTATTTTTAATGTTTCTACAAAGTTTTTGTCAAATTCTGCTCAAAATATTTCTTCAAAACAAAAAGAACAATTAAGCAAAGGTTTTGAATTTGCTATCAAGTCAGGCGATGTAGGAGCAATGGCATTGGCCGCTAATGCATTAATGAATGAAGATTTTAAGAAAATATACAAGTACAAAACGAGTTCTCTAACCAAACTGCTTACAGAAGCAAGAAAAAAATTAGAACTACCCAAAGAAATTGAAACCTATCAAGAAATCAGTAAAACAATAGAGTTCTATACAGGTAAAACAGCTCAAAGTCCACCACCTCCACCTACCAAAGAAATTGATTGGAAACTCATAAATACTTTGAATGCTAGAAATTCGATTATTTTGAATACAAATAAAGGAGAAATAATAGTTTCTCTTTTTACAGAAGAAGCCCCTGCAACAGTAGCCAGTTTTGTAACTCTAGCAGGAACAGGATTTTTTAATCAAAAGAAATTTCATAGAGTTGTTCCTAATTTTGTAGTACAGGGTGCAGACCCAAGAGGTGACGGTTGGGGAGGTATAGATTATACTATTCGCTCTGAATTTTCAACTTTCTATTATGATGATGAAGGATATTTGGGAATGGCTTCGGCAGGAAAAGATACAGAAAGTTGTCAGTTTTTTATTACACATTCACCTACTCCACATTTAGATGGACGTTATACCATTTTTGGAAAAGTAATAAACGGAATGGATGTAGTACATCAACTAGAAGTAGGAGATTATATTGAAATGGTTAGTTTTTGAGTTGAATCCAAGAAAATCAAAAAAAGCAAAACAAAAAAAGCAATTATAAAGGCTGTAATTGCTTTTTTTGAGAATTTGTTCTAGAAAATTGTTTAAGAATGGGGATTATAGGTGTATTTGTTGGTGTCGCTACGCTAAAACACCAACAAAGGCTGTGTTATTTTTCCATAGAACTGGGTTTGCAAACCCAGTTCTATGGAAAAATGAAATTCTGTCCCTGTTCTGTCGCACACAGAACATATTTTTTCTATTCTTAAACAACTTCTAATTTTTATTTGAAAACTAAGCTGCTAATGACAATTGTCTTTCCAATAGATTTTTCTTATTTAAGAATAAAGACTGATTGAAAAGTTCATAATAAAAACTGTAGGCAGCAAAAAGAAGTCCTAGAGGAGTTTCATAATAATGATTATGGTCAAAATAAATCCATTCTTGAGACAGATAATCTTCTAATTGTTTTTTGTTTTGAGCTGTGTAAACATCTAAAAGGTGAGGTTCTTTTTCTACAATTTCTTTCAAACGAGAACGCATTTTTCGCTCTTCAAAACGAAGTTGTGCCATGTGTTCTTCAATTTCATGAATTTCTAATTGCTGACCAATAAATTGTGATTTTTCTAAAAGAGCTTTATGAAGTAATTCATCAGCTTTCTTTATTTCATTTCTTTCAAAATAATTTTCATACAATTCTTTCAAAACTGTATCATTATTATTTGCTTGAGCTTTTTTATAGAAATAAATAAAAGCATTTTCTTCATTTTGTTGAATTAGCTTTTTGTTGGCTTGCGCTTCATCTTGCAATTCTTGTAAAATAAGTGGTGCATGTTTGACTGGATATTTTATTCCTTCAAAATCAAAAGTTTTGAGCTTGATTTGCTTATCAATAATAGCTTCCAAAATCAGGCAATCATTTTCTAATCCTTGTTGTTTTCGGATAAGCTCTGTATTTTTTTCATTGAAAATATCTTCTAACTCTGTATTTTCAGTAATCAGGACTTTTGAAGAATTCGAATTGATTCGATCAATAATTCTTTCCATATTAAATTCTGAAATATCTTTTGAGTTATAAAAATCGTTGTAACGCTCATCAAAAGAATACTTTTGTTTGTAGGCAGAATATTCTTCTTTGAAATTTTCTAAAGAAAGTAGTTTTGGTGTCTGAGAAAATTTTACATCTGCAAAAATATCTTTTGTAAACTTATCTTGCCATTTCTGAGCATTCTCAAAAATACTCCATGCTGTATCTAAAGAAGGTTCTGCATCAAAACCCAAATCTTCTAAATGCTGTACTCTATCGACTGTACTTGGATGCGATTCCCATTGATTTTCAATAACTACCTTACTTCTATCAAATTTATTCAAACTCTCCTTCGTAACAACAGGCAAATTATTTTCTATATCAAGATGACTTTCTTTAGCCAAATAATTCATTAAATAATGATGTTGAGGATAAATATTTTCAGCTATTTCTTCTTTGGCGATTTGTTCTTGATAAAAATTGATTAAAGATTGAAGTGCGTCACTAGCCAATTGAAGACGTAAAAGTGAATCTATCAAAGGTTTTGAACCGACCACAGATGCAGCAATTTGATCAGCTTCAAACTCCATTTCTCTAGAAAGTTCCATATAACGAACATTGACAATGCCGTACATTTTTTGAAGAATCCATTGAATTCCTGTAATAATTGTGATTCCTATCCAAGCACAAATCGCAAAACCCCACCAAAAATTTGCCCAGCGTTGTACTAAATTGCTATACGAAGTATTGTCATAAAGCATATTATAAATTACTTTATTTACATTATAAACATAACTTCCTACTTTTAATGTTTTCTGACTAAAATGTCCGAATTCGTGAGCCAAAACAGCTTTAAGTTCAGTTTCAGTTACTGCATTGATTAATCCTAGACCAATTTGTAGATTCTTTTTGGTAGGAAAAAACATACTCCAAAAGCTAGAATCGTAAAAAACAGCAGCATTTACATCTCTAGTCAGATAAACTTTTTTAGGAAAATCGGTGCCTACTTCTCTAGTCAGTTCTCTAATTAAAGCAAAAAGACGAGGTTCTTCATTTTCTTTAATTTCTATCATATCCGAACGATCAACTTTGACACGTTTGAAAATAAATTTTATTAAGAAAAAGAAAACCAAACCTCCAATACTAGCCAATCCTATTCCTAGAAATAACGTAAAAAAAGAAGGCCGCATAGCAACAACTCCTATTCCTGCAAATCCAAAACCTATAGTAAGGGCAAAAGAAAGGGAAATAAGTAACAAATAAATAAATAAAAAGAAACCAATTGCCAAAAGTGTTTGCTTGGCTTTGTGTTCGACCTCTATAGTTTTCATAATGTATAAATAGACTGTAAAATAAGAAGAGTGGAAGTGATGATGATAAATGTAAGTGCGTATATTTTTACAAATATAATTATCTATTTCAGATAAACTTACTTACATCAAATAATAGTTCGAAAAATTAGATAAAAAAAGCCTTAGTAATTTCAAAATTACTAAGGCTTTAATTCAACTTTTTCATTTTTGCACAGACTGGGGGAAGTCTGTGATACGTAACTTGCTATTGTTGGTGTTCCAACCATAGCCGTAAGGTTAAAATTCTTATTTTAACTCTGTTCCGATAGGAACTTCATATTGGTAGAATTTATGATATTTAAAGATGAAATGCTACCATTATGAAATTCCTACGGAGTAAATGAGGATGTAGCTTTCTCTTTTTTCTACCAATATACAACTCCTAAAGGAGTAAATAATTCTACTTCATTTATAGACTTACGGCTATAGTGTTCCAACCAATAACATAATATTTAAACTAATTGCTCTAAGGCAATCTCAAAAGAAGTTTCTACTAATCCTGTCTTATTTTTGTTTCTTGAATGTGTTTTTTCAAGTGCATTTTTGATGATAGTTGAAGTATCTTCAAAGATTCCTTCATCAGACATATCTACATCATCGTTGCTCATAAGGTAAGCAAAAACACGAGCCATTCCACAGTTTGCGATAAAATCTGGAATAATTGCTACATTTTTATCAGCATATTCTAATGTTTTACCTAAGAAAATTTCTTTGTCAGCAAAAGGAACATTTGCACCACAAGAAACTACTTCCAAACCACCTTTTATCATTCTTTCAATTTGAGATTGTTGAACCAATCTTGATGCAGCAGCAGGAATAAATATTTCTACACCAAAATCCCAAATTTTTTGTTCTGCTTCTTCGAAAGAAAGCATATTTGTTGCGTTGAGCTGATTTCCGTTTTTATCTAAGAATAATTGCTTGATTTCTTCAAAAGAAAAACCTTCTTCTTTCAGAAGTGCGCCTTCTTTATCCAAAATACCAACAATTTTTACTCCTTTTTGAGCTAAATAAAAAGCTGCTGCACTTGCTACATTTCCCCAACCTTGAATGATTGCTCGTTTTCCTTTATAATCTGCTTCTCCTTTGCCCCAAATATCATAAAAATGAAAAACTCCACAAGCTACACCATAACCTGTTATCATATCAGCAACAGTGTATTTTCTTTGCAGAGAAGGTGTGTAATCTTCGTTTTCCAAAACTTTGACTACACCATAACGAAGTTGTCCGATACGGTTAATTTTTTGTGGTTCTGTTGGCTGAAAGTGTCCTGTAAAAACCCCTTCTTGTGGATGCCAAATACCACAATCTTCTGTAATCGGAATTACTTCATGGATTTCATCGACATTCATATCACCACCTGTTCCATAATAATTTTTCAAAAGTGGTGCTACTGCTTTGTACCAACGATTCAACACTTCTTGCTTACGTGGGTCTTTTGGATCAAAATTGATTCCTGATTTTGCGCCACCAATAGCAGGTCCTGAAACACTAAATTTGATTTCCATGGTTTTGGCAAGTGACTCTACTTCACGCTTGTCTAATCCGACACGCATACGTGTTCCTCCACCTGCTGCACCTCCACGAAGTGAGTTAATGACTACCCAACCCACAGCTTCAGTGTGTTGATCGTGCCATTCAAAAACGATTTCTGGATTTTTGTTCTCAAATTTCTCTAGTAATTCTCTCATAAAATTTTGTGTGTTGTAAATTTAAAAAGGTCTTTTCTACTCTTTAGTAGTAAATAGATTTTCAAAAATACGAATTTTAGTGGGAAAGAAAATATTAAAAAATATTTTGAGTTTAGCCACAATAATCTAAAAAAATAATAAGAAAGACCTATATTTGAAAAAATTAAGTATTAAAATTATTCTAATTACTTGTTCTGTTTGTTTATGTCTATAAAACAACTACTTCTTAAATATTTACCTTTTAAGATGCAAATCATGAAGCATTTTGCAACTTCTTATGATTTAAAAAACAATCATTTTCTAAGTCAGTTTTTGTCCAAACTTCATTATTATTACCCTCCTAAGATGCCTATAACTACTAATTTTGGTATCTCTCCTAACTTAAAATTAGTAGTTGAACCCTCATCTACAGTTAGTTCTGTATATTTATTTGGGACTCCAATGCAATATGATGGAGAAAGAGGTCCTCTTTATCTGTCTTTGTTATTAATGAACAATAAAAAATACTATTTAGATATAGGTTCTCACTATGGTTATTTTAGCTTCTTTTTGAGAACACATTTATCTGAAGATAAAATAATTCATTACTTTGAACCTAATGAATTGCTTTACTCATTCACAGAAAATGCCATTCAAAGTAATAATTTGAAAAATATTTATGGTCATAAGTTTGGAGTAGGAAAAGAATCTGGAGAAACCATATTTTATATCAATCACACTGATAGTTCTTGTTCTAGTTTAAATGATAATTACTCTGATAAACACCAGTTAGAACAGGTTAAGATAAACGTAATTTCACTAAATAATTTTGTTGAGCAAAGTGATATTAATGCATTTGACTGTGTCATCAAAATTGATGTGGAAAATGCTGAATACTTGATTGAAAAAGGAGCAACAAACGTATTCAAAAAAGTAGATTATCTAATTATGGAGGTATTAGGTCCTGCAATAAATGATAAGTTTATTTCACACATGGTAAATGAATATGGTTTTTATGCTTATTATATAAATGATTTTCAGTTAGAATACTGTCCTGATAAAGAGGAAAGTTATATCTATAGTTCTCCTCAATATAATTGGTTATTTACTAGGAGAAAACCAAATGAACTAAAACAAATCGTCAAAAATAGTCATTTTAGAATAAAGGATGATTATAATCAAAAATAACTTAAATATGAGTAATCATTTACTCTTGCAAATCTAGTGAGTATAGAATATTTTTCAATTCTTAATGCTACACAAGATCTTGTTATGATAAGTAAATTTGCAGATAATATTTTTATAAAAATGATATTTTGAAGAATTTTTTAAATTATGAATAACCATTAAACAATTTATTCACGCAAATTAAATCACAAAAATTGCTTTTGCTTCAATTCTTTACGAACTTTGCACCCAAATTCTAGTTAGTTTGTAATTAGTCTAAATAATTAATTTCTATTTAGAAAATACTTTAGACTTCCTTACTTGATAAATTAACGTTTTTCATAAAAAAGAAAATACTCAAAAATGCTCAATATAAACGACTTACAAGCTAGTATAGATACAGGAACTGGCGACAAAGAAATTCTTAAAGGACTTAATCTTGAAGTAAAAGCTGGCGAAGTTCATGCTATTATGGGACCAAACGGTTCAGGAAAAAGTACACTTGCTTCTGTTTTGGCAGGAAGAGAAGAATACGAAGTAACAGGGGGAAGTATCACATTTGAAGGAAAAGACCTTTTAGATCTTGCGCCAGAAGAGCGTGCAGGAGAGGGAATATTTTTAGCTTTTCAATATCCTATCGAAATCCCAGGAGTAAGCAATGCTACTTTTATGAAAACGGCTGTAAACGAAATTCGTAAATACAAAGGAAAAGAAGAATTAGACGCAGTTTCATTTTTGAAATTGATGAAATCAAAAGCTGCTGAAATGGAATTAGATTCTTCACTTTTGACAAGAGCTTTGAATGAAGGTTTTTCGGGTGGAGAGAAGAAAAAGAATGAGATTTTCCAAATGGCAATGTTAGAGCCAAAATTAGCTATCTTGGATGAAACAGATTCAGGACTTGATATTGATGCGCTTAAGATTGTTGCAAATGGCGTTAATCGTTTCAAAAATAAAGATAATGCAGTTATTGTAGTAACTCACTATCAACGACTTTTAGATTATATCGTTCCAGATTTTGTTCACGTTTTATATCAAGGTCGTATCGTAAAATCGGGTACAAAAGAACTCGCTTTGGAGTTGGAAGCAAAAGGCTATGATTGGATAAAGGAAGAAGTTAATTCAGTTACCAGTAAGTAGTAATCAATTACCAGTATTCAGAATTTTACCTCGTTGACGGTTTCATTTGAACCTCAACAACGGTTGATTTAACAAACTTCAAATTTTCCTGCCGTTGTTGGTGTTTTAGCGAAGCAATACCAACAACAAAAAAACCACCATTTATGACAACTACTTTAGACGATATAAAATCTACTTTTTTAGCTCCTTTTGAAGAGTTGGCTGAAAAAGTAAGTGAAAGTAATGAGACAGATAAATTTTCTGTAACCAAAAAGTCAGCTTTAGAAGCTATCGAAAACAATGCTTTTCCGACAACAAGAAACGAAGAATGGAAATTTACAGATATAAAATCCATTCTTTCTAATAAATTTGAATTACAAAGTGAAAATAGTTCTTTAAATTCTGATTTAGATTTGAATGAATTAAACTATTATTTGAATGGTAATAAAGATTTAGACTCTCATGTTCTTGTTTTTATTAATGGACATTTTTCTGAGAAACATTCTAATATAAAAGAAACTAAAGATAAAATTTCTATAAAATCGCTTTCAAATACTGAAACTTCTAGTTCTGCTTTTGAGAAATTTCTTGATAAGTTTCCAAGTACATCTGATAAGGATTCGGTTAGTATTTTTTCTGATATCAATGCAGCTTTTGCTACTGATGGTTACGTTATTGAAATTGCTAACAATCAAGAATTAGAGCTTCCTGTTTTTGTTTATTTTGTAAATGATGCAAGTCAGAAAAATACACTTTCACAGGTCAGAAATTATATTTCTGTGGGAGAAAATAGCCGTTGTACAGTTGTAGAAAACTATATTACAAAAGGCGAAAATCCAAATTTGACAAATGTTTTGACTTCTGTAAATGTAGAGAAATATGGAAATGTAAAGCATTACAAAATACAAGCAGACGCAAAAAGTCAGTTTCAAATAGGCAGCACACATGCTAAGCAAGCTGATAATAGTAGTTTTACAAATACTACAATTTCTTTGGCAGGAAAATTAATCCGTAATGATTTGAGAATTGTTTCTGGAGAACATTGTGAGTCGTTTATGAACGGACTTTATTTGTTGAATGAAAAAACACACGTTGATAATCATACTGTTATTGACCACACAAGACCAAATTCGTACAGTAACGAAACTTACAAAGGCGTTTTGGATGGCAAATCAAGAGCTGTTTTTAACGGAAAAATATTTGTTCGTCAGGCTGCACAAAAAACAAATGCTTTTCAGTCAAATAAAAATGTTTTGCTTTCTGATGATGCTATTTTGAATACAAAACCACAACTTGAAATCTGGGCAGATGATGTAAAATGTTCGCATGGCGCAACAACTGGAAAACTAGATCAAGAAGCGTTATTTTATTTGCAAGCTAGAGGCATTCCGAAACAAAAAGCAAAATCATTATTATTACAAGCCTTTGCTGAAGAGGTTTTGGATAGTATCGAAATTGATGTGTTGAAAGAATTTTTGACAAATGAAATTGAGAATCGTTTGAGTGTATAGATATTTCAAATTTTGATTAAAACTTAAGAATTTTAAATAAATTCTTAGGTTTTTTTGCGATTAAATTTTAAATTATACTTCAATTTTATAAAACAAAATTATGAAGTCAAAAATTTCTAAAAGAAAAATATTTTTAATTTCTATATTCTCAATAGATACATTTCTTTTCTGTATAATCAGTATTATTCTGTTAGCTCTTATTTATTTTACAGATGCAGATGGAAATACAAAAAATATTCTTCCTTTATCTTTACTGCTTTTTATAATGGCTGTTGGTTGGGTTATAGTATTACATTTTTATACTTTATCACTACTAAAAAAAATATTTAATATAATTGAAAGTCAAGGATTTACTATTTATGAGCTTGATTTTAACTCTCCTCCAAAAATAATGATTAAGAAAAATGAAGAAGAGTTTTTCTTAGCCTTAACTTCCATAAGCATTAGAGGAACTTATATTATTGTAGACCAAAAATATGATAAGGATTCATCTTCTATCATAGAAAAGAAAACACTCCACACTCGTTATGATTCTATCAAAAAACTAAATACTATTTTGAAAGAGATGACAGAATAGACAAATACTTTTTGTGCAAAAAGATAGTTTACAAAACAGAAATGGAGTGATTTTATAAAATACTTTTCAAAAAAGCCTAAGAATTTGTAAATTAATTCTTAGGCTTTTTTTGTAAACTAAAATTTTGTGTTTTCTAACTTCTCACACTAGAACGCAAGTAAGCATGACGAATCGCTACTTCTTTTTCAATTACTTGGCAAAAACTAGCAAAAGGTTCGTGTTCATTGTCTATGAGCTTAGAAACTGTATTGAAAAACTCTGAATGTTCTTCATTTTCATATTTAGCTTCTGCTACCGAAACTTCATATTTGCCTTCATTATACATACGAAGCGAAAGACAATCCAAATTATCATCTACTAGTACGACTGCACCACCATGAAAGGCTTGCTGCTCAACTGTATCGACAACCCAACCTCCATCATTGTATACTTTTACAGCTTGTGGAAATCCTCCAAATGTCATCATTTTTTCAAAAGGTTTGTGAGTATGTCCAAAAATAAAGCTCAAATAAGGAGGGATTTGTCCCATTTCATCTTTCATTTGTGATAACACAGGCTTTTCAATAAAATCGGTTAATCCTGCTTTTGTTTTGTCGTCTAATACTTTATGAGGCACTCCACGTTCAGAGTTTGCAATTTTTTCAAAGACTTCTCCCAAAATCCATTTTAATGCTCCTTCTGTTGCTATTTCTTTGATTTTGTTTTTCTGCCAACGTTCTGCAATACTTTCAGATAGATTATCAGTTAGCTTTCGGACTTCTTTTGGGTCTTGCATTTTGTTATAAATTGCTTCAATATCTTTTCCTACTTCTCCAGAACGACCCATTGTCGACCAAAAAAAATCTATCCAAGCAAAATTTTCAGCTTCGATATCCCACATATCTTGAGGACGCAAACGGTCAGGAAAAATCATTGTTTTTAGGTCTGACATAAGCGTATAAAGCGATTCTATATAATGCCCGTGTGAAAAAATTACGCCTTTACTTTTATTTTCATTGGTTACAATATAACTTGGATAGATAGTCGAAACACAAACACATGCCTCTTTCAAATGTGGTTGTCTGTGCATAATTCCATTCATAAAATAATCAGGAATGGGATTTGGGTTATACATTTTGGTAGTGTGCCAAGGAATAGGCAAATAACTATCTGGTGCTAACGTTTCAATATAATTAATATATTGGGTTTCTCTAGCTTTTTCCCACAAATGATGGTCATGATTTCCAGGTAGAAAATGCAATTCTGTATCAAAAACCCACTCTTCTTGAGCTTTATCAGCAGGAAAAATTAGTTTGATAAACTGTTCGAAAGCCATTGCTGTTTCATTTGTATTGGAAAGAGCAAGTTCCATTATATCTCCATTCAAAATGAGTTTTGGCTTTTTTGTACCTTTTGGATTGGTTTCAGAAATAATTTTATCCATACATTTTACCCATTCTGCAAGCGTTGGACTGGGTTTTTGTGGGTCAATTCGAAAGCTATTTGGATTGACATAAGTCATCAAACTTGAAGCAGCACCTAAATGTAGGTCAGAAACACAAACATAATTTATCATTGTAATAAGGTAGTTAAGTAATTGAATGCTAATTTTATTTTCCTTGTAAAATCCAAAAATAAAATGAGTTTTGCAAGATTTTGAGTGAAGTCATTTCTTATAGATTTTTTTCGATAAAAATTAGATTTTTAATGAAAAAATACTTGTTTTTTGATAGAAAGCCGTATCTTTGTGGTCTTAATCAAAAAGTTAAAATCAAGTGAAAGACTTACGCACTTTCGAAATTGACATTATTGCGCTCAAATTAGGTTCGCATTCTTTTACATTCAAATTAGACAATGAATTCTTTGCTTATGTCAAGGAGCATCTAAATGGATTTATTGAAAAAGGAGATTGTAATGCAGAAGTCATTCTCGAAAAAAACGAACAACTTATTCGTGCTACTTTAATTATTGACGGTACTGTAGAGCTGGTCTGTGACCGTTCTTTAGACGAGTTTGATTATGAAGTAGATGTCGAAGATACAATTCTCTATAAATATAGTGAGGAAGAGCGAGAACTTACTGAAGAGATTGTTTTGATAACTCGTAGAACACCAAGCATTAATGTAGGTGAGCTTTTGTATGAGTTTTTGATGTTGGATATTCCAATGAAGAAGTTGCACCCTCGTTTTTGGGAGGAAGAAGATGGATATTCGGATGATGATTCAGATGAATATACAGAAAGTGGAGATTTGGATAATTTGGATGACGAAGAGTCAGACAAAAAAGCAAAAAAAATCAATTTCATTTACTCTTCTGAAACAGATAAAAAATCAGAGGACAAATCAGGAGATAAAAAGGATAGTAAGAATAAAACTACACCTTCTTCTGAAGACGAAAAAATAGACCCACGTTGGAGTATTTTGAAAAACTTAAAGAATAATCAAAATTAGATTTTTGATGTTTTTCAAGATATAGAAACAGGTCTTTAAAAATATTGTTGAACCTTAAATAGAAAGATATAGATGAGAAAAAAAGTGAAAATAGAGAGAAAACTAGCTTTTAATTCTGTTTTTACACAAAAAATTTTCATCTTTGCAGTCTTTCTTTAAAAATTTAGTAAAAATCTTATGGCACATCCTAAAAGTCGAATTTCTACAACACGCCGTGATAAGCGTCGTACGCACCACAAATGTGAGGCTAAATCAATCTCTATTTGTCCAACTACAGGCGAGGCGCATTTGATGCACCGTGCTTATTATCACGAAGGTAATCTTTATCTTAAAGGTAAAATGATTGCAGAATTTGCAAAAGAAGTAGTAGTAGATGAAGACGAAGATTAATATCTAGTCCTTATTTTATTATCTCAAGAAGCTAACCTTATTTTTTATTGAAACAAAACAATAGAAAATAAGGTTTTTTTGTGGATTCTAGTTTTTTAAAATTACTTACCATTTCTTTAAATTAAAATGCTCAAAATTGCTTTTGCTCCTATTTATGCACATCCATTACCTCAAAGTCATCGTTTTCCAATGGAAAAGTATAATTTGTTACCCAAACTACTTCTTGAGGAAGGAACTATAATCCAAGAAAATTTTTTTGAAGCAATCCCTATTTCAGAAGAAAAAATTCTCAGAGCACATACTTTAGAGTATTGGAACAAATTAAAAAATGTTTCTATAACACGAAAAGAAGAACGATTGATTGGTTTTCCAATCTCTAAAAGGCTAATCAGGAGAGAAATTACAATTGCAGGAGGAACAATCCAAAATACAGAATTTGCCTTGAAATATGGTATTAGTATGAACATTGCAGGAGGAACACATCATTCTTTTACCGAACATGGAGAAGGTTTTTGTCTTCTAAATGATATTGCCTTAGGGGCATATCATTTGATGGACGAGCATAATTTTGATAAAATTTTGGTGGTAGATTTGGATGTGCATCAAGGAAATGGAACAGCAGAAATTTTTGAGAATGAAAAAAGAGTTTTTACTTTTAGTATGCATGGGGCAAAAAATTATCCTTACAAAAAAGAAAAATCAGACTTAGACATTGAGCTAGAAGATGGGACAGATGATAAAACCTATTTAAAAATTTTAAAAGAAACTTTACCCAAACTTATCGAAGAACAAGAACCTCAATTTATATTTTTTCAATCAGGTGTAGATATACTTGAAACTGATAAATTAGGGCGTTTGGGAATGACTTTACAAGGCTGCCGAGAACGAGATTTGTTTGTTTTTGAGCAGTGTAAAAAGAACACTATTCCTGTGTGTGTCAGTATGGGAGGAGGATATTCACCAAATATTACTGATATTGTAGAAGCTCATGCAAATACATATAGATTGGCTCAAGAAATTTATTTTTAACAAAGTAGAGCTTTCAAAAAGCTATTCGCTTAGGAACAATTACGAATTAAAAATTACGAATTACGAATTTAATGCATTGATTTTCAGTAAGTTATTTGTTGTAAAATAGTTGTTTATTTAATTTCTATTAGTTATCAAATTTTATGTCGTTATTTCTTTGGTATACTATATCTGACCGATTTATCAATTCTAAATCTCAATAAGTTTGAATACAGGATTTAGTTTTGTGCTAATTTTCTACTAAAACAAAATGAAACAATTTTATTTTGAAAACTGCTCTTATTTTTCAAACTTTGGATAAAATATAATCTTTTTACTCAGATTATAAAAAAGTTACAAACAAACACGTAAATAAACATTAAAAATGAATAAAGTCTATCCCAACGCAGAGGCTGCCCTTGAAGGCATTGAAGACAACATGACACTTATGTTAGGTGGTTTTGGTCTTTGTGGAATTCCTGAAAATTCTATTACTGCCCTTGTTAAAAGTGGCGTAAAAGGTCTTACTTGTATCTCAAATAATGCAGGTGTAGATGATTTTGGTATTGGACTTATGCTCCAAAAACGCCAAGTAAAGAAAATGATTTCTTCGTATGTAGGAGAAAATGCCGAATTTGAAAGACAACTTCTATCAGGCGAATTAGAAGTAGATTTAATCCCACAAGGAACTCTAGCCGAAAGATGCCGAGCTGGTGGCGCAGGAATTCCTGCATTTTTTACGCCAGCAGGATTTGGAACAGAAGTAGCCGAAGGCAAAGAAACTAGAGAATACAATGGTAAAATGTATGTTTTGGAGGAAGCTCTTTATGCAGATTTTGCTTTTGTAAAAGCGTGGAAAGGTGACAAGCAAGGAAACCTTATTTTCAAAGGAACAGCCAGAAATTTTAATCCAATGATGGCAATGGCTGGAAAAATTACGGTTGTAGAAGTAGAAGAATTGGTAGAAAATGGAGAATTAGACCCTAATTTTATCCATACCCCAGGAATTTTTGTACAACGCATTTTTGAAGGAAAGAATTATGAAAAACGTATTGAAAAGCGTACAGTTAATGAAAAATGATGAATTGAGAATGGTAAATTATGAAAGAATTACTATTCTAGTATCATTTATAAATTAGTTTCTCAATTATCAATTTTCAACTATCAATTAAAATATTATGTTAGATAAATTTGGAATCGCAAAACGCATTGCACAAGAGTTGCAAGATGGTTTTTATGTCAATTTAGGAATCGGAATTCCTACTCTAGTTTCTAATTATGTACCAAAAGGAATTGATGTAGTTCTTCAATCTGAAAATGGGCTTTTAGGAATGGGACCTTATCCAACCGAAGAAAATGTTGATGCAGACCTTATCAATGCAGGAAAAGAAACGGTTACAACACTTGCAGGTTCTTCAATTTTTGATTCTTCTATGAGCTTTGCCATGATTCGTGGTGGACATGTCGATTTGACTGTTTTGGGAGCTATGGAAGTTTCTGAAAATGGAGATATTGCCAACTGGAAAATTCCTAAAGTAATGGTAAAAGGAATGGGGGGGGCAATGGATTTGGTAGCTTCTGCTCAAAATATCATTGTTGCTATGATGCACACCAACAAAAAAGGAGAATCAAAAATCTTGAAAAAATGTAGCTTGCCTATTACAGGATTAAATTGTGTCAAAAAAATTGTTACTAATTTGGCTGTTTTGGATGTTACAGAGGAAGGGTTTGTTTTGCGTGAACGTGCGCCAAATGTAAGTGTAGAAGAAATTAAGGCTGCAACAGAAGGGAAATTGATTATTCCTGATAATGTGCCTGAAATGAAGATATAATTAGTATTAAACCTATAAGGTTTTCAGAACCTTATAGGTTTATTTAATAAACTACTCAAAAAATCCATGAAAAATAT
The DNA here is from genome assembly GCF_037126285.1 of Bernardetia sp. MNP-M8. NCBI lineage: Bacteria > Pseudomonadati > Bacteroidota > Cytophagia > Cytophagales > Bernardetiaceae > Bernardetia > Bernardetia sp. MNP-M8. Next base: position 3,472,607 of record NZ_CP147012.1, read on the forward strand.
TCTTATACTAATTTTTGTTGCTTTATTCTTATTGCAAGGTTGTTATATACCAAACTCTAATAATAGTGAAAGTCAATTAGTAGATAAAAATTACGAAGAAAATATAAATGAAGAACGTGAAAATAAAGGTAGTACAAAAGTAAAAATTTCAAGTACAGAAAAAACAATACAAGAAAAATATAACTCTATACAGGATAGACTTATTCTCCCTTCTTTTAAAAGTCAATTATCTTGGCACACAGATGGAGACAAAACAGGTAGACACCATTATATGAAACCATCTTCTTATGATATGATGCCTAATGAAAATATTGCTCATAAAAGTATTGAAGAAGCATTGAAAAATCCTTTGGAAGTTGTTTACTTATTTTTAAGTAATCAAAAAATGAGAAAGTTACCAAAGGAGATTGTTCAGCTCCAAAATGTGGAACGTATTGAGTTCATGGAGGAAAGTTTTCAAGACCTAAGTAATGATTTTGAACTTTTAGCTCAGTTGCCTAAACTAAAATATTTAGGGTTTAATGGGTGTGATTTGAGGTCTTTCCCTTCTACAATTTCTAAACTTAGAAACTTAGAAGTCCTCACTTTCCATAGGAGTAATCTACCTTCTTTACCAAATGAGATTTGTAATTTAGAAAACTTACTTGATCTATACTTATATAATAATCGCACTTTCTCAAAACTTCCTGATAGCATAGGCAAACTCAAAAATTTAGAAGTTTTAGGAGTAGCAGGGACAAGTTTAAAAACATTTCCAGAATCTATCGGTGATTGTGATAGGCTTCTTCATATCACTGCCAATGCTTGTAAACTAGAAAAATTACCAAACTCTTTTGGAAATTTAAAAAATCTATTCTTTATCAATTTTGGATATAATAAAATAAAAGAATTACCCGAAACTTTTGGTAATTTGAAAAGACTTAGAATAGCTTGGTTAGGGCATAATAAATTAAAATCTTTACCTGAAAATTTTAGTAAACTAGATAATTTGATTACCTGCAGTTTGACAGGGAATAAGTTTACAGAGTTTCCTATGCAGCTTTTAGAGCTTAAAAATCTCTTGGGAATCACTCTTAATGAAAATCAATTTAACTACATTCCTTTGGAAGTTGCAGAGATGAAATACGTCGACCAAATTCTTTTTGATTCTGTCGATATTCGTCAAAGTAATTTAGACAGTATTGCTGTTTTGAATCCAAACATAAGATTGTGGAAACAATAGTATATTTTAATGAGCTAAATTACTACATTTGCTATACGAACATATACCTCTGATAAGTTTAAAAGAAAGAAAATTCAATGAAAGAAAAATCAGTCGAACCATTACGCCCTCTTGTGCTTCTTTTTTATATTACTTGTATTTCGCTCGTAATAATGGTGCTTTCGCCTGTCGAAATTCCTATGAGTGAGAGTTTTACAATGAATGTTTTTACGCTTGATGATTTAAGTCCACTTCCTGATACAACCAAAAAGGAACTTGATTTTATTGCAGATATTCAGAGTAAAGTAGAAAATGCAGAAACTGTTCTTGTCGATACATTAGATTTTTCAGATGAAGACTCATTAAATTATGTCCAAGTAGAAGATACTGTTTTGCAAGAAGAGCGTTATGAGCCAGTTGTTCCTGCTCGTCAGGCAATAGAATTTCCACCCAACAATCCTGATGCGCTCAATGCTTTTTTTGCTTCTTTGCAATCTCTTTCTAAAAAGCCTAATCTGATTCGAATTCTTCATTATGGAGATTCACAGATTGAAGGCGACCGTATTAGTTCCTATTTAAGAGAACGTTTTCAACATCGTTTTGGAGGTTGTGGTGTGGGACTTGTTCCTGTGTATGTACGTGGAAATGTACGTGCTACACTTTTTACTAGTTATTCTCCCAATTGGACAAAATATGCTTATATAGACCAAAAGAAAAATCCTCGTCATAATAAATTAGGACTTCTGACAGAATACGATCGTTTTACAAATCCTACTGCTCATGACGATTCTCTGCATTCAGAAATGAAACACGCTTGGGTTCGTTTTACTGATCCAAAACTAGGACACAAAAAAGCGACAACTATTGAAAATGTAAAATTTATTTATCGTTCTCCATCTGCACCTTTGGCTTTTCAACTCAACTTGAATGGAGATGAAGTAATTGATAAATTAGACCTTCCAACAAATGAAAATTTGGCTATTCATAAAGTTCCTTTAAAAACTAATTTTAATAAAATACAGGTTCATTTGGGAAGTAAAGGAAATCCTGAAATTTTGGGAGTTGCTTTTGATTGTAATACAGGGGTTGCTTTGGATAATGTTTCTATTCGTGGAAGTTCGGGTTTTGAGATTCCTCGCATGAATCGTGATTTTATGAAGCAACAAGTAGAAGCTCTTCAAGTAAAGTTGATTGTTGTACAGTTTGGTGTCAACATTAGTGGAGAAGGGAATTATAGTCTTTCATATTATGAAAGAATGTTTTATCGTCAGTATAATTATTTAAAATCTTTGCATCCTGATGCTTGTGTTTTGGTGGTAAGTGTTTCGGATAGAGCCAGAAAAAAAGGAACTCATTTTGAATCATATCCAAGTGTAGAAGTAATCAGACAAGCTCAAAAGAATGCAGCTATGAAAGCAGGATGTGCATTTTGGGATTTGCGTGATGCTATGGGAGGTCAAAATTCGATGAGTTCTTGGGTAAATAATAAACCTTCATTAGCTCAAAGTGATTATACACATTTTAATGCAAGAGGCGCAAAACTAGTAGGCGAAATGCTTTACAATGCTCTCAATAATGCCTATGATGATTATAAAAAGCAAGTTCAGTAAAAAGTAGGAACAAATCGTATTGCGAAACAAAAAACATTTATACATTCCTATTTTTTGAGTTTGATAATTGACTGAACCTACTTTCCAGTAGCCTTTTGCTCCTCTAAAAGTAGGATTTCTAATTTCATATTTTAACCGTAAACGAGGCTTGAAGCCGTCGTTTAGGAGAGGTAATGGCTTTTGAAATTACAGCAGCAAATAAGGCTGATAATAACCACAATCTACTCAAAAATTTATTAAAAAATTTGAAAGGAAATTGCTTTGGTGATAAAGGGTATTTGACAAAACTTTGGGAACAACTCTATGAAAAGGGACTTAAAATGATAACTAAAACAAAAAAAAATATGAAGAATCAACTCATCACATTGAAAGAAAAATACACACTTAGAAAAAGAGCCATTATTGAATCTGTAAATGATATTTTAATTTCCGTTTTTGACGTAGAACATTCTAGACATAGGAAGCCTATAAACGCATTTACGCATATGGCAGCTACAATAGTAGCTTATCATTTCTACCCAGAAAAACCTAGAATATTTGTACCTAAATAATACCGAGTTCACGTTAAATAATAAATCACTCTCTATCCTTCAAATATTTAAGCAAATCCACCAAATGCTGTTCAGCATGACTACGCATAAATAATTCAAAATACCATAAAGCTTCCTCTACATTTGTATTTTCAAAATACCATTTTACTTTCAACATATCTATAATTATATCTGTCAAATCATCAATGGCATCTCCTATTGCTAGATTACTTTCTTTCCATGTTTCATTTATTTCTATCGTAGTGCTATACCAACCCAAATTTGGAAAGTTACTCTCTACAATTTTTCTTGTTTCTTTGTAATCAAAATTAGGTGGTTCAATTTCATTATCATCTTTATCATCTTCTTCCAGTTGAGAAGAATTACTATTTAGATAATGAGCATAAATTTCTACCAATAATTTTTTGAGTTCAAGAATTTTATCTTCACATTCTACTTTTGGATTTGTTCCAAATTCTGTAAGTCTATTGATTAAATTTGTAAGGTTATTTAGATTCATTTTTGTAAAAACTAAATTGGTAGAAAAAAAATAAATAAAGGAAAATGGAAAGGCTTCAAATCACAATACGAACAAGCGCATTATTTGTATTTGGCTGACTACCTTTCAGGAATAAAGGGATAACTAAATATACCTATTTTCGTATCTAATAATTTTACAGTTGTGCCAAAATTCAATAAAACAAGTCAAGAAAATGAAAGAGTTATTTAGATATATATACAAGAATAAAGTTGTTTCTGTACTCTTTAAGTTATTTGTTGTAGTTTTTTTATTGTATGCAATTTGTGTAATCTTATTATATACGATAGGAAATCAAATTCCAGATATATTATGTGTAGGATTACTGTATATTGGATTTTACTCTTCTTTCGCAGTTGCAGGTTTTCTACTATTACTAATTATAGCTGTAATTTTCAGAATAGTTCGATATAAAATAGTTAAAAAACCGTGTGGTGGATTGCCTGAACATAGAATGTTAGATATTGAATAATTTTCATAAAAACTTTGTCAGTAGTTTTTCGGTAATCCGAAATAACTCTGACAATAGTTTAAAAACACTACAATTCATACGAAAAATGAATTACATCAGCAGCTTTTCCACCTGTCTTTTTATAAAAATCAATGGCATGTTCATCTTCCAAATCTGCTTGTACAAAAAGTTCTTTATAGCCTAAATTTTTAGAATATTCTTTCAGGTTTTCCATTAACTTCGTTCCAATTCCTTTTCGTTGAAAATTTGGATGCACGCCCAAATCGTATAGATACATTTCAGAACTAGCATAATAAACGGAAGGCAAAATATATGCTTTCAATCCTCCAATTACTTTAGTTTTTTCTTTTTCTACCAAAATAGCGACAAAGAAAACCATACTTTCATTGTCTAAAAGGCTTTGTAAATGTGTATCATTTGGCAAAGCAAAATTTTTCATTTCAAATACGACTTCAAAAATTTGGATGAGTTCTTTCAGTAAAGGTAAATCTTGATTTGTGAGTTTTTGATAATTGATGCTCATAGAATTTGTATTTTTTTAGAATTGTAAACTGATTTTCAAAACGGTATCTTTGTAATTTAATTCTTAGTTCAAACGTCGACGCTTGAACCAGACATATAATACAAACCCAAAAACATGTCTTTACATTCCCTCAAAAAAAACAAAAAACAGTTTTTCTTAGCTGTTTTTTTACTTTTTAGTTTGAATATCTCGTGCATTCAAGCGCAAGATAAAATTAATAACACTACAAAAGTAGCTTATCATTTTGATTTTTCTAATCGTGTGCATCACGAAGCAAAAGTTACTTTGTCTATTCCTAAAGTTCCAAAAGAAGAGTTTTTAAAATTGCGTATGAGTAGAAGTTCGGCAGGACGTTATGCGCTTCATGAGTTTGCTAAAAATGTCTATTCTGTAAACGCTTTTGATGCAAAAGGAAATAAATTAGAGGTAACTCGTGTTTCGCCTTATCAATGGAATGTAATGAAACCGACTGATAATATGAAAGTTGAATATACACTTTTTGCAGATTATGCAGATGGTACTTATTCAGGAATTAATACCATTCAAGCACATTTAAATGCTCCTGCTACATATTTATTGGTTGATAATTTTTATAATGAAAACTTTGATAAAGATGCTTCTATCAGAAGAGCTAAGGAAAATAGATCAGCTAAGACAATACAAGTTACTTTCTCATTGCCTCAAAACAACAATTTTCAAGATAAAAATACTGATAAATGGACAGTTGCAACACAGTTACCACAAATCAATGATTCTACTTTTTCTGCACCCAATTATTATTATTTGTTAGATTCTCCTGTTTTGATAGGAAATTTATTTTGGAGTGAATGGAAAGAAGACAATCAAAACTTTAGAGTTGCCTTAAATAAAACAGGCACAGAAACAACAGACCAAGAAGCAAATGAATTTGTAGAAAATATCAAGAAAATTGTAAGAGAAGAAATTGCTCTTTTTGACGAAGCTCCTACTTTTGATTATGGAACGTATACTTTCTTGTTGAATTACCAGCCAACAGCGCATGGCGATGGAATGGAACACCGAAATTCTACCATCATTACTGAATCTGAAAAATTAGATTTTCAACATTTGTTTACAGTTGCTCACGAGTTTATTCATGCTTGGAACATCGAACGTTTAAGACCACAATCATTAGAACCTTTTGATTTTTCTAGTACAAATATGTCTTCTGAACTTTGGTTTGGAGAAGGTTTTACGACTTATTACACCTATGTAGTTATGCGTCGTGCTGGTCTTGTCGATGATGCTCTGTTTGCAGATTTAATGAACGGACAATTAAATTATGTTTTGAATTCACCAGGTCATAATTTTCATTCTCCTGCACAGATGAGCCAACAAGCAGCTTTTGCTGATGCAGCAACGGCAAATGATCCACTTTCTCATCATAATACATTTATTTCTTATTATCCGTATGGCGCAGTCATTGGTTTGGCTTTAGATATGGAAATGAGAAAACGTTTTGATAAAGGACTTGATGAGTATATGCAGGCAATGTGGAAACAGTTTGGAAAACCTGAAAAGCCTTATACTATGGCAGACCTTCAAAATATGCTCTATGAAGTAACAAAAGACAAAGAATTCTCAGAGCAGTTTTTCAAAAAACATATTTTGGGACACGAATTACCAAATTATAATGAGCTTTTAGCTACTGTTGCTATAGACAATCAACTCAATCAAAAAGGTAAAATGTGGTTTGGAAAATTAGGACTTGACATCATTGATGAAGATAAAAAAGACTCAAAAAAAGCAGTCATTTCAAATTATATGCTTTTTGATTCTCCGTTTTATAATGCAGGATTAGAAAAAGGCGATATTTTGATAAGTATCAATGACAAAATGATTACTTCAATAAATGATTATAGAGAAGTTATTCCTACTTTAGAAGAAGGAAAAAAGGCGACTGTTACCTTTGAAAGATTTGGTAAAAAACATGTGGTAGAAGTTTTGCCTACTCAAATTCCTTATCGTTCACTTGTATATTTGAATGCAGATAATACCAACTCCAAACAAATAGAAGAACGTACAAAATGGCTTTCTACCAAGCAGAAGTAAAAATGATAATTTGCCATAAATTAGGATTTTCAAATCTTACTTTATACTAAAATAGCACTTCTAAACAAACATTATTGGTACAAAAAAAGTTAGAGATTTAGATGGTACAATTGTACTATCTTATTTTTCTAACTTTTATTTTTTACCTCAATTTTAAGATTATGAGTGTCAATAATTTGTATAACAACGAAGCAAAAGCAAAAATTAAAGAACTCGCAAAGTCAATTGATTTTGCCATGTTAGCAACAGATTTGAAATCTGAACCTTTTCATACTATTCCTATGAGTACAAAAAAAGTAGATGACAATGGTTCTATTTGGTTTTTGAGTGGACAAGATAGCGACCACAATGCAGACATCAGAAAGGAAGGACGAGCGCAACTTATTTATTCACAACCAAAAAATATGGAATTTATGACCGTTTATGGTCAGGCTGTCATTACAAAAGATAAAGCAATTTTGAAAGAATTGTATCAATCTACTGACGATAATTGGTTTGATGGAGTAGATGACCCAAATTTGACAGCTATCGAAATCAGACCTCAAGAAGCACATTATTGGGATACCAAACACGGAAAACTTGTTTCGATTTTAAAAATGGGTGTGGGTGCAGTTACTGGAAATGAACCTGATTTGAGTGAAGAAGGAGATTTGAAAGTATAATTTTGAAAATAAACTTTTGAGATTTTGATGGTAAAAAATGACTATTTTATTTTTTTACTACCATATTGTGTAACAAAAGTTTATTTGTGTTTTGAGATTATTTTATTCCTAGCAGACACTTTAACTTCCCTGAGGGCTAAAACCGTTCAAAAGTGTCAGATAGTTTAGCTCTTTTAACTGTCAGACACTTCTAAAAGTGTTTGACAGTTAGTTTTCATTGATAAAACTTGTCATCAAAAATATTTTTTAAATATTGCAAAACTTATGTTACACTGTATTAAGCAAAAACAAAAATCTCGTTTAAATCATTTCCTTTTTTAGAATTTACACTCACCTTATTTTGATTTGGAATATAAACCGAAAAAGTAGTTTGTACAAAAGGAGTAGAGTTACAAAAAACACTTCCTTCTAATTTATTAACAGCTTTTTTGACAAGATAAAGTCCTAAACCACTTCCTATTGAACGTTCCGAAGAGCGAACAAACATATTAAAAATAGAACTCAATAAATCAGCAGATATTCCTTCTCCATTATCACTTACTTCTATCAAAACTTGTTCTTTTTCTACTTTAATAAATAATTCTACAATAGGTTTAGTATTCATATTATAATAAATAAGAGAATTTCGAAGTAGATTAATTATAATCAAACGCAGCCATTTTTTATCTGTAATAAATGGCGCATGGGTTTCAATTGTTGCTTTTATAGATATTCCATTAGGTGCATAATCATAAGCAGCTGTTTTTGCTTCCTCTACAAATAAGTACAAATCATCTATCTCTGTAAAATAAGATTCTTCTTCTATAAGGTCATGAAGTTGCATCAACCTTCGAAGCATAGTATCCATTTGCTTTAAGGTTGCATCAAATAATTCTATGTAGGTATGAACTTCGTAAATAGATTGCATATTCTCATCATTTTCTAACCCTTTTGTAGACATCTTTAAAAGATTATTTAATCCTTCCAAACGCACTAAAGGCGCACGTAAATCATGTGAAGCTCTATACATAAAACTATCTAATTCGTGTCTTACATCAGCTAAGTTTTCTATACTTCTTTCTAATTCTTGTGTCCTTTTTTCTACTTTATCATTAAGTTTTAAATTAAGAGCAGCAATTTTTTCTTTTTGGGTAATAAGTTGAGTGTTTTGGTCTGCTGTTTCTTTATTTTTTTCAAGTAATTTTTTATTGAGTTGCTTTTTTTGTTGATTTTGATATAATAAGAGTGTGAGGAAAAATATGGCTGCAAAAAGCCCTATTGTAGTTGTCCAAATTGTTATTTGTTTGTTTTTATTCTCTTGTTCCAATATTTTTACTTGTGTTAGTGCTTGTCCATTCTCAAAAGCTGATTGTACGGCTGCTAAATTAATAGCTATTTCACGGTGTGTAATAGAATCAAGAATTGACTTTGCTTGTCGTTCTAAATAAAGAGCTGTTTGAAAACTATCTTTTTTTACAAATAATTTAGCTTGTTCCTCATAAATAGAAGCAATTGTTTTATGTAAGTTATTTTTTGAAGCAATCTTATAAGCATTATCTAAGTACACACTAGATTGAGAAATATTTTCTTTCTCTCTATATATTCTTCCTAACAAAACCAAAGCATTAGCTGCACTCCCCCAGTTTTTATATTGGCTACTCAAACGAACATCTTCTTCTAATAAAAGAATAGCCTGCTCATAATTTTTCTTTTTATAAAAAATTTCGCCAATATTTCCAGAAGCCAAAGCCAAGGCAATTGTATCTTGTGTCTGTTTAGCGACTTGTTTGGCAATATTATAATAATAAAGTGAAGAGTCTAATTTTTGGATTTCTCTATACGCCACCCCCAAATTATTAGCTATATAGCGTTGTTCCCACACAAAATTATTTTTGATAGCATAATTATATCCGTAGTTATAATTTTTTATAGCTTCCTGATAATTTTCCACCTGAAAATAAATATCTCCAATTGTATAGAGCAAAACTACTTTATTTACTTTATCATCTATCTTTGTAAAAATCTGTGAAGCATCTAAGGCATAAATAATAGCTTGTTCTTCCAAACCAAGTCGAATATAATTACTAGCCAAAAACTTGGCTGAAAAAGCTCTTTCTTTGAGTAAATTATTATCTTTGGCTAGTTTATATGCTCTCAGATTTCGCTCTAATGAAAGTCCTCGCTTTCCAATGTTTTCATAAAAATCTCCTTCTAGCCAATGACTATAGATTTTTATAGCCATTGGGGTTGTTTCCTTTATTTTTTCTTGTAAGGAATTGATTCTTTTTTGATTTAACTTTTCATTTCCTTCACTGATTAAATCAGAGAGCTTTTCGTATGGTGTTATATCTTTTGGCGAAGAAAGAAAAATCAACTGTGTTTTGTTCCACTCTTCATCTGCTGTCTCTGATTGAGCAAATAAAAAGGGGAATATAATAAACCAAAAAAATAGCAATAGAAGCCATTTTTTCATAGTAACCTCAAAAAAATTGGAATAAAAAAAATAAGTGGAATAATACGTTGTATTTTAAGCTCTACAAGTTACTAATTTAAGAAACAATTACTTATTTTCATAAGAATAATTATTTATCTTTTTGAATATTACCTCTTATTACTTATTTCTGTATCTGGTCTAATTGGAATAAATAAAAATTACATTTAACTCTTCAAAATTAGAGAACAATTTTGAAATCTCTATTTTTTTGAGAATATTTGTATTCTCTTTCCTTGATTTCTTTTGATAACATCTAAAAAAGATATGTATAAGTTCAGAATAACTACCCCATAAATACAAAAATTATCCCTTCAAGAAGTATATCAAAGCCTGTTAATTCCTCTATGAAAAAAATCTACTTTTCTATTTAATTATTTTAGTTGCTCTTCATAAATACATTGGTCTAATATTATCTAGCTACCAAAATTTGAATTTAGTTTGTTTTAAATTCTAAAATGCTAATTTTGTAATTGGCTTATTATTTATCAATGCCTTTTATTCTGAAAGTTGTTGGTGTACTCACTGATGATGGATTTGAAAAATATGATTAAATAGAAATTCTATTTCAAACTATAAAATTGAATAGAATCAATACGATAAAATACGATAACTCTTTTAGATACAATTACTTATGCAGCGAACCCATTTCGCCCAATCCGTTTATAGTTTGCGTTCTGCAAATTTTATATATTTTCGTTTTCTTATTCATAGTATAACATTGCTATTTATTTTTGGTGGTATTTCTGTTTTTTACTCCTCTGTAAATAGTGTTTTTGCCCAAGATACGACGGTAGTAAATAATATAGATTCACTTCTATTTTATGACCAACAAATAAAATCAAGCACTACCGAAGGAGAAACTCAAAATCCGATGTTAGAGCCTGATTTGTCATCGCCACTTTTACAACTTCCAGACCCAAGAAGTCTTGATGCTGTCTACCGATTAGATGATACAGGAGAATTTTATGATGTTTTACGTCGTGATGGACCTAATTCTTACACACCTTTGGGTAGAATTTCAGTCGAAGATTACACAAAGCTCAAAACCTATTACGATGACGTAGCTTATTATAAAGAAAAAATACAAGAAGAAAGCAATGAACAAGCAGCCGAAACCAGTAAAGTTCCCAAAATTGAAGTGGCTTTACCTTCTGGTTTGGGAAGAGTTTTGGGAGGAGATAAAATTGAAATCCAGCCAACAGGTTCAGTTCTTTTAGATTTTGGAGGAAAATGGCAAAGAATCGATAATCCACAAATTCCTGTTCGCCAGCAACGCAATGGAGGAATTAATTTTGACCAACGTATTCAGTTTTCAATTTTAGGAAAGCTAGGCGAAAAAATGCAACTCAATGCAAACTTTGATACAAAAGCAGCTTTTCAATTCGAAAATCGTTTTAATCAAGGATATACAGGTTATGAGGAAGATATTGTTCAGCAAGTTCAGTTTGGAAATGTGAGTTTGAATACTACCAATACACTTATTACAGGAAGTCAGAATCTAATGGGTGTAACTACTCGTCTTCGTTTTGGTAGATTATGGCTCAATACACTTATTGCAAATCAAAGAGGAGTTTCTGAAAGTATTACCATTAGAAATGGGGCGCAGGGAAAAGAATTCGAAATTCGTGCAGACCAATATGAAGCTAATCAACACTTTTTCTTAGGACAATTTTTTAGAGATAACTATGAAGAGGCTTTGCGTGCTGTTCCAAGTGTTGTTTCAGGAGTCAATATTACTCGTGTTGAGGTATATGTAACCAATCGAAATAATGATACACAAACACTGCGAAACATTATTGGTTTTATGGATTTGGGAGAAGGTGCGCCATACAGAGAACGATTTAATGGAATAGGAGGAGCAGCTAGAAATGGTGCAAATAATTTGTTTCAACAAGTAAAAGACCTTACAAGAACACCAGACCAATTAACACAAATCTTAGAAAGTGGTGCTTTCAATCTTGAAAACGGAACAGATTATTCTTTCCTTCGCTCAGCAAGAAAATTAAGCAATAATGAGTTTACTTTCCACCCACAATTAGGTTATATTTCATTACAACAACCCCTTAGAAATGATGAAATTTTGGCTGTTGCATACGAATACACCTACAATGGACAAGTTTTCAAAGTGGGAGAAATGACAGAAGACTACCAAAATAGAGATGCAAATGCAGCTATTTTTATGAAATTATTAAGTCCTCCAACCATCAGAACTGATTTGCCTTTGTGGGATTTAATGATGAAAAATATTTATTCCTTACAAGCCACACAATTACGTCCAGAAAACTTTCAACTTCAAGTTATCTATCGTGATGACATTACAGGAATTGATAATCCAAGTTTACATGAAGGTTTAAGAACTGAAGATGTTCCCTTAGTTCAATTGACCAATATGGATAGATTGAATCCAAATCTTGACCCACAAGTAGATGGAAATTTTGATTTTTTAGAAAATATTACTGTTCAGTCTGACCAAGCAAGAATTATTTTTCCAGTTGTTGAGCCATTTGGAGATAAACTTCTTACTTATTTCGACCCTATTTCTGAAGTGCAATTCATTGATAAATATGTCTTTAATGAACTTTATGACGGTACACAAGCTGATGCCGTTTTGTATGCCAATAAGAGTAAATATTTCTTGAAAGGTTCGTACCAAAGTGCAGGAGGAAATGAAGTTGTTTTACCAGGAATTAATATTTCGGAAGGCTCTGTTATGGTTCGGGCAGGTTCGGTTATGCTTTCAGAAGGCGCAGACTATACTGTTGATTATCAGTTTGGTAGAGTTCGTATTTTGAATGAAGGAGTGTTGGCTTCTGGAAAAGATATTACCATTCAGTATGAAAGAGCCGATTTATTTAGTGTTCAGCAGCGAAATATTATGGGGCTTGATGCCGAATATATTTTGAATAAAGATGTTAAATTTTCAGCTACACTTCTTCATTTGAATGAAAGACCAATTATCACTCGTGTTACAACAGGTTTAGAACCTGTCAGAAATACAATGATAGGTGCAACAGCAAGTATTCAGAAAGAATCTGGGTTTTTGACAAGAATGATAGATGCAATTCCAGGGCTTGATACAAAAGAAAAATCGACGATTACTTTTAGAGGAGAATATGCACAACTTATCCCAGGAGAAAATAATGTTATTAAGCGAAATGGAGGAGAAGCAGCTTCCTATGTAGATGATTTTGAAAGTAGTGAAATTCCGTATGACCTTACTCGTCAGCCTGTTACGTGGAAGTTGGGAAGTACACCAAGACTTTTCCGTCCAGAAACAGGTTTTGATGGTCTCAATTATTCTTATAAAAGAGCTAAGCTCTCATGGCATACAGTAGATGTAACAGCATTTTTTACAGGTGGTTTGGCAAGCCAAGTTCCTGATAATATTACTGACCAAGACAAGGAAAACCATTATGTTCGTCAAGTTGAATTTAATGAAATTTTCCAGCAGCGTGATAATCAGCAAATCAATCCACCCGAAATTACTTTTGATTTGGCTTATTATCCTTCTTATCCAGGACAGTATAATTATAATCCAGAACTAAATGTAGATGGAACACTTCGCAATCCAAAAGAAAACTTTGCAGCCATCTCCAAAGGAATTACTTACAATGTCGATTTTGATAATATAAATATTCAATATATCGAATTTTGGTTAATGGATCCATTTATTCAAGGTCAGAATGGACGAGTAGAAACGCCAGACGGTGCAGGAGTTTCGAATACAACAGGAGGAAAATTTTATATCAACTTAGGAAATATCTCAGAAGATGTAATTCCTGACAGAAGACACGGTTTTGAAAACGGTTTGCCTGTCACTGATGCAGATTTGAATGATGTAGAAGAAACCATTTGGGGAAAAGTAACCAATCAACAATATTTGACAGATGCTTTCTCAGCAGAAGATGGAGCAAGAGCTAAACAAGATGTTGGACTTGACGGACTTAGCGATGAAGAGGAACGTTTTCAATTTAGAGATTACTTAGCAGCCGTTCAACCTCGTTTGAGTGCAGCAGCTTTTCAGCGTTTACAAGCCGATCCATCAAAAGATAATTTTAGGTATTATTTGGGAGGAGACCAAGATGATGCCAATAGAAAAATTCTAGGACGTTATTTTGATTTTAATGGAACAGAAGGAAATTCGCCTGAAAATGCAGGTACAGCTTCTTCGACAACATTACCAGACAATGAAGATTTGAATAGAGATAATACACTTTCAGACTTAGATGGGTATTATCAATATGAGGTAGATTTGAGACCCAATCAATTAGAAAATAACAAATATGTAGTTGATGAGGTAACTGTTGAGCGAAATGGCGATAGAGTGAAATGGTATCAATTCCGTATTCCGATTCGTGAATTTGATGATAAAATTGGAAGTATTGATGGCTTTAAGTCTATTCGTTTTATTCGTTTGTTTATGACAGATTGGGAACAACCTGTGGTGATGCGTATGGCACATTTTCAGTTTGTAGGAGCGCAATGGAGACCTTATTTTGCGTCATTGCAAGATGAAGGTTTAGCTCGTCCTGTTGAGCCTTACGACCCTCAGTTTATTATTTCTACTGTTAATATTGAAGAAAATGGAAGTGATGCAGGAGCAAATTCGAATGGAATTTCATATTCTGTTCCTCCGAATTTTCAGCGTGATACTGACCCAACTTCAATTACCCAAGCTCGTCTGAATGAACAATCTTTACAACTTTGTGTAGAAGATTTACAAGATGGAGATAGCCGTGCAGCCTATAAAAATATTATTTATGACTTTGTTTTTTATAAGCGTTTGAAAATGTTTTTGCACGCAAATAGTGCAACAGCAAATGACGGAGAAGTTACAGCATTTTTACGTTTGGGAACAGATTTTAAAGAAAATTACTATGAAATTGAAGTTCCTTTAAAAATGTCAGCAGCAGGTTCTTCTCTTCCAAATCAAATTTGGTTACAAGAAAATGAAATTGATTTGCCTTTTGATGCACTTTACGATACCAAAACAGAACGTAATGCAAGTGGACTTAGTGTAAGAGTTCCGTATGAGCGAATTTTTGAAAAGTATAAACTTAGGGTTGTAGGTAATCCAGATTTGAGTAGTGTTCAGCTTATTATGATAGGAATTCGAAATCCAAAAACAGCAGACGAACAGCCAAAATCAGTTTGTGTGTGGGCAAATGAACTCCGTGTAACCGATTTTAATAAAGAAGGGGGTTGGGCTACAAACTTACAACTACAAACACAATTAGCAGATTTTGCCACTGTAAATGCAGCACTACGATACAGTACGCCATTTTTTGGAGGCATTCAAGACCGAATTTCTGATCGTTCAAGAGAAACAAATTTATTTTATGATGTTTCGGCTGCTACACAATTAGATAAAATATTTTTGAATCGTTTGGGAATTGCACTTCCTTTATTTGTAGGTTTCGAACAGACACGAGTAACACCACTTTTCAATCCTCTTGATCCAGATATTCGATTAGAACGTTCTTTAGAAACTTCTTTTGATAATGAAAATGCAAGACGAGATTATAGAAATTTAGTCCAAGATAGACTCACAAGGCGAAGTATAAACTTAACTAATATTCGAAAACAGAGAGTAAATCCAGATGCAAAAGAAGATTTTTGGGATATCGAAAACTTTGCTGCTTCAGTTTCTTATACCGATTCGAAACGAACAAATATCAGACTAGCAACCGATGAACTACGAGAAACCAAAGTAGGCTTAGTCTATAATTATGGATTTGATGTAAAACCATTTGAGCCATTTAAGAAAAATGAATTATTAAATGCTCCTTATCTTAAATTTATCAGGGATTTTAATTTCAATTATTTACCAAATAATATTACAGTTGCAGGACAGGTAAACAGACGTTTTGCCAAAACTCAATATCGAAATGCTCAACTGACAACAGATGGAGTTTTACCATTCTTTCAAAAGTCATTTTTCTTTGATAGAAATTATACGGTTCAATGGAATTTCACCAAAAGTTTGTTAGCAGATTATAATGCGACAGCTTCGGCAATTATTGATGAGCCAGCAGGCGAACTCAATACACAAGAAAAACGAGATTCTGTTTGGTCAAATATTCAATCTTTGGGTAGAATGAAGTATTTTACACAAGCTACCACACTGAATTATCGTATTCCTTTAGATAAATTTCCTGCAATAGATTTCTTGAATGCAGATGTTCGTCGTTCTTCCAATTATACATGGACAGCAAATGCTGTTGGTATAGCTGATACACTTGGAAATATGGCAAGGAGTAGCAATCAGTTTTTGATAAATGGACAAATTGATATGCAGAAATTGTATAATAAAAGTCCGTATTTGAGAGAAGTAACTGCTCCAAAACGACAAGGCAGAGATAATCAAAATAATGCTACTTCTCGTCCGACCGAATCGCCAAAACAAAAGCGTTTGGAATATAGAATTAAGAAATTTAGAGATAAAAAAGAACGAAAAAATAAAATTCGTAATATCAAACTAGATAGATTGGTAGATTCTGTTTTTATTGATTCTGTAATGATTGCTCAAATAGATTCTTCAAAGCAAGAAAAAATCAATGAAAAATATGATAGAAAAGTTGCCAAACTAGACAAAAAGCAGCTTCGTATTCAAGAAAAGCTAAAGGCTGAAATGGAAAAGCAAAAAGGCAAAAAAGGAAGTTCTTCTGGTGGTGGAGTTGGAGAAGGTGCAGTAAAAGCACTTTTATCTGTCAAACGAATAACAATTAATTATTCTGTCAATGGAAATACCATGCTTCCAAATCTTTTGACTACACCAAAATATTTTGGATTAGACCAAAATTTTGCTGCCCCTGGTGTGCCGTTTGTTTTGGGAAGTCAGAGCCGAGATAATATTTTGGATATGGCAAATAATGGTTATCTATCAAGGTCACAATCACAAACAAATCCGATTGTTCAAGACCAAGCCAAAACGCTAAGTATTCGTATGGATATTGAACCGTTGAAAGATTTTCAGTTACAGATAGAAGGACAACGAACACAAGGTGCAAATTATTCGGAAGTGCTGCGTTACGATCCTTTTAGTGATGATTATGTTTCTGAAACTGCTGTAAGAACTGGTAACTATAATATTTCATATTTTAGTTTATCAACTGCTTTTTCAAAAGATGATGAGTTTGGAAACTCTCCTTTGTTTGATGACTTTATAGCCAATAGAGCGACTGTAAAAAGTGCTTTAGATGCCGAAAATCAAGCAGGAGACTATGATATTGGTTCGCAAGATGTTTTGATTCCTGCCTTTTTATCAGCCTATTCAGGTAGAAATACGACTTCAGAATTTCCAAAAATTCCATTACCAAATTGGCGTTTGACATACAATGGCTTGACTAATTTGGGGATTTTCAAAGACCGTTTCCGTTCTATTAGCATTACTCATGGTTATCAATCTACGTACGCAGTTGGAAGTTATACATCTTCACTTTTGTATGATTTCTCCTATCTGAATTTGGGAATAACGGAATACAATGTTCCTTTGGCAGACCTAATTGACCCAGAAACTGGAAATTTACAACCTGTTTTTGTTGTCAATCAAGTGAGTATTAGTGAGCGTTTTAGTCCACTTATCGGAATTAATATTCGTACAAATAATGACATTACGTTCCGTTTCAATTTCAATAAAGACCGTACACTTTCATTAAACCTTTCAAACTCTCAACTTGCTGAGCAGAAAAATAATGATTTTGTTTTTGATGTTGGTTTTGTCAGAAAAGGCGTAAAAATTCCATTCACCGATGTAGTTTTGAAAAATGATTTGACTTTCCGTTGTGCTGTTACGCTTAGAGATACAAAAGTGATTCAGCGCAAAATAGATACTGACGGAACACAAGACAGCGATTTTACAGGTGGAAATTTCAATTTACAGCTCAAACCAACACTTGCCTATATGGTAAACAAGCGTGTAAATTTGACTGCTTATTTTGATAGAGCAATTAATAAACCACGTCTTAGTAATTCCTTTCCAAGATATAATACAGCGTTTGGTGTGCAGGTAAGGTTTAATTTGGCGCAGTAGAATATTTCCAAACCTATAAGGTTTTCAGAAACCTTATAGGTTTATTTGCTATTTATTTTTTATTTTTAACGTGAACTCGGTATTATTTAGGTACAAATATTCTAGGTTTTTCTGGGTAGAAATGATAAGCTACTATTGTAGCTGCCATATGCGTAAATGCGTTTATAGGCTTCCTATGTCTAGAATGTTCTACGTCAAAAACGGAAATTAAAATATCATTTACAGATTCAATAATGGCTCTTTTTCTAAGTGTGTATTTTTCTTTCAATGTGATGAGTTGATTCTTCATATTTTTTTTTGTTTTAGTTATCATTTTAAGTCCCTTTTCATAGAGTTGTTCCCAAAGTTTTGTCAAATATCCTTTATCACCAAAGCAATTTCCTTTCAAATTTTTTAATAAATTTTTGAGTAGATTGTGGTTATTATCAGCCTTATTTGCTGCTGTAATTTCAAAAGCCATTACCTCTCCTAAATGATTGATGACTAAGTGAAGTTTAAATCCAAAAAACCACCCCATTGACCCTTTTCCTCGTTTTGCAATGTCTTTGAACACTTTATGAGAGTGAATACGACGATTATCAGAAATAACTATTTTCTTAGAATCAATGAAGTAAGTACCTGTTTCTTCACTTTTAGCACACAGGAGTTTGGCTAGTACATACATAGGTAAACTTACCCTTTCTATTAATTCTAAAAATCGGTTATAGGAGCAAAGTTTAGGAAAATAAGGGACTAAATCGTTACACACAAAACGTTGATAATAGTATTGAAAATTCTTATAACCTGAGTAATTATAATATACTAAAATAGTCATTATTTCACTAGCTGATAACTGGGGAAGACGAGTAGGAGAAGGGGTGAAAGTGGAACTGCTTTTTGTTCCCACCCATTTACTAGATACATAAGATTGAGCTTGTAAACAGAACTCATCTACTAAATAAAAAATACCGATTAGGTGGTCTTCGTCGAATTTTATAGTTTTGTCAAACATAAGGCTAAAGAGGTTAAAGTTGAGTAGAGCTATTCAAAAATAACCTTTTTTAGCCTTTTTTGACAAAAATAACTGAAATAAGTAAATAAAACACTGAAAGTCAATTAGTTAAAATCCGAGTTCACGTTATTTATGAAGTGGATTTCTCCATAAACCATTCCCATAGAAACATCAGCATGTTCAAGTTTAGTTGTGCCAATTAGTTCATTATTCAGTTTAACAAAATACATAGTAAATTTGCTTAAATATTTGAAAGGTAAAGAGTGATTTAATATCTTTTGCTGAATATTTATTCGCCATTATCGGTGTTTTAGCAAAGCGACACCGACAATATAAACCAAAAAAAGTCTATAAAAACGATAATGAAAAGTTAATTGAAATAAATAGATTCTGTGCCGTTATAAGTAGTTCTGTGTAAATGTTCTTGTTGGTGTCGCTACGCTAAAACACCAACAAGGGCAGGAATATTTCGTTTTTAGTTTATCTATCTTCTTTGTGTCCAGTGATTTCAATAAGCTGTCCATCTGTAAACTTTGCGTAGAACTCATACCAGTCTTTACCAACATCACCATAAAAGTTAAGTATTCCGTGGAAGTAAACCTTTTTTTCTTCTATTTCTTTCTCTTGCGTCCAACCTGCTTTTATCAAAAATAATTTCCCATCATCGGTAATTTCATAAACTGCTAGTAGAGAATCTAAATCTTTTGTTTGCCAATCAATTTCATTGCTATTGAAATGCTTTCTTTCCTCTTCAGAAATTGGTAATTTATCAGTATTTATTTTTAAAGTATCAAACATTCCCATAAACTCTATTTTATTTAGATGATTTAAATATATTAAAATAAAAACTTAAATCTAATAAAACAATACAAATATCAAAATATTTATAAGGTCAAAGGCAAACCTTTTGACTTACAAATAATATGTTTTCTTTATTTCTCCACATAATCCAATCCAAGTTCTAAAAGAAAATCCAACGTAAAACCAAACACCATCCCAAAACCAAAACCATACTGAACAAGTCTGTCAAAATATTTCTTAGCAAAAGAATTAAATAAGGCTTCTATTTCTTTTGGTGGCATCTGCGAAACTTCGGCAATAACAATGTCTTTTATCGGAATAGAAGCTAAAATATGAGGTAACTCTTCTTGTAAAGCCTCCAAACCTGCATTCAATAAAAGCTCAACTACAAAATCTTTGCTTTCGTTTGGAATATTTTTGAGTGTTGGAAGAAGATTTTTTTGGATAAAATGAGATAATGCTTCCTCAAAAAGCTGTTTGTTTTTGGGTTCGTCTAGCTGTTTTTGAATAGCTTTTGCAAGGTCTTGTTCCAAAATCTGCCAATCTACAAACTCATCAGCAGGAATTTTCTTTATTCTTTCAAATAAAAGTGCTATTACTCTTCGTCCTTGTGCATCTAGCGCAGCCGAATTTAAAATTTGTTTACTGACTTTTTCAATAGTTTGTTTTAGAGCTGGCTTATTGATTCTTTGCCATAAAGCTGTATTCGAACTCAAATTATTTTCTTGATTTTCGAAGCTATTTTTTTGTAAGATAGATTCAATTACACCAATAATAAGTTCATTTGGCTTTTCTTGTAACTGTGTTCTATGAGAAAAATAATGCGTTCTGAGATGTTTTCCTGCTAGTTTTAATTCGGTTTGAAGCAAGTTTTGTAAATCTTCTAGCGAATGAATATCAGTAACAGAAATGAAGGTCGAAACTTTAGTTTGAAAAAGAGTATTCAAAAGCTGATTAGTCAAATCTCTCACAGCTTTTTGAGTCGTTTCATTTCCTAAAAGATTAGAAACCGTCTTTTCTAAGTACGAATTATTGAGTTTTATGCCCACTTCTCCTAAAGAAACTTCTCCAATTCGTTCTACCTCATTATGAACCAAACGGTTTACACTTTCAATTTCTTTTAATAAAAATTTCGGAATTCCTTCTGTAGCAAGTTCTTTCGCTGTTTTTTTGATTGCTTTTTTATAAATAAAAGCTGCTTTTTGCTCAGAATAGGCTTTTTCATACACTTGATTTGCCACTTCTTCACTATTGGAAGTGAGCCATTCTGCCCCTGTTTCTATCATTTTTTGAATAATAAAATCTATATTATTTGTCAGAAGACTAAGCAACGAACCATCAAATAATTGACCTATTTTTTTCTCATCAGCAATTTCTGTCGAAATATGTTTATCAATAAATTCAAATACTTTTGCTTGCGTTTTGGTGTCTTGAAGCTGCTCAACTAAATAATCTGAAAGTTTTGTTTCTAAATTACGAGTTTGTTTTTTACTCAAATAACTCTGAATAGTTCTTTCAGTTGCTTTTTCTGCAAACTCTGAATTAAGCTGTTTTATTAAATAATTGATTTGCTCGTCGCTATCTATTTTTTCAAAAAACGAATCCATTTCTAAGCTAATCCAGTTTTTTATTTTGTCGTACAAAACTGTTCTGACAGATTGTGGCAGCGCATCGCCTAATGTTTCGTGACTTTTCAAATAGCTTTCAATTTGCTCAAAAGCTGTTTCTGAAACCAAACTAGAAAGCGAATCATCTTGAATATATTTTAAAACGGTACTTTCGAAAGAAGAAGTATCAATGTCTTCTAAGGTAAATTTCTGATAAGGCTGAATTCCTTTTTTTAGTAAAGATGATAGTTTACTTTCTGAGTTTTTTTGATTTGTGTTAGCTGTATCTTGTTCTTTAGTGAAATTTTCTACTAATTTCCATCCTAAAGCTGCCCCTTTTTGAGCAATAAATGCCTTATAGTCTTCTGTATATTCATAAATTTTGGAATAATTATCAGACTGAATCCAATTTTTTGCACCTTCCAAAATTTTATCTTTGCTTGTATCAAATGAAGTTCTCAAACCTTCCTCATTCATTAGCTTATCGCCTACAAAATTTCCCATGTTTATAGCAAAGCGTTCTCTATTTTTAATAACAATACCAGGGGTAAGAGGAATGGGAACTTTTTTGCCAGTAAGAGGGAAAAATTTCTTTTGATATGGCTTAAAAATCATTTGCAACGCAATCCAGTTTGTTCCCAAACCAGTCGCACCATACGCCAACGCAGGAACAGTATATTTTAATGCTAAATGATTAATTTCAGGCATCGCAGCCAAAGCCCCCCCAGCAATTCCACCCCAAAGTGCACCCAAAGCTGTAATGGGTTTGAGTTCTTTTCCCATAAATTTTTCTACCATTGTTCGGATAGTTTCGGGCGATTGTTGGCTCAAATTAAGCTGAACAACCTCTTCTATTCTTCCTTCAACAAGTGTATCCAAATTTTGGACTAAAAATTTATGTAGCGTTTTTGATAAATCTTCCGAGATACTAGGGAATTTTTTGAGAGAAGCCAAATAGTTTTTGACCTCATCATTTTCTATGTTTTTCAGAAACTCTATAGTATATGAATCTGCTCTTTCTGTAAGTGCAATGGCTAATTCTTCGATTTGGTCTGCCGAAATAAGACGACTAATTGGTTGCTCATTTACTCTTGTCGAAATATGTTGTGAAAGAAATTCAGCTATCTCTTGATAATGATTTTGAGACTTTTCTACTGCCCACTTTTCAAAATTGATAGCTAGTTTTTTGCGCTGTTCGGCTGCAATAAGTTCATTTAAAGGTGTTTCTAAAATTTTATCTACTCTTTTTGTGAGTTCATTGGTCAGACGCTGAGAAAATTTAGGATTAAAAATAAGAGTCTGAACAGAATCTTTTCTAAATTTATTCAGATTAGCCAGTAAAAATGGAATTAGCTTTTCGGTAGGAATAAATTCTCCAATTTCTTTTTCTAAAAATAGATTTGCTAGTGGCATTACATCCATACGATTGAGTGCATCGCCCACATTTTTACGTAAAATTTTGGTCAGAGAAACAACTGTATTTTGGGTTTTGAGTCCTGATACAATTTCGCCTATACTTTTGCTTTCCAAATATTCGACAACTTGCTGGGTAAGTTCTTTTGCGACCTGCTCAGGATTACGACGGTAAGAGTCAATAATTCCAGTTACTTTTCCAATAATATCAGTCGATTGGCTAATACTTCCCACAAAAACTTTTACAAGCCAGTTTTTGAAGCCCGATTCTACATTATTTGTAAAAGTTTGGTCAATCAAAATTTCTAATTCTCTTTGGCGAGAATAGAGCCAACCAATGACTTTTACCAAAATGGCAGGAAACTGATGAGCAAAGAATTTTTCTAAAGTTACCTTTGTAGTTGCATCTAATAGTTCAAAAATCGTTTTCTCTTCCTTTTCTAATGTATTTATCAAGAAATCAGAAAAAACATCAATAATTTTTATTCCTTCTTCGGTTTCTAAAATGGCTTGCAAACGCTGTAAAATTTCTTTTACCAAATGCTGTGCTTTTTCTTCTCCTAAAATATCTAGTAAGCGTTTTTTAGAAATTCGTTCAGCTAGATTAGTAACTAGTTCTTCAATTTCTAATTCTTCAAAAGTCTGATTGATAAGATTTTCTATTGGTTTTTTGTGCTGTGCTTCTAATAAAAGATGTAAATCGGCAGTCAAAAAATGCAATTCATCTTTAATCGTTTTTTGTAAATCTTGATGAATAAAAGACGAAATAGATTCATTTCCAATCTCATCTGAAAAATCACGCACCAATTTTTCTAAACTTCTCCATTCCGAAACACCAGCCATCAATTCGCTGACAATATTTTTACTTACACTTTGCCATTGCTCGTCTGAAATAGCATCGCCTAAAGTCGTTTCTTTTGAAAGATGAAGTAAAAAAGGTTCTAACATTTGAGGCAAATTACTTTTTGCTTGTTCTCTAATTACGTTTGTTGTTTCCTTAAACTTAGGAATGTCTTGCAGCGTAAAATTTTCAGAAACAGAACTTGCTAGTTTGGTTTCAATATAGGTTTGAACTGTTTTTTGAAGTGCTTTTTTAAATTCTTCGTTTTCTACTTGTGGCAGCAGCGTTTTATGATTCAAAATATCACGTTCGACGAGTTTACTGATATTCAATACAAATTCGTGATGCGTTTTTAGGAAAATTCCTCCCAAACCAAAACGTTTTCTAAAAAGCATCTGAATTGCCAAATCGTTTGTGATATATCCCACAAATGCGCCTGTGAGTGCTTTTGCTGCGTAAGTAAGTCCGACCATATAAATGTATCAAACCTATAAGGTTTTTAAAAACCTTATAGGTTTAGGTTAAAAAATTATTTTAATATAATAAGAACGTAAAAAATAGATTTGTGTTTTTTTTGAATGAAAATGATGTCATTGGTGGGGACACCAACAACGGCGAGAGAAAGTTATGTCGCTCATGAGCATACAAGCAACAGTGGATTATTTATGAAAATAAATCATCTTTATTAGCTTCTATATGTTCTTTTGTAAATTCTGTAACAATTATCTTATCAGGCTCATCATTCATACCCACAAAATAGACTTCTAATTTTTCGCCTAAATTATAAATTTTATCATCCATATAATCAGAATATTTTCCAAAACGTATATTTTTTATAGCTGGTAATCTAAGCAAAGCAGGAAATTCTTTTCCAATATCCAAAAAAACACCAAAGGGAGCTTTTATAAAAATAGTTCCTGTAAAAGAATCGTATTCTTGAAGTTCATTTTTAATTTTATCCCAAAGAATTTGTTTTTCTTCTTTAGTATAATTTTCTACTCTTGCATAGACTTCTTTTGCTAGTTCTTCGTCTATTTTCCATTGATTACTCATAATATTTTATTTTACCCAAAATTTACTCAAAAAAAAACTCTCTACATAATTTTTTGATTTTGTAGAGGTTTAAATAGAAATTATGGTAATCAATAAAAATAAACTGTCTTTAACTCTATTCCTTATCAATTTTTTTGATAATCTTTATATTCGGATTGATAGCCGAAATTGAAACTTGCTTTTCTCCTTCCAAAACATAAAATAAATAAGAACTGTTTTGCCCAACTACATAAAGTTCTTTTACCATATCATTCGTAAAAGTAACACTATAATTTGCTTCAATATCTTGTGTTTGTATTCTCTTACTTATTTTTTGCCCTCGCCCTACTCCCAATCCTATAAACATACAGAATACAAACATAAATATAAAAGGTATTCCTTTGTTTTCTTTTATTGAATCAATTCCTTTATCAGCTTTTTCTATATTACCTGTTAAATTATACCATTTTTTTAGTCTATATTTTTGATGAAACTTTGGTAGAAACTTTGTTACATAGAAATAGGAAAATACAATTACAACAATAAATACAGAAAATAATAACAAACTGTTAGTAAGAATATTTATAGGACTCAAAAGAATATCCGAAATATCCGAATAACTTAGAATATCTACATCCAAAAAACGAAAGTAAATCACATCACTAATTATTCCCAAAACAATCAGATAAATATAACCAAGTGATAAGTATTCTTGTAAAGTAAGTTTTTCTTTTAGCATAATTTTTAGATTTTAAAATGAATTTTGAAACTTAAAATTAAATATAAAAACCCTAATTCCCTGTATTAATAAAACAGAAAATTAGGGTTTATTTATCAAAACAAGAAAATAACCTTACTTATCCAAATACTTCGCATACGTACTCAAATCTTTATCTCCTCTACCTGAAAGATTAATAATGACTACTTTTTTATCAAAATCTTTATCGTCTTCTTTCAAATTATTTAAGACTGCTAAGGCATGAGCTGATTCTATGGCTGGAATAATTCCTTCTAAGAGAGCTAATTCTTTGCCTGCTTGCATCGCTTCATCATCTGTAACGGCATAAAACTTTGCTCGCTTGCTATCTGCCAGATGTGCGTGTAACGCTCCAATACCTGGATAATCCAAGCCTGCCGAAATAGAATAAGGTTCTACTACTTGTCCGTCTAAGGTTTGCATCAAAAGTGTTTTGCTTCCATGAAGAACTCCTAATGTTCCACAAGCTATTGTTGCAGCCGTTTCTCCACTAGAAATTCCCATTCCTGCTGCTTCTGCTCCGATAAGTTGAACGTCTTTTTCGGCAATATAATGATAAAATGCACCTGCTGCGTTGCTTCCACCACCTACACAAGCAATGACATAATCTGGATTGGGTGTTCCTTCTTTTTCTGTAAGTTGATTTCTCATCTCTTCACTAATCACAGACTGAAACCAAGCCACCATTTCAGGATATGGATGAGGACCAACAACAGAACCAATAATATAATGTGTATCTACTGGATTATTTATCCAATAACGCATTGCTTCATTTGTTGCATCTTTCAATGTTTTGCTACCTGAAAGAGCTGGACGAACTTCTGCACCCAACATTTTCATTCGTGCTACGTTGGGTTGCTGTCTTTCAATATCTATTTCGCCCATAAAAACGATACATTCCATTCCCATTAGAGCGCAAACCGTTGCTGTTGCTACTCCATGTTGTCCTGCACCTGTTTCTGCTACGATTTTATTTTTACCTAATTTTTTAGCTAAAAGAACTTGTCCGACAGTATTATTTACCTTGTGTGCGCCTGTGTGATTGAGGTCTTCACGTTTTAAATAGATTTTTGCGCCATATTTTTCTGACAAACGTTTAGCAAGGTATAAAGGTGTAGGTCTGCCTACATAGTCTCTTAATAGGTATTGAAATTCCTTCTTAAATTCTTCATCAGATTGTAGAGCATAATAGGCTTTCTGAATTTCTTCGATATTTGGATATAACATTTCTGGAATATATGCGCCTCCAAATTTCCCATAATATCCACGCTCATCAGCTATTTTGGAGCGTAAGATGGTTTTTTCTATATTTTTATTTTCTGTGTTTTTTATGCTAGATTCTGCTTGATTTATCATTATTGCGTATATTCTTGGGGAGAAAGTAGGTTGATTTTAAAATAAATTGATTGTCTTCCTAAATCGTTTTCTATTAAATTTTGTCAATCTTGACCTAAATTTACAAACTATTCTTTACTTTATTTTCTTCTATAAGCAATCTGTTATCAATTTATGTTTGGAGGACACTGATAATTATTTCTTATGATACATTTTTTTGCAAAAATAATGAAGGTAGGAATTATTCTTCTTCTGTAATCTCTTCTTCCTGATTTCTTTTCTGACGAATTTCTTCGACCAATTCTTCTATAATAAGAGGATAATAAAGATGTTCTAATGCATGGATTTTGTGAGCAAGTATTTCGGCTGTGTCTTTGGGTTCTATTTGTACTTTTTCTTGAAAAATAATTTGCCCTTCATCGTACTCTTCATTTACCATGTGAATCGTAATTCCCGATTGTGTTTCCTTATTTTCTATAACAGCTCTATGTACATTATCTCCATACATTCCCTTTCCTCCATATTTTGGCAAAAGAGCAGGGTGAATATTAACTATTTGGTTTGGAAAAGCCTGTACAAAACTAGAAGGGATGAGCCACATAAAACCAGCCAACACAATTAAATCAATTTCTTTACACTCTAAAAATTGAAGTACACTTCCTGTTTTATAAAGTTCATTTTTTTCAAAAACAGCAACTTCTACGCCTAATCGTTTTGCTCTTTCGATAACAAAAGCATTTGCATTATTGGACAAAACCACAAAAGACACGTCTTTTTGTAATTTAAAGTGTTCGATAATTTTTGCAGCATTTGAGCCATTACCTGAAGCAAAAATAGCAATTTGAATCATAAAAATTAAAAGTGCAAGCTAGTATAAAGTATAAACAATACGAAGTAAAGTTATTTAATAAATTTGAGAAGTCGTTTTATATTAGTGAGCTGAAAATAATGAGCCAAACTATAAAATAGAACCAAGCAATGAGTGTGTCTTATTGGTTACGGATAGAATTAGTTTTTGTTTGATTTTGAAACTACAAAACTATAAAAAAAACTTGTATTTTATGATTATTATTTGACTGAATAACGTATTGATGAAAAAACTAAAAAAAAGAACAAAAAAAAGTCTTGTAGAAAACTCCACAAGACTTTTTTAATAAATGGCGGTCTGGACGGGACTCGAACCCGCGACCCCATGCGTGACAGGCATGTATTCTAACCAACTGAACTACCAAACCATTTTTTGACTTTACTTTTTAAAGAAATTCTAAAAAAAATAAAAAAGTAACTAGTTAAAAACTATTCTGAATTAGCGGTCTGGACGGGACTCGAACCCGCGACCCCATGCGTGACAGGCATGTATTCTAACCAACTGAACTACCAAACCGTTTGTGTTTGCTTTTCAGAATATCTCTTGTTTTTAATTAGAGTTCAAATATACGAACTTGAATTTTAAAAAAAAAGTTCATTTGAAATTAAATTAAAAAATGTTTTTATTAGTTTGTTTTGTATTCTTCTTTTAAGAATTGTCAAAAACACCTCGTTCTTTTCCCGAAGTGCGATGCAAAGGTAAGACAGTATTTTTGATTTTACAAGCGATTTACATAAAAAAAAGTATTTTTTTAATGAATTGAGAATGGTTTTAATCAAAGATGTTGATAATCAATAATTTATAAATTGATATTTTTTTGTTTTTTTTTTAATCTCAAGTTGAAATTACATTTTAAATTGCTTTCAAACTCATATCTAGACTTTGATAAGAATGTGTGAGTGCACCAACAGATATAGAATCTACTCCTGTTTTTGAAATTTCTCTTACTGTTTCTAAAGTAATTCCACCAGAAGCTTCACTCATTATTTTTTTGTTGGAAGTTGCATTAAAATCATTTATTAATGAAACAGCTTCTTTCATCATTTCATTAGACATGTTATCTAACATCAAAAAATCAATTGGTTTATCTTTTTTACTAACTTCTAAAACCTGTTTTACTTCTTCTAAATTTCTTGTTTCGATTTCTATTTTTAAGTCTTTATTATTGATTTTACAATAATTTTGAGCTGATTGTATTGCTTTTTCAATTCCTCCTGCATAATCTACATGATTATCTTTGAGCATTATCATATCAAAAAGTCCGTACCGGTGGTTTGTTCCTCCTCCAATTTTAACAGCCCATTTTTCAGTAATTCTAGAATTAGGAGTAGTTTTGCGAGTATCTAAAATTTTGGTTTGACTGCCTTTTACTGCTTCCACAAATTGATTAGTTAATGTAGCAATTCCACTCATTCTCTGCATACAATTTAAAACTAATCGTTCTGCTGTTAAGATAGATTGGGCATTTCCTTCTACAATAAAAGCAATATCTCCATGGTTTATTTTGTCTCCATCATTTAAGAATATATTTAATTTTAGATTTTTGTCTACTTTAGCAAAAATAAGTTTTGCCAGTTCTATTCCTGCTAAAATTCCATTACCTTTGATAAGCAAGTGGGCTTTTTTTTGTGCTGTGGAAGGAACAGAAGAAAGTGTAGAGTGGTCGCCATCTGCGATGTCTTCTTTTAGAGCAAGTGTTATAAATTGATCTAGAGATTCTGGAGTAAGATAATTGTACACTGTATTTATGTTTTTTTGGAGAAAGAAATTTTATAAAAATAGCTTCGTGTATTTTATACACAAATAAAGCTATTTTTCATGACATAATCAAAAGTAGGTAAGAATTAATTTTATGAATCCAATAATTTGTTGATAATCAATTGTTTTGACCCCATAGTTTATTGCGATTTTTCTGTAAAATATTTTCTTTAAAAGAAAAATTCACAAAAAAATAAAATCATTTTAGGTTTTTATTCGTTTAATAAATACGATTTTGTTTTAAAGAAATTCGTTAGTTTTACTGTTTACTAATTTATGTTTTAAGTATTCAGATTATTTTATAGTATTTAATTTTACGCTCATGAAAACATTTATATTTTCTTCTCTTGCTAAATTTACAACATCTAAAAAAATTATCGGCACACTTGCTTGTTGTGTATTTTTAGGGTTAGGAGGAAATTCTGTGTTTGCTCAAAATAATCTACATATAAAACTCCCTTATGATCCTCATGATAATCCTGTGATTTGGGCGCAATTGCAAAAAACTCCTTTAGATTCTTTGTTATGGCAAAAATATGTACACAAACAATGGACAGATATGCCTTTGAAGCAGCGTTTGCAAGTAAAACTATGGATTCAAGAAATGTGGTTAAATAAATTGAATGGAAACACAAATGAATTGATAGCAAGTACAACACAAACAAAGCCTGAAAAGAGCAAAAAAGAAAAAACAGAAATTAAAAAGACAGACAACACGACTGCTACTCAAGTTACAAAGGTTGAAAAAACAATAGCAGAAGAAAAAGATGAATCTATTTCTAAAGAAATAACAACTTCTACCAAGTCACTTAGTAAGTCTCAAAAAATAAATGAGTTGCTTGCAAAGCCAGAAGTAAAAAGTTTTATAAAAGATTTAGAAGAATCATTTTTGGCAGAATCTACAGAAATGGAAGAATTAAAAGAAAATCTATATGAAAATTTCTTTATTTTAGAAGCTGTCTTGGCAGATGAATTTGAAGTATTGGGAGCTGATTATGTTTTTTATAAACAAAAATACCCAAAAGGAAATTATAGTGAGTCTCGTTGGATGATGGAAAAAGAACAGGAACTCAAAGAGCTTAAAACTCAAAAACTTGAAGAAGTCAAGCAGGCTTTCTTAGAACGACAAATCAATTAGACTACACCAAAACAGCATAAATAGTACAATTTCTTATTAGAATAAGTAGATTTTTAATTTATTTTTTAATAAAAAACCTGATTAATTAATTGTTTTTCAGGTATTTATGTAATTTTTGGTTTATTACATAAAAATAATGCAAATGTGTAAAATAGAGTAGCAAAATAGAATTCTGTGTCAAATAGTTTGTTTGCTAACTTTTCTCTCTATTTTCTGACATGGGGATTTTCAGTCCTTTATTGTTTTATCAAAAACATTCTGTACTTTTATAGTTGTATAGACAATTGTTCTGCATTTGACTGTATAAACAAATTAATCTATCCTAAATCTATTACTTTTTATATTTTACCACTATGCCTATACTTAATTCTACCTTAGACCCTAATTTGAATGCTTTTTCAAAGTTTATGTTTTCTTTCACATTTTTAGTTTTGCTTTTTTTAGTTGGAGCAGTAGATGCCCAAAATGTAGAGAAAGACCCAATGAATAAACCAGATGTTTGGCAAAAACTTCAACATAATCCTAACGACCAAGTTCTTTGGGAAATGTATATAGGAAAAAAAATACAAGATTTTACAGACGAAGATAATGATAAAGTGGCTACTTGGCAAGAACAATTAATGGTTTTGCAGTCTGAACACGCAGATGTAATCATTACTTCAAAAGCAGATACAGATGCTGCTGACGAGGAAATATTAAGAGATATGCAAGTAAGTGATTGGAAAAATTTGGAAGAGGTAGTGATGAGTACAGGTTCGGAAATACAAGAAATGCGTCAGAATGTGGATGCTAATTTTGCTCTTTTAGAAGATTTATATGCAGAGTCTTTTGAAGAACAAGGATTAAAATATGTTGCTTATAATGAAGTGCATCCAGATGGAAAATATTCAAAAACAGCTTGGGTAGAAGCACAAGAAGCAAAACTACGTGAGGCTAAAATGGTGGAGTTACAAGCTCTACGCAAACAAATTAAAAAGAACTAATTATTTTGTTTACACTTATTTGATTTCTTATTGATTTAGTAATTTTTGAAACAAAAACAGTTAATAAATAGTAGTAGTAGTGCATATTAAAGTTGAAAAACTTAATTTTGCATACCTACTAACAAAAGAGTAATAAAAGTATTGTATTAATTTTTAATTAATTACTTCAGATACTGCTTATTTTTAAGTTAGTGATAGGTAAATTTGGTGATTCAAAAACATCGGTAATCTTTTACCGATGTTTTTTTTTGTTCAAATTTTATACTTCCAAAAACCTCAAAATCTCTTCATAAACTATATCTAATTCTTGGTCTGTAATAATATAAGGGGGAATTATATAGATAACATTTCCTAAAGGACGAAGCAAAATATTTCTATCTAAGAAGTAATTATAAATATTTTTGCGCCATTCATTAAAATAAGAAGTTTGTTCTTCTGTTTTGAGTTCTAAAGCGAAAATTGTCCCACACGTTCGAACTTCTAAAACTCTGCTTTTCAATTTTTTATTAGAATTTATTTGTTTTGCAAAGTGAAGGTGTTTTTCTGCAATTCGTTTTCTATTTTTAAAGCACTCATCAGTCAATAAAATCTCTAAACTAGCATTTGCAGCAGCACAAGCAATCGGATTTCCTGTATAAGAATGACCGTGAAAAAAAGTTTTTAAAATATCGTTATCATAAAAAGGTTGTGCAACTTCTTTGGTGCAAAGCGTAACAGCCAAAGGTAAAAAACCTCCAGTAATTCCTTTGGAAAGACAAATTAAATCAGGTTTTTCTTCTAAATATTCAGAGGCAAAAAGATGGTCTGTTCTGCCAAAACCTGTCATTATTTCATCAGCAATACAAAATGTATTTTTATTGTGAGCTAATTTTATAAGCTCGTCCAAATGTTTGGGAGAATAGGTTTGCATTCCTCCTGCTCCTTGAATAATTGGCTCAAAAATAAAAGCAGCCACTTCTTCACTTTCCAAAATCTGTGTAAATCTTTCTTTTACTTCTGACCAGTTTTTTTGTGTGGGGCGTGGAATAAATTCTACATCAAAAAGCAAAGGATTGAAAGGCGCATTAAACGGTGTTCTGTCACAAACAGCCATTGCTCCAAAAGTATCTCCATGATAAGCTCCTTCTATAGCAATTATTTTGGTTCTGTTTGCATTCTTATTTCTATTATGAAAGTGTTGCAAACAAATTTTTAAAGCGACTTCAATAGCCGTTGAGCCATCATCTGAAAAGAAAACTTTATTCATTGAAGGTAACAAGTCTATCAAACTTTGAGCTAGTTTTTCGGCTGGCTGGTGCGTAAAACCTGCAAAAATAACGTGTTCTAAACTATGCGCTTGCTCTGAAATAGCAGTTGCAATTTTTTTGTTTGCGTGTCCGTGAATATTTACCCACCACGAAGAAACAGCATCAAGAATTTTGCGCTCATCTTTTGTATAAATATAAATTCCATCTGCTTTTACAATCTCTAAAGGGTCGTAGCCTTCGGCAAGTGGCGTGAAAGGATGCCAAATATTTTCAGTCATTGAATTAGTAATTTTTGTTTTTATACAAAACTACTCATACTGTTTTA
This sequence comes from Bernardetia sp. MNP-M8, assembly GCF_037126285.1. NCBI lineage: Bacteria > Pseudomonadati > Bacteroidota > Cytophagia > Cytophagales > Bernardetiaceae > Bernardetia > Bernardetia sp. MNP-M8. The sequence continues at coordinate 3,505,814 of NZ_CP147012.1, forward strand.
GAAATGCGATATAAATTTGGAATCAAATTGTACGATTTAAAATTTTAGACTATCTTTAATCTGATTTTTAGATTGAAAAATAAGTCGTTTATAAAATGGATAAGGTTAAAAAGCTTATTGAAGCAAACTTAGATAATAAAAGTCAAGAATTAAATCTCACTTGCTGTAATCTTACAGGTAGGGAGAAAGTATTAGAAGCTTTAAAATATTTAGAACACTTGAAGAGTCTTAATTTGAATAATAATCAGATTTCAGATATTTCATTTCTTAAAGAATTAAAACAAGTAAAAAGCATTTATTTAAGCAATAATCAGATTGTGGATATTTCAGTTTTAAAAAAATCAAATCAAGTACAAAATTTAGTTTTAAGTAGAAATCAAATTTCAGATATTTCAGTTTTAAAAGAGTTAAATCAATTACAAAGTCTTGACTTAGGTAAAAATCCAACTTTAAATATTTTTGTTCTAGAAGAGCTAAAAAAACTACAAGATCTTAACTTACAAAGCAACCAAATTTCAGATATATCATTTTTAAAGGAACTAAATCAATTACAAGAACTTTACTTAGATGAAAATCAAATCTCGGACATTTCAGCTTTAAAAGAGCTAAGACAATTACAGTATTTATATCTACAAAAAAATCAAATTTCACATATTTCTCTAGATGTTATTAATCAACTGTTTAAATTGAAAGAACTAAATTTGAGTAGAAACCCAATAAAAAATATTCCAAGGAAAGTATTTGATAAAGAGGAAAATGTACTTGAAGAAATAAAAGATTACTTAAGGTTTATAGAGGAAATATAGATTTTTATAAAAAAATAGAAATGAGTCTTACAAGATCAATTAAAATAAAGCTACTTACAAATCATTCTTGTTTATCCAAATTTATGAAAGATTTTTCTGAAAATGTTTGGACAATGAAAAGTTGGAATAACACATATGTTTCTACTCCTTTAAATGATAACGGGATGTTTGACTATCAAGAGTTCGAGACAATTCAAGAAGTATTTGAAATTTTGGATGAAAGTGAAAAAAATAAGCAAACAACAGCTTTATCTGTCTATCATCCAATAACTCAAGAAGATTTTGGATTACATATCAATTTTATAGATTATAAATACAGTTCTCAAAATAGTTACGAGTTAAATTTTGTTTTTGCAGCAGAAAAGCGATTAAAAGATTCTCCAAGACACACAGACTTTAGTTATTATTTGAATGAGTTACTTCCAAAATTGGAGGAAATAGATTGTGTTATGTATGAAATAGAATGCTCAGATTTTGGTTTCTAAACTAAGGTTTGTAAATACTTGCAAATCAATAAAAATACTCTTACCTTTGCAGTTCTGAAAAAAACCATAGTTGATTGTAAATGAGGATAGAATTGTATCAAATTCACTACTCAAAAAACTACAACTATCTTTTTCAGACGTTGCTAAACTTATTTTAAATTTTATTCTAGCACGCTGCTTAAATTCCTCACCTACGATATAGTTCATATTTTTATAAATATAGATAATACTAGGCTTAGGAGTGTTTGAAGAACAGACTGGCAGAGTTTCAGTTTTGTTCCAATAGACTTTTAGAGAAGAACAGTATTTAAGTGGTCTAAACATTTGTTTCAGAAATGCCTACTATTCAACAATTAGTTCGCAAGGGACGCAAAGAAATCATTAAAAAATCGAAATCTCCAGCGTTGGACTCTTGTCCTCAAAAACGTGGAGTTTGTACTCGTGTTTATACGACTACACCAAAGAAACCAAACTCAGCAATGCGTAAAGTTTCTAAAGTTCGTTTGTCTAATGGTATCGAAGTTATTGCATACATCCCAGGCGAAGGACACAATCTTCAAGAACACTCAATCGTACTTGTACGTGGTGGTCGTGTAAAAGACTTACCAGGTGTTCGTTATCATATCGTTCGTGGTGCTTTAGATACCTCTGGAGTTCAAGGTCGTAAGCAATCACGCTCAAAATATGGTGCAAAACGCCCTAAACCAGGTGCTGCACCAGAGCCAACTAAAAAGAAAAAATAATTTGAGTAATCAATAATTGAAAGAGATATTTGAAATTAGAAATATACTGTATTTCGGTTTTAATTTATCACTTATCATTTATCACTTATAATTATTATTTCAGATTGTTTCCTTTTTTAAAATTTTATAAAAACCTTGAGATAACTCATGAGAAAGCATAAACCAAAAAAGCGAGATATTCTTCCTGACCCAAAATTTGGCGATACAGTAGTAACTAAGTTTGTAAATAACTTAATGTACTCTGGAAAGAAGAGTTTAGCTTATGATATTTTCTATGGCGCATTGGAGCGTATAGAAGAAAAAATGAAAAAAGAAGATCCATCTGTAAATGGATTAGAAATTTTCAAAAAAGCATTGACTAATGTAACACCAGGTGTTGAAGTTAAAAGTCGTCGTGTAGGTGGAGCAACATTCCAAGTACCGACAGAAGTTCGTCCAGAGCGTAAAATGTCTTTGGGTATGAAATGGCTTATCAATTTCTCTCGTCGTCGTAACGAACGCAACATGACTGACCGTTTGGCTGCCGAATTTATGGCTGCTGCAAAAGGTGAAGGTGCTGCTGTTAAACGTAAAGACGATACACACCGTATGGCAGAAGCGAACAAAGCGTTCTCTCACTTCCGTTTCTAAACTAACTGATACTTTTGAAGTATCATTTGTTTATAACAAAATGGAATTAAAGCCATTTACAAATGGTTTGGATAATTACGAATTAAAAATTAAAAATTACGACTTTATTATGATTGATGGTTGGTATTTTTGTCTTTTAATGAGATTACGAAACATTATATTTTGTATATCTGAATTAGACTAATTTATCTAAACTAAATCTTAATCCGTAATTTTTAATTCATAATTCGTAATTTTTTATAACCATTTGTTAATCAACTACATCAAGCCTTTAGAATAGTGATAATTGAAATAAATTTCGTACTTTTGTGCGAGCTTATTCAAACAGACTTATTTATTCTCACTTGATATAGCAATACTACTAATAAATAGAAGTTTTCTATCTCATTATACATTTAGTTACAATGTCTAAAAAAGACCTAAAATTCCGTCGAAATATTGGCATCATGGCTCACATTGATGCTGGAAAAACAACCACTACAGAGCGTATTCTCTACTACACAGGTATTAGCCACAAAATTGGTGAAGTACATGATGGAGCTGCGACTATGGACTGGATGGAGCAAGAGCAAGAGCGTGGTATCACTATTACGTCGGCTGCTACAACAACAAGCTGGAAATACCCTACTGACGATAAAAGTTTGGATATTGATGGTTTGACAAATTCGTATCAAATTAACATCATCGATACTCCTGGTCACGTTGATTTTACTGTAGAAGTAGAACGTTCACTTAGAGTTTTGGATGGTGCAGTTGCTCTTTTCTGTGCAGTTTCTGGGGTTGAGCCTCAATCTGAAACTGTTTGGAGACAAGCAGATAAATATGGTGTTCCACGTATCTGTTTTGTAAACAAAATGGATAGAGCTGGTGCAGACTTTTTCAATGCTATTAAAGATATCAAAGCTACTTTAGGTGCAAATGCAGTTCCTCTTCAAATTCCGATTGGAGCAGAAGACAAATTTGTAGGCGTAGTAGATTTGATCGAAAAACGTGCTATCGTTTGGGAAGACGAAACTCAAGGTATGTCTTTCCACACTATTGATATTCCTGAAGATATGAAAGCTGATGTTGAAGAATATCGCAACAATCTTTTGGAAGAAGTAGCTGTAATGGATGAGGATTTATTCATGAAATATGATGAAGATCCAGATTCAATTACTCCTGACGAAATCCGTAGAGCAGTGCGTAAAGCTGTAATGGCAATGACGATTTTCCCTGTATTCTGTGGTAGTGCTTTCAAAAATAAAGGTGTTCAGGCTGTTCTTGATGCTGCGTGTGCTTATCTTCCTTCTCCTCTTGATTTGCCACCAGTTACTGGTACAAATCCTGATACAGGAAAAGAAGAAGTACGTCAGCCAAATGAAGATGAGCCTTTTACAGCACTTGCATTTAAGATTGCTACTGACCCTTTTGTAGGTCGTCTTTGTTTTATGCGTGTTTATGCAGGTTCTTTGGACGCAGGTTCTTATATCTTGAATAACCGTACAGGCAAAAAAGAGCGTATTTCTCGTTTGATGCAAATGCACTCTAACAAACAAAATCCTATTGATAGAGTAGGTGCTGGTGATATTTGTGCAGGTGTTGGTTTCAAAGAAATCAAAACTGGTGATACACTTACAGCAGAAAAAAATCCATTAGTTTTGGAAGAACTTACGTTCCCAGAGCCAGTAATTGGATATGCTATTGAGCCTAAGAAACAAGCTGACCAAGACAAACTTTCTTTAGCTATTACCAAACTTGTTGAGGAAGACCCTACTCTTCGTGTAAATACAGACGAAGAAACAGGACAAACTATCATCAGAGGAATGGGCGAGCTTCACCTTGAGATTATCATGGACAGAATGAAGCGTGAGTTTAAAGTAGAAGTAAATCAAGGTGCTCCACAGGTTGCTTATAAAGAGGCGTTCACTAACAATGTTGAACACCGTGAAGTTTATAAAAAGCAGTCAGGTGGTAAAGGTAAATTTGCTGATGTTCAGTTTGAAATCGGACCAGCAGAAGATCCAGAAAACCAAAAAGAAGGCGTTCTTGAATTCGTTGATGAGATTAAAGGTGGTGTAATTCCTAAAGAATTCGTTCCTGCAATCAAGAAAGGATTTGAGGAAGCAATGAAAAATGGTGTACTTGCAGGCTTCCCAGTTGTGGGTATGCGTGTACGTGTATTCTTTGGTTCATTCCACAGTGTCGATTCAGATGCTATTTCTTTTGAAATGGCAGCTCGTATGGGTTATAAAGAAGCTGGTAAAAGAGCAGGTGCAAAAATTCTTGAGCCAATCATGGACGTAGAAGTTGTTTGTCCTGAAGAATTTACTGGTTCTGTAATCGGTGACTTGAACCGTCGTCGTGGTATGCCTAAAGGTCAGCAAATGAAAGGTACTGGCGTTGTAATCAAAGCAGACGTTCCATTGTCGGAACTGTTTGGTTATGTTACTTCACTTCGTACAATCACTTCTGGTCGTGGTGCTGCTTCACTTACGTTCTCTCACTATTCAGAAGTGCCAAATAACGTTGCAGAAAAAGTTATTGCAGATGTTAAAGGCATGAAAGCTAACTAAAGAATAATTACGAATTAAAAATTACGAATTACGAATATAAATATTGATTACCAATTAATTAAAAGTTGAAAGGTAAAAGGTTATTTAATTGGTATTCCTAATCCATTTTAATTTGGAATCTATATATTTACTATTTCAGTAAAGATTTGGTTTAGACTTTAAAGCAATTACGAATTATCAATTAGAAATGAAACTACTAATTTGTATTCATTTTTAATTGATAATTAGCTTCGCTCCTTTTGCAGGTCGTAATTGAATAAGGTTTGAATAATGAAAAATAACTTTATTTTTATACAAGTCTTTCAAAACAAAACGATTAAACTCCTACGAGTATGTCACAAAAAATTAGAATCAAATTAAAATCTTACGACCATAATTTGGTTGATAAGTCAGCTGAGAAAATTGTTAAGGCTGTTAAGAATACAGGTGCAGTGGTTAGTGGTCCAATTCCATTGCCTACTAAAAAAGAAAAATTTACTGTACTTCGTTCTCCTCACGTAAACAAGAAAGCTCGTGAGCAGTTCCAACTTTGTACTTACAAACGCCTTATCGACATTCATTCTAGCAGCCCAAAGACGGTTGACGCTTTGATGAAATTAGAATTAGCTTCTGGTGTTGATGTAGAGATCAAGGTTTAATACTGAGGTGTAATTTTGATAATGTTGTCGTCGGTGGAGACATCAACAACAGCATAAAAATTATAGATTTTATAAAAAAGCATTTTCTTACTAAATTTAGGTTTGGTTGGGAAATGCTTTTTTTGCATATGAAATAGAATTATGGGTAAACAAGAAAATATAAATAGAATTTACGAAGTTTTTGAAAAATATACGCTTAATGGAAAGTTAGATGCTTGCCCTTGTGGCTGTATTTCTGAAAAGGATGAAAATAAACTGTATGCAAGGAATTTAAAAAAACTCACAGAAGATGATTTAGCTTATTATGCAAGAAAAGCAATAACTACTTGGGGAAATATATTTGACTACAAACACTTTTTACCTAGAGTTTTAGAAATTTATAGTCAAAAAGGAAATTCTGGTTTGATAGATTTGGGAGCGATTTATAATAAATTAGAATATGGAAATTGGAGAGAATGGGAAGAAGGAGAGCAAATCATTATAATGAATTTTGTAAAGAGTTGTTGGATAGAATCTGTAAATCAAAAATTAAATAATGACATATATTCGGATCTAACTGATTTTTCATGTTTTTTTAGTCAACAAGAACTCATAGAGTTATGGAATTACCCAACTAATAAAATTGCATTAAGAAATTTTGTAAATTATTTTTATCATAATGGAAATTATTTTATTAGAAAGCATTGTGAAACAGAATTAGCACATCTTTTAAGCAAGCCCAATTTAATAAAAGAATTAGAAAAAGAGTTTTTTAGAATAGAATCAAAAGATGAAGAATATTCTAGTGAAATATCGGTTGTTTTACAATTGATAGAAAGTATAGGCAATTAATTTAAGAGTTAGGAAATACTTTTTGTTTCAACAATTTTAACATTACAATCAATGACAAAATCTGAAAGATTCGAAGGATGTATAATTGGGGGAGCAATTGGAGATGCTTTTGGAAGTGGGTATGAGAATCAATTTAAAGAAAAAGAAGATGTTATTTATTTTTATGGAAAACCAGAAGTTAAAGAGCCTAAATGGAGAATAACTGACGATACACAATTAACTTTGGCAACTATCGAAACTATGACTGCAAATGAAAAGCTAACACCTGAACTATTAGCAAAGCAGTTTCTCAAGTATTATAAGCAAAGAAAAATAAGAGGAATTGGGGCAAGCACTTTGAAAGCATTAAGAGAATTAGAAGTTGGAGGGCATTGGAGTCAAGTAGGACGAAGAGGAGAATATGCAGCAGGAAATGGAGCAGCTATGAGAATAGCACCCATTGCATTCAAAGAAAATGTTACAAATCTTGAAATTAGAGATCTTTGTATAATCACTCACAACAACGATGAAGCATATATTGGAGCAAAGAGTGTGATAATTGCCATTAGAGAAATACTAAATGGAAATTGGATAGGAGAGACAAATTTGATTGAGTTGATAATAGAGCAAATTCCAGATACAAGAGTTAGAGACAGATTAATCGAAATCAATGGAATAAAGAATCTTAAAGAAATTGGGCAAATTGGTAACAGTGGATATGTCGTAGATTCAGTTCCTTTAGCTATCGCAGCTGCAAATAAAGTTCAAGAAATTGGAATTGAAGAAATGTATTTGCAACTAATTGAAATTGGAGGAGACACAGATACAAATTGCTCAATTGCTGGACAAATTGCAGGTACACTAATTGGGATAAATGGAATGCCTAAAAAATTGATAAATAACTTAAAACAGTTGAATGAATATGAATGGATTGAAACGACAATCAATAAATTAATAAAAAAAGAAAATTGGGTCTGATAATCTATAAAAAATAAATTATAAACTACAAGAAACTAGTTGCTGTTAATATCAATAATCTTTAGTAAATTACCAATACACTACTAAAAAACAGAACGATGGAACACAAATCAAATGTCAATTATAACAAAGAGCTTATAAGATTACAAAGAGAACTGGTCAAACTTCAATTTTGGGTAAAAGAAAAAGGCTTAAAAGTAGCCATTATTTTTGAAGGAAGAGATGCAGCAGGAAAAGGAGGCGCAATAAAAAGAATTTCGCAAACGCTAAATCCTCGTTTTTGTAAGGTAATAGCATTAGACAAACCCAATGACAGAGAAGTTACACAATGGTATTTTCAACGATATGTTTCTCACTTGCCAGCAGCAGGAGAAATTGCTTTATTTGATAGGAGTTGGTATAACCGTGCAGGAGTAGAACGTGTGATGGGTTTTTGTACAGAGGAAGAATACCAAGAGTTTTTGCGTTCTTGTCCAGAATTTGAAAATATGCTGATTCGTTCAGGTATTATTTTGATAAAATATTGGTTTTCAGTCAGTGCAGAAAAACAAAAAGAACGTTTTGAAGAACGAACTGAAACACCTAGAAAAAGATGGAAACTAAGTGGAATGGATTTGAAGGGCAGAGAAAAATGGCACGAATACTCAAAAGCAAAAGATATAATGTTTGCTCACACAGACACAAAAATGTCTCCTTGGAATGTTATCGATTCTGATCATAAAAAATCTGCTCGTCTGAATTGTATCAGTCATATTTTGAGTCAGATAGAATATGAAGACGTTTTGCCAAAAGCTGTTCCGATTCCAGATATTGATGAAACAAGTAATTATGTAAGAACGCCGATTGATGAACAGAAATTTGTTCCTAAGATTTATGTTAAGGGGAGTTTTGAATAAATTGTTTTCAGGTTTAAAAACAATATCGAAACAAAATATCTTTACTTTATTTGTATTTTATCCTTAGAAATATCTAGCTATTTCTAAGGGTATAAAACTTACTCTCTAATAATTATGTAATTACTATATAAAGAATAGTATCCAGTTAATTCAAGTTTTCTAGTAGATTTTTTTGATTCTTCCTCTAATGTATAAGACTTTTTCAGATTTCCTTGTTTATCATATATTTGCAAATGTTCTAAATATTCTTGCAAATTGTTGCCTATGTTATTTTCATGAGTAGACAAAATTACATCTCCGTTTTTCTCATTTATGTGAATTCTTCTTATTTGCGTATGAATTGGAAGTTCTACAAAAGAAGTAGCTAGTTCTTCTAAAGCAGGCTCGTTACCTGTCAAATCTGAAAGTTGTGTTTTGATTGCATAAACATTATTATTTATATCTGCGATCTCTATTTTTTTTAGCTTTCTCAGCCCTTCTAAATAATAAAATGAATTAGATACTCTACTTATATTATATACATTCACACTTTTCTCATTGTTCCTCTTTAGCTGATATAGCCTTCTTTCAGGTAAATAATTGTCTAACACTTTTGATGAAGCATCATCATATCGAACAATAACTTCTACATAATAGTAAGACAAAGTAATATAATTAACCTCTTTCACTTGTGTCCATAAATTCTGATAGCCATCTAGTTTATAGTTTCTTATGGGAGCAGTTTCACTAGCTTTTATAATACTAGTGTTTCTTGTATTTCCTACTTCGGACACTGTATTTAATGTAGATGAATTTAGGTGTTCTATTGTATAAGGTATATATAATGATCTTCCTGTTACAAGAGCCAAGAGTTCATTTTTATCGCTATTAAATATTGTTTCAGAATATTGTTTATCTGTAAGATCTTTCAATATCTGCCTGTTGGATAAACTTACCCACAAAACTCTATCATCTCTTGTAATTAATATAGCTGTTTCATTTTTTTTTATGTAAGTAAAATCCTTTATATCTATATAGTTTGCTATACCATAATCATCAAGGATTGTAAAAATATTTTTTTGCTCAAAAGTGAACTTATCTACTTCTATGACCTTACGAGAATCTAGAAGATAAATTGAGTTTACTCCTTCATAAATAGAACTTATATGTTTTAGACTATCTCCGTTATTAGCTTTTCTAAAAAGGTCATAAGTAATTGTCCCATCTTCTGCAAAATGAGCTATGTCACTAGACCCAGAAGCATTATCCTCATTATTATAAGTTGAGTTAACAATCGCTAAAACTCCTCTTTCATAAGTAGTCAGTTCCTCTTCTATATCTTGTTTCTCACAACTAAAGAATATAATGCTAAAGACAAGAAGTAGAACAAATTTGCAATAAATATTCATATAGATTTTTTTATAAATTTTAATTTTTACAAATTTAAGAAAAAATAGTTTCCAACTACTTACTAAGAGGGGAAGAACAATGTATTTTTGTAATTTTAGGTAAAAACTAACTCACCAAGTAAGAAAAAATATAAAAATGCCCACTCTACCACAACAAATTCTAAAAAAATATTGGGGTTATGATGCTTTTCGTGCTATGCAGGAAGAAATTATCGATTCTGTTATGGAGGGAAAAGACACGCTTGCACTTTTGCCGACAGGTGGAGGAAAATCGATTTGTTTTCAAGTTCCTGCGATGGCTTTGGAAGGGGTTTGTATTGTTGTTACGCCACTTATTGCGCTGATGAAAGACCAAGTAGAACAGCTTTCTAGACGTGGAATTTCTGCAAAAGCGATTTATTCAGGAATGTCAAAGCGAGAAATTGATATTACACTAGATAATTGTGTCTATAATAAAAATGTAAAATTCCTCTATCTTTCTCCTGAAAGGCTCAAAACAGATTTATTTCAACAGCGAGTAGCAAGAATGAATGTTTGTCTTTTGGCGATTGATGAGGCGCATTGTATTTCTCAATGGGGCTATAATTTTCGTCCTGCTTATTTGGAAATTGCAGCCATTAGAGAGCGAATTCCAAATGTTCCTTGTATTGCCCTTACAGCTACTGCTACTTTACAAGTTCGTCAAGATATTCAAGATAAATTAGAATTTAAAGAAAATAGCAAGGTCTTTACAAAGAGTTTTGCTAGAGAAAACTTATCGTATTCGGCTTTTTTGGAAGAAAACAAGAACCAAAAAATGCTTCAAATCTTGAATAATGTAAAAGGAACAGGAATTATTTATGTCAGAAATAGAAAAAAATGCAAAGAAATTGCTCTTTGGTTGCGTAGCCAAAAAATTTCTGCCGATTTTTATCATGCAGGACTTACACACGCACAACGAAATCACGTACAAGAATCTTGGATAAATGGCAAAATTCGTGTCATTGCAGCTACAAATGCTTTCGGAATGGGAATCGATAAACCAGATGTCAGAACAGTTATTCATACCGATTTGCCAGACTCATTAGAAGCCTATTATCAAGAAGCAGGACGAGCAGGAAGAGATGAAAAAAAAGCGTATGCCATTGCACTTTTTGATAAAAATGACTTAATAAATTTAGAAAAAAGAACAAAACAAGCGCATCCAGAAAAAGAAATTATTAAAAAAGTCTATCAAGCCTTAGCCAATTATTTCAAAATTGCTGTGGGAAGTTTTCCAATGGAAAGTTTTGATTTTGATATGGATGAATTTTTTCGTCGTTTTTCTATTCCCTACATAGAAACCTATAATTCTATCAAAATTTTGGAAGAACAAGGTTTTTTGCAGCTTTCGGAGAGTTTTTATACACCTTCCAAAATTTGGATAAAGGTAGATAATGCCACGCTTTATAACTTTCAAATTGCAAATCAAAAATCAGATACAGTTATTAAAGCAATTTTGAGAGCCTATGGAGGAGCTTTTCAGCAGTTTATTTCTATTTCTGAACAAAATTTAGCTAAGTTTTTGAATATGTCAAAAATGGACGTTACGGCACAACTCAATTATTTAGCCCAGCAAAATATTATTGATTATCAACCTCAAAAAGATGTTCCTCAGCTTTCTTTTCTGACTGCTCGCCACAATGCAAATGATTTGCCTTTAGATTTGGAGCTTTTGGAAACACGAAAAAAGGAAGCTCTGCAAAAAGCCTATTCAGTTATTAATTATGTTAGCAATGACATGCGCTGTCGAACACAAATTTTACTTCATTATTTTGGAGAAAAAACTGATGAAATTTGTGGGGTTTGTGATAATTGTATCCAAAATAAAAAGGCTTTAAATTTTTCAAATCAAAATCAGAAAAGCGAAGATTTAAAGACACAGATTTTAGAAAAAATAGCTACTGATTCAGTTCCTATTTACAAACTAACAAATCATTTTTTGAATATTGATGGAAAAGTGCTAGGAAAGACAATTCAAGAAATGGTAGCTGTTGGAACAATTGGATATGATAAAGTGGGAAATTTGGTTAGGAAATAAAGTTTTACAAAATAAATTTAATTATGAAAAAAATAGCCTACATAATTTTAGCCTTTGCTTTTTTATGGTCTTGTGTTTCAATAAAAAATAGTGAAACTTTAAAAACGTATAAACTTAAATTTAGAGGAAAAGCCTACGATTATGGCAAAGTTATCATTGGTATTAGTGAAAAGGAAACTAATATTAATGAGAAAATCTATCGTCCTCTTTATATAAATAGAATTTTTGACAAAAAAATAGAACCTTTTGGTTTTGTAAGAAATGTAGGAGATACTGTTTTTTTTCGTGCAAATTTATTTGGTTCAGAAGATTCTATTTATTTTCTTTATCATAATCATTTGATATCAAGAGAAGAGATGATTGAAGATAAAATACTTTTCATAACTAACTCAAATTCTTTAGGAAAAACTAATAAAATATTTAGCCTAACAGAATTATTCATGCGAGAAGCTGATATTATTTTAAAGAAAGTAGAGATGCTAAAAGGAGATTCTATTTATAGTTTTTCTGTAAGACCTCATACACTCTCTTCTGATTATCTGATTGTAAATTCTATAAAATATTCAAAGAAAAAAGGAATAGTAGAAGTGGGTTTTGAAACGTCTTATGGTGATGAGTGCTTTGTAAAAACTTCAAAATAGCCTTCTATATTTCTCTAATTATCATTTCTGTTCTGTTTATCCTGCTTTGGCAACAAAACAGAAAATAAAACTTAAACTATCTTCTTACAAAGGTTCAAAATCAACTCTTCCATTCTTTCATAACAACCAAACTCTGTAAAATTATAATTTTCTTTTGGTAGTTCTAATTTATTCTCTTCCAAAAAAGTAATATTAAAGTCATTTTGAGCCAATTTTATTAAATATAAAACAAATTGACGCAAACGCTCATCTTTCGAATCTTTTAAATGACGCTGATAATAATTTCTAAAATTATTTGATTCTGAAATAAAATCTTCCATTCCAGTATAAAACAAAAACAATAATTTTATCCAAATTCGGATGATATTATAGCCTGTTTTATCTTTTGTAATTGGTTCGTCGGGAAGTTGTAAGAGTAGATTTTTTCTATAAAAATTAGGTGTGAATTTCTTTACTAGTTTTGGGTCTTTGTCTTCTAAAATCAAAAATAAATAGGCTTCACGCAATCTCCACGAAGATTTGTCCCATTTATCAAGCCTTTCAAATTGTGGCGTTTCAACAACTTCTAATAAAATAAGAGCAGCTTGCTTGTAACCGTGTTTGGGTTCGTTTATTTTTAAAAGTGTATCAAAATAAAGCTCTTGAATCTTAAATTTATTAAAGGCTTGATACGTTGTGAGTTTGGTTGCCTTTTTTATTAATTGTAAGGCTTGTGAAAATTCTCCTGCATAACGATATGTATAAATTTGGGCAATCAAAAGTTCTAAATTGCGTGTGGGCGTATTTAGATGAGGATAAGTCTGAAAATGTTCTTGCCAATCGTTTGTGTTTTTTTGCAAATCTTCTAGTTTGGGTTGGCTTTGTAAAAGACGAGTATTTCTGAAGCGAAAACCATATAATTTAGCAAGTGGATGTGTGTTTTTTTCGTTTTGCTCAGATTTTTTATAATATTTTTCAGTTAGTTTTTCGGCTGCGTATGCTTCTGCTTCCCATTCAGAATATTGTCCGATAAAAAATTTGGTTTTAGCCTGCATCACTTCCCAATAGCTTTTTAGATTATCCAAAAAAATCATTTCTTCTCTCAACTCTTGGGCTTCCAACGTATATTTTTCGGTTTCATTGGCAAATCCTTTTAAGGCATAAATAGTACGAAGTTTACGTACACATTCCCATTCTGTTTCTATCAAATGATATTCTTTTGCCTTTTGGCGAACTCTTTCAATTATTTTTTCGGCATTATGATAGACATTTTGAATGAGTAATTTATCTGCAATAATCAAATACTGATTTGCTAAAAACTTGGTTTCTTCTTGATTAAAAATATCTTTTCGCTTGCTTTTTCGTATCTTTTTTTCAACCTCCAAATCACTAGAAAGCAGAAGCTCAAAAAGTTTGTTGATTAAATTTCTTTTGAGCATCAGATAACGCTTATCAGAAGGCGAAGTTTCATATAAAAAATGAGAAGCCTCTTCATCACTTTGAATAATTCCTTTTGAAACAGCATCAAAGAGTTTTCTCATTTTGGAGTCTCTAGGCAAAACTTGGTCTAAAGATTTGAGAGGATATTTGGAAAGAATAAAAGCGAGTTCAAGGAGTAAATCCATTTTTTTTTAATTTCTAGATTGCTTGTAGAGATACAAATATTATCAAAGTAGAGTTGATTTTAGGGCAAAATTAATGAATATGAATTCTGAATTAATCAAAAAATACAAAATTAAATAGTTGTTAATGTTAAAATCGCTTTACTATTATGTTGTTTTTTATCAAAATTGAAAAATAATAATATGCGATTTAATTAACAATTTGTTCACACAAAATTCAGTAATTATTTTCTATACTAATTAAAAAAAAAGTTACTTGAAGTCTTTTGAGTGTATTTTAAGCTATTTTTTACTTTACAAAGTTCGCATTAACTTCTTAGTAATCAACCCTTTTACTATGAACAAATTAATAACAAAACTTTACGAATTTATCTCATACCTCTAATAAAATATTCTAATTCTTACATAAAAATCACTTTACTATCTTAACTGTTTTTTGATTGCAAGCGCAAAGCAAAGGGACTAGTTTTGGGAATATTAGAATTACAAAAAACATTTTCATAATTCTTATATCCCTTTTACTATAAAAATTTATTTACAAAGTTCCCTTTCCCTTTTCAAAAATGACTAAGAATTTACACTTTCAATTTATCTCTGTTTTATTAATTTTTATTGGCTTTACTTTTTCTGTACAAGCACAAACACCACCTCCTTCTAATCTATCTGGTTCTGCTTTAAGAACTTGGTACAAACAAAATTATCATGATGGAAAACACAATACTTTAGGCTATTCTACAGCAAGAAGATATATGTACAACAATATTGATAATAAAAATAACTCAATTACCTGTGTTTATTCAGGTTTTGTACAGCCTTGGACGTATGGAGGAACAGGCACAAACCCAATGCCTATCAACTGTGAACATACAGTGCCTCAAAGTTTCTTTGGAAAAGCCGAACCAATGGTTTCAGATATTCATCATTTGTTTCCTACTTATGTAGATTGGAATGGTACACGCTCAAATTATCCGTTTGCAGAAATAAATGATTCTCAAACTGAAAAATGGATGTATAATTCTTCACAACAAACTTCTGTTCCCAACTCAAATATCAATGCGTATAGCGAATATGCAAATCAAACATTTGAGCCTCGTGAAGACCAAAAAGGAAATACTGCTCGTGCAATTTTCTATTTTTATACCATGTATCCAACACAAGCAGGTTCAATGAGTCAAGTTGCAGATATTAACGTTTTGTATCAATGGCATTTGTCTGACCCAGTTGATGCTGCTGAAATAGACAGAAATAATAAAATCGAACAATATCAAGGCGACCGTAATCCATATATTGATTATCCTCAAACAGTAGCAATTGCTTGGAGTTTATCTGGTGGTGGAACAGGTGGAGGAGACACAGGTGGAGATACTGGAGGTGGAACGCCACCAACAGGGTCAGAACTGTTTATCTCTGAATATATTGAAGGTTCTTCTAACAATAAAGGTTTAGAAATCTATAATCCAACTTCTTCTTCGGTTAGTCTTTCTTCTTATTCTATTCAAAAACAATCAAATGGTTCTGGAAGCTGGGGTTCTCAACTTTCATTAAGTGGTAGTTTGGCAGCAGGTCAGACGTATGTAATCGTTTATTCTTCGGCTTCTTCAACACTTAAAGCAAAAGCTGATTTAGTGACTTCTTCTAGTGCAGTTACTTTTAATGGAAATGATGCTGTTGCACTCTTTAAAAATAATTCTTTGATTGATGGTGTTGGTGTTTTTAATAGTTCGGCTACTTTTGGAGCGAATGTTACTTTGGTTAGAAAGCCTACTATAACAACTGGAAATACAACATATACAACTTCTGAATGGACTTCATATTCACAAGATACATTTACTTACACAGGAAATCATACAGTAAGTGGTGGCTCAACTGGAGGAGGAGATACAGGAGGTGGAAATACTTCTGCTCCTACAGGTTACTGTTCATCAAAAGGAAACAGTGTTGCCGATGAATGGATTCAACGAGTAGTTTTTGGTTCAATCAATAATACTTCGGGTTCGAATGGTGGATACAGAGATTATACAAATCTTAGCACAACAGTAAGCAAAGGAAGTAGTCAAACAATTACTATTTATCCTGCTTGGGCTGGAACGATTTATAATGAGGCGTATACAGTCTTTATTGACTGGAACAGAGATGGCGATTTTAATGATAGCAATGAAACAGTTTATTCTCGTTCGGCTGGAAATGCTTCCTCTGTAAGTGGAACAATTAGTGTTCCTTCAACAGCTTCAACTGGAACTACTCGTATGCGTGTTGCGATGAAATACAATGCAAATTCTTCTTCTTGTGAAACATTTAGTTATGGCGAAGTAGAAGATTATCATATCAATATTACAGGAACGGCAAAAATTTCTGCTGGTAACAATAATGATAAAAAAAATGAAGAAACGACAATTCAAAATACAGTAAATGAATTTAAAATCTTCCCAAACCCAACTACACAAGATGCAAAACTCCAAGTATCTGTTATTGAATCTCAAGATGTAGTAGTTCGTATATTTAATAATCAAGGAAAAGAAGTTTCATTCCAAACTGTTTTTGTAAATGGAAATGAAGAAATTACACTTCCTACCAATCGCTTGAAAACAGGACTTTATATTGTGGAAATTACAGGAAAAGATTTTCGTTTCACAAATAGAGTGGTTAAAAATTAAGTAATAGCAATTAATTTTAGTGGATTATAAACGCCTTACTTTTTTGAAGTGAGGCGTTTTTCTTGTGCTATTATTTTTATTGAAATTTTTTTTCAAAAAATAAGGTTTGAATTTCTGCTAACAGTCTCTTATCTTGCCTTATTATTTTAGATCTATTTCATACAACAAATTTTAATTTCTTTTTTGTGGGTCAGCGTACTACTATTATTACTATTTTGAGTGTCTTTGGGCTTACACTCTTTCTTATTTTTCTTTTTTTGATACAAAAAGCTGCTTGGCAACAAGAAAATGAGGCTTTAAATGCAGAATTAGATAGCCTTAGAACCAGTAGTCAAAATTTGGCTTTGGAGTTTGAGGAAAAAGTAGAACAAAGACGCATTTCAGATTCACTGATGCACCGAAAAGTATACGATAATTATTTTGATGCCTACGATGCTCAAAATTTTAGATTGTATGCACTCTATAAAGATTCGGAAAGAAGATATGGTTCTTCGTCTAACTTGGCTCGTGCTTTTAATATTGAAAATTCAGAATCAATAAAAAGTAATAGAGTTTTGGGTGAAATGTGGTATATTGTTCCTATCAAGGGCGTGCATTTTGTAGAAAAAAAACAAACTTGGACAAGCATTGCCAAAAAATATTATCACAATTTAAACGATTCTAGCCTACTCAAAACGTTTAATAAGGAACTGAAGCCCAATCGTTTTGTAATTGTGCCTTTTAATTAACTAAATAGAGTTTTGAGACTGTTTATACGTAATTTTTAATTTTTAATTGGTTCTAATGGATACGATTTATACCGATAATCAAATTATTTTTATCTCTTCTCTTGTTCCTGCTTATGCAGTTATTGGAGTAGGTTTTTTTTGTGTCTTTATAGGACTTATATTTTTTAGGAAAATATATAAAAAAATACGTTTTTTTTGGTTGATTTTTGGTCTTACTTTAATGGCTTTAGGAGTAATGGATTTGAAAGTGGGCAAAACAAAGAAAGTAATAATAGACAAAGAACAGTCAGCACTCATAGTTTTGGAACGCAAATATTTTGGTGAAGAAGTCAAGACATCAATTCCTTTCGATAACTTTAGTCATATTGAAGTGATGCGTGATTGGACAATCCGACAAGGAAAACTATTTTCTAGAGAAGAACTTACGCTCAGTATTTCGCTAGTCCGTTGGGGATTGCAACCCATTGAATTAGGAATTTATAGTGAAAAAACGGTTTTGAAAGATTTAGTGAACAAACTTCGAACAACTGTTTCCTTTCCTGTCCATTTGGTTAGCAATCCAGAAGATAAAAGTTATGCAAATTTTTCTAGGCAGTTTCTCAATGCTGATAATGTCGAAATTGCTTATGCATACCCACTCATGGAAATCTCTTTATTGCCAGATTCTGTGCAAATAACAGAGCCTACTTATGATCTTCCACGTCCTATAAATATCAGTATTGTTAGACAAGGAAACGATGATATGGCTATTTGGAACAACACCTATAATGTCTTTTGGATTGCTTTGGTAGGTATTCTGACTTTTGGAGGTTTATTTTTATTACAAAATTGGGTACTTCCCAAAAAAGGATTTGGAATTGCCTTTGCTCTTTTTTACTCCTCTTTTATAATTGCTGGTGTTGTTTGGATAGGTTTTGTTTTGTCAGCCTCATTTAGTAAAACACAGATTGAGTTTAGGGAAAGCAATATTTCATATTCTACTCGTCTTTTTGGGATAAAAGCCTTCGAACAAATAACGCCTAAAGCAGATATCAATGAGCTTTTGCCTATCATGAATTCAGTCAATCCAACTGATGGACAACTAACCATGGTGACAGCACAAGGTTTGGTTTTGATAATGAGTAATATTGTTGAACCTATAGATGCTGTAAATACACTTTTCAAAAAAGCACAAGGCGCACCCATGGATTACCGTATCTTGATTGATATAGAATCATTAACAATGGGAGAACGATTACTATTAGAAAAAGAAATGAGAAGATACTTGACAGGAGAAAAATAATATATTCACCTATAATTTCAAAATCCATTAGAATATCAGTTTTTAGAAATTAGATTGAATCAGTTTTAGATGAAAAACAGTTTTTTTTACATTTGCAAAATTTAGTTTATATTTGTCTTTGATAGATTATTAATTTTAATATTCAAAGATACAGAAAAGTGATTGTATTAGCATTTGCTTGAACTCATTATTTATTTACTATTTATTTTGATAGATTATGGAAAGAATACACATCAAGAATTTTAAACAGATTAAAGAAGCAGACCTTTATTTGCGTAAGTTTAATGTCATTGTAGGCGAACATACTTGTGGGAAAAGTACACTTATGAAAGTAGCTTATTTTATGCATCACTTACAAGACGAAATTATAAACGAAGTTTCTGCTAATGCACCACAGATTTTTAGACACAATTTCTTTGGACGTATGAAACAAGCTGTCCGAATTGCTTTTGTTCATCATTTTGGTTCTACAAGACACTTAGCAGATTTTACAATTGATTATTATACACCTTCTGGCGAGTTAGTTTGTTTTTATATCAATGATAATAATGATTTAGATTTATTTTTTGTAGATGATTTTGGAGATAAAATATTAGATAACTCTTTTGCTGCTGTTGAAGAATTAGTAGAACTCAAAAATAAAGGTTTAGATAGCACTTCGACAGAATGGCAAGAAGTTTTAGATGCGCTCAGAGCTAGATTAAATATTGTTTTTGGAGATAATACACAAGAACTTTATATTCCAAATAATAGAAGTGTTTGGTTTGCTATCGGAAATCGTGTTCAAACGCTTTTTGATGAAATGGAACAAACACTTAAAAGCAAAGGATTTTTACGTTTCGATTCCGAACACGAACTTTTTCATTTGCGTTTTGTACAGCATATCAAAAATAATGTACTTCCTGTTTTTAAAAGAAATGCAACGCTAAAAGATGTATTTTTTGATGTTATGAAATTTAGTACAGATGCAAATCTGACAATAGATTCGACAAGCACACAAATTGCTCAGCTTCTTCAAGGAACATATCAGACAGATACTTTTGGAGAAAAAATATTTTATGAGCTTCCTGAAAAATACGTATATCTTCAAAACGCTTCAACGCATCAACAAGAACTTATCCGTATGATTCAAGATTTGTTTTTGGCTGCTCTTCGTCAGAAACCTGTTTTGCGCTTTATCGAACACCCTGAAGCACAAGTACGAACAGATTTACATGAAACTCTTACTGAGTTTTTGGTTTGGTTTGCTACTTCTCATCCTGAAAATCAACTTGTTTTCTCTACACATTCTTCTCAAATGGTAGATACACTCAACAAAATTGTAGGAAAAGGAAAACTTCTCAAAAGTGAAGATGTAAATGTTTTGACATTAGATGATGGAAATCTAGTTACACTTTCGAACCAAGAAACTGGAAAAGTAGAAGATACTTTGACAGAAAAATATTTAGTATAAGTGTAGAAGATCAAGGCTTTCTTATAAAAACAGAAAAATGCCGTTGTTGGTGTTTTAGCGATAGCGACACCAACAACCACAAAATCCTTTTAAAATAGTTTTGAAAGGATTTTTAGTTTTTATGGAACACAGATTTTACGGATTATACAAGATTAATAAACATTATCACGGTTAATTTAGTAATGTTCATTTTTCCATAGCGACAGGTTTGCAAACCTGTCGCTATGGAAAAATAAGAGTGTTTTGTTTTTCTATAACTAATTGATTATTAGACCTGTAAATAACCGTGATAACGTTTAATACAGATTTTTTTAATAATTTATCAACAAGCCTTTGTTGGAATTTTAATAAAAACAGGATTAAAACCCTGTCCAATTTATAATTCATAGCCTATTTTTGAAAATACATCTTTATAAAAAAACACAAAAGGTTGTTTTTTAATTGAACAGGGTTTCAACCCTGTTTAGTAATGTGAATTTTTCAAAGTGTAAATTTATTCATTTTACATTCCCTAACATAACGATACCAACAAATATTTCTACTTCTATTTATGAAATTCACTGATTTTTCTGATACTATTATTGCTCTTTCTACACCTGCTGGACGTGGTGCAATTGCGCTTGTTCGTCTTTCTGGGGCTGATGCTATTTTGCATACACAGACATTTTTTAAGGGTAAAAATCTAGTAGAACAAAAAACGCATACCGTTCATTTTGGAACAATTAGAAATCCTGAAAATGAAATTTTGGATGAGGTAGTAGTAACTATTTTTAAAGCTCCTAATTCGTTTACGAAAGAAAATGTAGTCGAAATTTCTTGTCATGGTTCTCCTTTTATTGTCAAACGAATTGTTCAGAATTTTTTAGATAATTCGCCTGTTCGTTATGCAAAAGCAGGAGAGTTTACACAAAGAGCTTTTTTGAATGGTCGTTTTGATTTGGCACAAGCTGAAGCTGTTGCTGATTTGATTGCAGCAGATTCGGCAGCATCACATAAAGTAGCTATTTCTCAACTTCGTGGTGGTTTTTCTTCTCAAATAAAAGAACTTCGCCAGCAACTTCTTGATTTTGTTTCTTTGATAGAGTTAGAATTAGATTTTGGCGAAGAAGATGTAGAGTTTGCCGAGCGTGAAAAATTGACAGCCTTAGTAAAAACAATTCAGACAGTTATAGAACAGCTTTTAAGTTCTTTTGAGCTTGGAAATGCTATTAAAAATGGAGTTCCGACTGTTATAGCAGGAAAACCAAATGCAGGAAAATCTACACTTTTAAATGCTCTCTTGAATGAAGAAAAGGCTATCGTTTCAGAAATTGCAGGAACGACAAGAGATTTTATAGAAGATGAAATAAGTATTGAAGGAATTGCATTTCGTTTTATAGACACAGCAGGATTGCGTTATACAGACGATAAAGTAGAATCGATTGGAGTAGAGCGAGCAAGAAAAAAAATGAGTGAGGCATCGCTAATTTTGTATGTAATTGATTTGTCTGAATTGTTTAATGGAAATATTACAAAAGAAGAGTTTTTTACAGAAATAAAGGAAATTGAGCAGCTGAATATCAATACACTTTTTGTTTTGAATAAAGCTGATTTTTGGTCTAAAATTGAAGAAGAAAATAACTTTGAGTGGTACAACAAACTCAAGGAATGGATAGAAAAATCAGCTACTATTTTTACACAAGCCAACAATACAACAGACAAAGAAGATATTGAAAAGCTAAAAATAAAAATTTTGGAAGTCATTCAAGCTGATAGTTTCCATGCAGGCGATACGCTCGTTACCAATACACGCCATTACGAAAGTCTGAAAGGTGCAAGTTTTGCATTAAAAGATGTTTTGAATGCCTTAGAAATGGGTTTCTCAGGCGATTTGCTTTCTTTAGATTTGCGAACAGCCTTAGAACATCTAGGAGCAATTACTGGCGAAGTTTCAAACGATGAAATTTTAGGAAATATATTTGGTAAGTTCTGTATAGGAAAGTAAGAGCATGAAAAAAACGATTTGAGAAAAGTATAAATTCTCAAATCGCTTTTTAGAATATAGAACATGATTAGCAAATCTTATTCAATAAGAAACTTTCCATAAAGAGGAAAATGGTCGGAGTCAAAACTTTCTAATCGTTCAAACTCTACAACTGAAATTTTTTCAGTAACATAAAAATGGTCTAAAGGCCATCTCAAAAAATAAGAAGTTGCATCAAAAGTATTATATAATCCTCTACCAATTCTGACATCTTTCAGTTTTGTGTTATCTTCTCCAAACAAACGTTCTGTTCTGCCCCAAGCCAAATCATTAAAATCTCCTCCTACTAACGACGGATAGTTATCTTTCTTTACTAAATCTGCTATTCTAAGCAATTCTTTTTCTTCTTTTTTATTCTCCTCTATCATTTTCATTTCTCCTACATTATCAGGGTATTTGTCGCTTGGCATAGGAGCTACTGGATGTACTCCATAAAACTTAAAAACTTTTCCTGATGGCAGTGTTACAAGTGCATGAAAAGAAGGAACTTTAGAAAGATTCAAATATTTTATTTCAGAATCTTTCAATGGAAATTTTGAATAAAGAGCCATTCCATAGGCATTATCTAATGGTATCTTCATCGTATGAGGGTATTCTTTTTCCAAACTTTGTAGTTCTTTTACCCACCAATCATCTACTTCCATAGCCAATATCATATCTGGGTCTGCTTTTTCTATTATTTCTAAAAACTTAGAAGAGTTTTTGTTAGTAATAAGGACATTTCCCAAAAGTATTCCTACTGTATTTTTTTCATCAACAGATATAGTTTCTACACTTGGAACTTCCTTAGACCACAATAGATAGGGAGCCATTACACTAAGTTGAATCAAAACTGCTGAAATAAGTCCTGTAAGTAAAAGAATAGTAGGTTTGTTCCAACGAAGTTTTATAATGACAAAATAGATAAGTATGATAATAGATAAAATAAACTGTATCATTCTAGGAAAGTCCAATACCTTTAAATACCACCTTGGAATATCATAGATTAAAGATAAAATGCTAGAAATAATAATGAGTACGCTAAGCACAATAGCTATGTAAAATGCTCCTTTTCTGAGGTTACTGTATGTTTTGTTCATATTTTCTGTAAAGAAGATTAAAAAATAAAGGCAAATTGGAATGAAACCAAGTATCTCTAAAAAAACTTTTTTACAAAAAATAGTGAATAGGTAAAAAGTAATTTAGATTCTGAAGTTTGCCCTATAAAGTCATAAAACATACACACTACCCATAATGTTGTTGATTTTATTTTTTACAAAAAAAAATGACTTGAGAAAAATATAACTTCTCAAGTCGTTTTTATTTATTATTACTATTTATCGTTCTCTTTTTATTCTGGTAATAATGTAAATTTTGTTTTTTTGTTGGCATTCATTACTCCTTTTGCTTCTAAAGACATAATTCCATTATACGAAATCCATCTTCCCTTATCTATCGAAAATTCAGCAATTGCTTGATGATTAAATCTCATCATTGTATCTTTTTTTCCATCACTTTCAAAAAAACTAGGAGAATTAAAAATGCCATTTACATATTCTTCTACGTTATATTTTAGCACTGCAATCCTTTCTCCATCTATCATTTTTATATCTACTAAAGTAACTTCGTTTATCTTATAAGCACTATCACACTCAAAATTTTGATCATTGGTAATAAAATTCACATCAAGTTTCCAAGTATCTCCTATACTTACAGGTTTATTGGGCAATTCAAATAAAACAGAGATTAAATTCTTTTGTCGGCTTTGAAGCCAAAAACTATGAATTTCTCCTGTTTCAAGTACAGAGCCACGTAATACAACACCTTTATTCATCGCACTCATCATTCTAAGAATAGTCTTTGTTCCTCTGATCGTATCATTTTCAATTTCTGAATCAGATTCTCTATTATACATTTTCATCTGAATGTCTATAACTCCTTTTTGTTTTTTATGTAAAGTTGTGATATAATCCATATCAGCTACTACCTTATTTAATTGATTAAATAATTTTTGTGATTCTGACAATCCTTCTTTCTTATTAGAAGAAAGAGAATTGAAAAGACTTCCAAAATCCATTTCCATATAAGAACTATCCATTTCTTTCATAGCTGTCTTATAACTGAGTTCTTCATTTTCTTGAATTTTCCATCTCAAATCAACACTTTCTTTGTCTTGAGCAAAAGCTGTAATTGGTATGAGAGTAAGTAATACTATTAAGATATTTTTCATTTTTCTTAAAGTTTAATTGCAGTATTTAATTAATAATTGATTGACTTCTTTTCCATAATTTTTTTCAAAATTTAATGATTTGGCTTTATTCAAATATTCACACCCCTTCTCCATATCTTTTTCATCAATGGCAATTATTGCAAGGTTACGATATGCGTATGAGTTAGTAGGCTTGATAGCTAAGGATTTACTAATAATCTCTTTTGCTTCTTCACTATTGCCCATATTATGCTTATTCAACCCATAATTATTTAAAAATAAAGCATCTTTATCATTATAAATTACTTGAAAAACTGAATCAGCTTCTTCATATTTTTTCAACATGGAATAGCAATAAGCTAAATTCATTTCATTCTGAGCTTTTGGATTTAATGCTTTCACTTTTATCAAATCTTTCAATGCACATTCAAAATCTTGTGAAGCAAAACATACCTCAAGTCTTTTCTGATAATACCACCAATTATTAGTTTCGATTTCGATAGCTTTATCAAAGTTATTTTTAGCTTCTTCAAATTTGCTTTGGCTATAAAGAAGTTGTCCTTTATTAAAATAACCACTTGCCATTTGAGCAAACTCTTTAATTGCTCTATCATAATAGAAATGAGCACTATCAACTTGTTTTAAAGAAACATAACAATTAGCAAGATTTACTAATGCCATACCTAGTTCTGGTGCATCTGTAGTTGCAATTTCTAAAAAAAGTGGTTTTGCTTGTAAAATATCTTTCATCTCTGCATAGGTATTAGCGATCCAAAATTTTACTGCTATAGAAGGATTTTTCTTATACTCTTTCTGAAACTTCTTTAATGCTTTGTCATACTCTTTGTTAGCAAAATAGCTTTGACCTTCTTGCATAGTTTTGCTTGCCTGTTGTGCTTTAGCCGAAAAAGCAAATAAACAGATAAACAGTAACAACATATAGAAAACGAAATTATATTTTTTCATTTTATGAAATAGAGTTTGATAGGTTTTGACTTCATTATAAAAAACAAAAATACTATTTAAATTCTACTTTCCATTTTTTAATAAATGAAAACACCTTTTTAACCTGTAAGAATATCTATTTGAAACTGAACCAAGCGTTTTGAAATCCTTTTTAATGAGTTCTATCAAATCCTCTTCAAACTCTTTATTTTCAATATAAGCACAATTCATTTTTACAAATTCAACTATTTTTCATAAACCTGCCCTGCTGACGATATATAAATCAGAGTAAATTTAATCAAAAGGGAAATAGAGATAAAATGTCTATAAAAAAACCTTCACTCAAAGAGCAAAGGTTTTGTATAACTACTTTATATTTAAAACAAACCATCTATTGAATAATAATTGATTTTGAATAGGTAGCGCCCTTTTGATTGAAGTGAATGAGATACATTCCTTTCGGTTGATTGGTAAGATTTATTTTCAACTCATTTTTTCCTTTTTGAAAGGTTTGAGAGCTTACTTTTCTACCAATTCCATCAAAAACAGTTACTTGTGTATCTGCTACTAAAGCAGTTCCAAAACGTACATTCACTATTCCTGTACTCGGATTTGGATAAACACTGAATGTATCTTGTTCAAACTCATTTTGATTTGCTTTTACTTTTGTTGCAATTCTAGTAGCAGGATTAGGACAGAATGATACTTTGTAACTCCCTGCATTTCCATTTGGTGTATAAATAGCTACATCAGCAATCAACTCTTCACTTGCATCTATGCTTTGTTGTGTTATTTCTACATTGTTATGGAAATATTTTATTACACTGGCTACTCTCTCTACACGTAATTTATCTCCTACTTGATAGTCAATAATTACCCCAGAAGAAGGCGTGTATCCTGCAATTGCCTTTCCATTTGCAAGTACATACCATCTGTATTTAATAGAACTGAAATAAGGAGTTGTATTTTGAGTCGTTAATCCAAACATATAAGATATATTTTGAGCCACTGTATTTTCTACAAATCCGTCTTGATTTGCAGCCAAGGTATTGGTTGTATGTACTCCTGCATCCCAAGCAGTAGTGCCTGTGGTTTTGTTTACTGTTGCCCCACTTGTTGTTACATCTGCTTCCACTACAAAATCAACAGGGTAACTCAGTACTACATTTTTTGTAATACTACTAAATGCTCCACTTGCTGTAACTGTATAATATCCAGCAGGTTGGTTGCTCAGTGTATTAGTGGTACTTACTGTTGCATTTGCAGCATTTTTCCATATATAGGTAGTAGCAAACGTTCCTCCTGTCACTGTAGCAGTAGCTGAGCCAGTAGAAACTCCACAATCCAATAAAGGAGCTGAAATACTTAGATCTAAAGCACAATTGATAAATAAAACTTTAGGAAGTGTGGTATTTGCTGTGTATAAACCAGCATCTACGACTAAATCTTGTGTTGTTACGCTTGTGCTAGTATAAAATACAGAGCCATTTTTACTATATCGTATTTCTGTACCTACTCGTTCAATTTTGAATCCATCTCCTGTTTGATAGCTTCCAAAATCCCCTTTATTAACTCCTTTTTCAACTACATATACTTTTCCACTAGAAGTAGTGTAGATCGCATATTCTATAGAATTAAATGCAGTTCCATTCTCTTTTTTGGACAGTCCAATCAAAGAAGAAGTAGTTGCATTATCTACATTGAATACAATTCCCCCATTTCCGATTACTTTCTGAGTAGAGTTTGCATTAGTGTTCCATCCTGTTGTGCTTGTATGGTCTAATTGTCCATTTGCATTTAGGGCTAGATTTGTTAGGTTTGTCCACGTTAGAGGTGCGCCAATGAGATAAGAAGCGTTATAGGTGATTCCATCTTTGGTCAATTCTAATTGGTAAGTTCCTGCACTGAGTCCAGTAATATTTGCTGTATTAGCTCCGTTTGACCATACATAAGTTGCACCTGTTGCTGTAATATCAATAGTACCAGCAGTTCCTCCAGTTCCACAGTCGATTCCTGTAACGGCTGCTGTATAGGTTTGACTTCCACCTGTTGCTCCACAAAATGAAACTTGTACTTCTCCTGTACTGCCTGAATTAATAGCTACATCAGCGACTAATGTTTCAGTAGCATTAATAGTATATTGGTGTACTACAGTTCCATTTTTATAGAATTTCATTTGACTTCCTTCTCTTGCTACTGTAAATACATCTCCTTTTTGGTAGGCTACTGCTGTACCAGGATTTTTATTATAGCTTGGAACTGCATTAGAGTTTCCTACAAAGTACCACGCATAATCAATAGAAGTATAAGAGGCAGCTGTATTTGGTTTTGCTAAACCTATCATATAAGAACTTGTATTGCTGGTGATAGTATTACTTACCCAACCATTGGCAGTAGCAGCTAATTGTTGTGTCGAAGCAGAGTTTGCTCCACTTGTCCAGCCTGTAGCATTTGTTTTTGTAAGAACATTACCTGCACTACTTACGTTTGCTTGGTTCTCAAAATCTACTTCATATCCGATAGCTACGTGTTTTGTACGAGTTCCATACACACCTGTTGTTGTTACTGAATAAATGCCTGTGTTTTTATTTGAAATACTTGCTGTATTTTCTCCACTAGACCAAGCATAAGTAGTAGCAAGTGCTTCACCAAGTAGAGTTGCTGTTGCAGCACCAGCTCCATCGGTAGGACAAGTATTAGAAGTAAATGAGGTAATTTCTAAAGCAATAGGACAACTTGTAAACTGAACTTGAGGAATACGTCCATTGGGTGTGTACATAGTGGCATCAGCAATTAAATCACCTGCTGCAACGCCTCCAACTGTTCTAAATGGAGTGCCATTTTTAGAATATACAAGGGTTGTTCCTGTACGCTCTATTCTGAAAATATCGCCATTTTGATAGGTGCCAAAAGTACCTCCAACACCATATACAACACCATTTTCATAAACCACGATACTTCCAGCATTTGTAAGATAAATAGCATAACGAATACTAGCATATCCGACAGCTCCTTTGTAGTAAGAGAGTCCGATCATATAGTTATAAGCATCTTTTTCTTCTGCTGTAAAGGCAATTCCTCCATTAGCAATTATTTTTTCTTCAGAAAAGGCTTTGCTTGTCCAGCCAGTTGTAGCTGTAGATTTAGTAAGTCTTTTATCTACTAGAGTAAACTCAGTCAAATCTGTCCACGTTAAATCATAGCCTACTTCATAAGTAGCTGTATAATCTGTTCCTCCATCAGTAATAGTAACTTCATACTCCCCTGCTGAAAGTCCAGTACGGTTTTGAGTAGTAACTCCACCATCTGACCAAGCATACGTTTGGCTACCACTAAACTCAGAAACATCTAAATCAATTGCTCCTGTACTTCCTCCTGAACAACTTATGCTTGTAATAGTGGCAGCAAGTAATGGAAGTGTAAGGGTAGTTTCTGCTTCTCCAGTACCAGTTATTTCAAATGTATTTGTTCCTGCACAATCATTATAGGAATAGACTCTAAAGAAATACTGTGTACTAGGATCTAATCCTGTAACTACAATATTTGGATTCGTGGAAGTACCTGCATAAATTACCTGTTCTCCTGCATCATTCCAACTCAAATCTGCTGTTGGAAGAGTTGCTGAATTAGTAGGAGCTGTAAAACCATTCGTACTATTTATTTTAATGACATAACCTGTTGATCCTCCTGTTGGTGCATCATAACTTACAACATCTAATGTACTAACTGTTGGGTTATTTCCTGCTAATAGATTGGTTACTTGAGCTGTGGGAGCAGAACAGGCAGAAAGCGTAGTAAAACTAATCTCATTTCCATAAGCAGTTCCTTCACTATTGATAGCATACGAACGAACGAAAATAGTAGTAGCAGAAGGCAAGCCTGTTATATTTTGATTGAAAACCCCTGTACCTGTTCCTATTTGTACTTTATTGTTTGAAGTAGTAGGTGTTGTACTTGTTCCCCAAACTATTCCTCTTTCTGTTACAGTTGCACCTCCATCAGAAGTTACATTTCCTCCTAAATCGGCTGTGGTAGCTGTTACGTTTGATTGAGCTGTTGTGGTTACTGTAGGAGGGGTATTTATGATAGCAGGACTTATATTTATCTCGTCAATAGTTACTGCTGCATAAATACTACCACTATGTGTAATCCGTACTTCATCTATATTATTAAAATTAGGATTACTTGTTAAGTCAAATAATGACCATATGTTATTTGCTATATTTGAATTTGTAAGAGTAGCACCTGCTACACTAAGTCCATCTCTGTATGCTATAATAGTCAAATCAGAATTAGCATCACTATTTGGACGAAGATAAACACTATTAAGTTTAAACTCACTACCATCATTGCTTTTAAAAATTCCATTTGTTAATTCGTCAGTAGTACCTGAACGAGTTAGATTAATAACTTGATCTCCCAAACCTCCTGGATTAGGTCCTCCACCTGCAGCTAAATTTATAGTTACAGGTCCACTTGAATTTACCTCAAAAGTCCAACATTCTACAGTAGCAGATGCAGTTCCAACTGGAGCACTACCAATTAGATTTCCTGATGGTGATGAGTCAAAATCATATACTCCTGGACTAGGTGCACAAAAAGCTGTAAGTGTAGTAAAACTAATCTGATTTCCATACGAAGTTCCTTCGCTATTGATTGCATAAGCACGAACAAAAACAGTAGTAGCAGAAGGTAACCCCGTTACATTTTGATTGAAAACACCTGTTCCAGTTCCTATTTGTACTTTATTATTTGAAGTAGTAGGTGTTGTACTTGTTCCCCACACAATTCCTCTTTCTGTTACTGTTGCACCTCCATCAGAAGTTACATTTCCTCCTAAATCGGCTGTGGTAGCTGTTACGTTGGCTTGAGCTGTTGTGGTTACTGTAGGGGGATTATTTACAAGTATAGCCCGAAAATTCAAAGTGGTTGGTTGATTTCTTAAAGAAACTGTAATTTCACTTTCAGTGTCTATTACAGCACCTGCATCTATATGAATATACAAATCTATACCAGTAGGTAGATTACTTGCAGGATTAATGGTAAGTTGAGTTGCCCCTAATAATGTAGTAGAAGTAATATCAATAGCTTCAACAACACTATTGTCATTTACTCTTCTAATTTCTATATTTCCAGTACCTAAAGTTACTGTTTCATTAAAGTTGAGTACCAAATCTGCATTTTCTGGAAAGTCTGTTGCTCCGTCGGTAGGTGTGCTTGAAGATAGAGCTGGGGGAGAGTTTGTATTTTGAAAAATAGCAGCTTGACCATCCGTTCCTTTTACGGGGTCATAAACATCTATATCCCAATCACCATCGTAATCAAATGTAAGAAATTCAGTAGCATTAGCTATGCTTAGACTGATAGTTGTTCCTGTTTGTTCACTAAAACTCCCTCCTCCATCATTTCTAATTAAATGCCAAGTAGATGCTCCAGTATTAACAGCTAAAAAATCCATATCTCCATCAACATCATAGTCTATGGGAAAACTTGTACGAAAATCACCAAGCTCAAATAAAGTATTTGAAAAATTAAGAGGAGATGTTCCTCCTGCTGTGAGTTCTGTAAAAGTTCCCCCACCATCATTACGAAAAATAGCAGCTTGACCATCTGTTCCTTTTACAGGATCATAAATATCTGTATCTCCATCACCATCGTAATCAAATGTAAGAAATTCAGTAGCATTGGCTATGCTTAGACTGATAGTTGTTCCTGTTTGTTCACTAAAGCTCCCTCCTCCGTCGTTCCTAATTAAATGCCAAGTAGATGCTCCAGTATTAACAGCTAAAAAATCCATATCTCCATCAACATCATAGTCTATGGGAAAACTTGTACGAAAATCACCAAGCTCAAATAAAGTATTTGAAAAATTAAGAGGAGATGTTCCTCCTGCTGTGAGTTCTGTAAAAGTTCCCCCACCATCATTACGAAAAATAGCAGCTTGACCATCTGTTCCTTTTACAGGGTCATAAATATCCGTATCTCCATCACCATCGTAATCAAATGTAAGAAATTCAGTAGCATTAGCTATGCTTAGACTGATGGTTGTTCCTGTTTGTTCACTAAAGCTTCCACCTCCGTCGTTCCTAATTAAATGCCAAGTAGATGCTCCAGTATTAACAACTAAAAAATCCATATCTCCATCAACATCATAGTCTATGGGAAAACTTGTACGAAAATCACCAAGCTCAAATAAAGTATTTGAAAAATTAAGAGGAGATGTTCCTCCTGCTGTGAGTTCTGTATATTGAGCTTGAATACTTTGAGTAAAGAAAATAAAGCAAGAAATAAATAGAATAAATTTGTATACTAGATTCTTTTTAATCTTTTCCTTTTCGGGTAAATAATAACTTGCAATGCTAAAAATTACTTTTTGCTTTGCTTTTACAGCTTCAAAAAATAAAGGTTGTTTCATGATATTTAAAGAGGTTTTATGTGAAAGAAACTAAAAAAAAATATTTGTATGAACAAAGAGGGTGCTTAATTCTCCTGTATTCCAAATTGTTTCTAGTAATTTTGTGTTAGAATAAGTAAAAGTGCAAAATTCCAAAAACTTGTAGTAATCTTATTAGTTTCATATTTAAAAATAGGATTTATAAGTGATAGAAAATGAATTACTTAGTTGCCATGGTTAAGAAGCTAACAACTGTTTATAATTTAAGTAAAAAAAAGTGTTTTTCTAATTTTTTTTACTATCAATTCAACATAAAATCAATATTTCTTTTTTTAGTGATAAAAAAACTTTTTTTTAAAATATGAAAGTAAAATTTCAGTGATTTTGAATTTTATATAGGTTTTTGATTTTTTTTATAAAAACTGATTTATTATCACCAAATTTTATTTTTTATAAAATTATTTATGGAATAGAGAGAGCTATTTCATCTAATTGATAGAAAACCCAAAAAGAATAAGGTTGTATTTACCAATTTATTTAATCTTATTGTTTTTATTTTAATAGAGCTTTTGTTAAAATCATTAATCAAACTACTACTTTCTTATGAAAAACTCCAAATTATGTCTATCCCTCATTCTAGTTGCATCAATTTATTTTCTCAGTTTACAAACAAATTTTGTATTCTCTCAAAACCTAAATTCTCAACCTGTAACCAGCAAAATTGAAGCTGTAACTGCATTTAGAAGCAGAGCGCAAATTACACGCTTGGCAAAAGCAAATCTAAAAGCAGGAAAAAACGAAATTATTTTTACAGGACTTTCCCCCAAACTTATCGAAAGTAGCTTTCAGCTTTCAGCTAATTCTAGTCAAGTAACTATTTTTTCGGTTCAGCCAACTATAACGAGTCGTAGAAATCCACAGGCATGGAAAATATCTGAAAAAATTAGAGATTCACTCCAAAATGCAAGAACTTATCAAAAAGAGCTTTCTGATAACTTACAAATTTTACAAAATGAAGAAAAGTTGTTAGTAAGTAATCAAAAAATCAGTAGCCAAACACGTCCACTTACTCCTACTGAACTAGCTGCAATGGCAGATTTTGTTAGAAAAAGAATTTCGACAGTTCGCAAAGAAATCAGAGAAACAAATCAAGAACAAGCTGAAAATAACTTGCTTATAAGCCGTCTGCAAAGTGATTTGTCTCGTATGCTAAATCAAAGTACCAATTCTAGTTTTGATTTGTCAGTTGATATTCCTTCAGGAGAAGTAATTGTGAGTTTGGAAGCTAAATCTGCTGTCAGTGTAGAGTTTATGTTACAATATTTAGTTACACATGTTTCTTGGAATCCAATTTATGATTTGAGAGCAAAAGAGGTGGGAGAGCCGATGGAAATTTCCTATAGAGCACACGTAAGCCAAACCACAGGAATTGATTGGAAAGATATAAACTTGACTTTATCGACAGCCGACCCAACTCAAAGCACCCAAACACCTGAATTTTATGCTCAACATTTGAAAATTTATCAGCCTGTTGCAGTATTTAAAGATCAAAAAGCACAATATGCAAGAGCAGAAAAAGCAGCAGCAGCAGATGCAGCTTGGGGAGATGGTGGAGGTTATAATGATGATATTGAAGTAGAAGAATCAGCCTCTATTGCAGATTACACAACAGTTAAAGAAACGGCTTTAGCTTCCGAATTTGAAATTAGTTTGCCTTATACCATTCTTTCTGATGGAAGAAAACAACTTGTAGAAGTTTCGAAAATGGAAGTAGCAACCGATTACCAATATACTGTCTTTGCAGGAAAAAATAAAGAAGGTTTCTTAATGGCAAATCTTTCAGACTGGCAGCAATATCAACTTGTTTCAGGCGATGTAAATATTTATTTTGAGAATAAATTTGTAGGCAAAACGTATCTTGATACTCAAAATTCAGGCGATACATTAGCTGTTTCTTTAGGAAAAGATAGCCGAATTGTAGCTGAAAGAATTACACTCAAAGATAAAAACAAAAGAAAATTCATAGGTTCAAATGTAAGAGAATCTAAAGCCTTTGAAATTATTGTGAAAAATAATTTGAGTCGCAAAGTAAATGTGAAAATCATTGACCAAATTCCTCTTTCTATGGATAGTCGAATTGAAGTAGAAACAGAAAATATAAGTGGTGGAGAGCTAAATTCTAGAACTGGTCAAGTCATTTGGAATACTGAAATTCCTGCTTCTGATTCTAAGAAATTCAAATTGGAATATACTATCAAATATCCAAAAGGAAAACAACTGGATACAAATTTTGTGGAAACGAATTAAATAAAACTCTAGTTTTTTATGATTTGTGAAAAATCAAAAAAGTCATTCTATTAGTTTAGAATGACTTTTTTGATTAAAAAGAATTGCTAAACTATCTTCAATTAACTTTTAACAATTTTCTTTGTATGTGTAATTCCATCTACTGAAACTTTGACAATATAAATTCCCGAAGTAAGGGTAGAAACATCTACTTTTCTAGAACTATCTAAAGTTCCTTGTTTTACTACTTTACCTAAAGCAACTTCATAAATTACATATTCAATTGGATTCTTGGAAAATATATTAAAACGTAATTCATTCTGAACAGGATTCGGATAAACAGTAACTTCAAAATTCTTATTGTCTTGTGTAATAGCAGCTATTTTAGAAACTGGATTGCTTGGTACAACAATATAAAAGTTATACAATTCGGGCGCACGATTCAAATAACGCAAGGCTTGATACATAACCACAACAGCATTTGCACGGGTACTACTCCAATTTGGACGGTAATAATTTTTATCAGAATGATTAGCTACAAAACGATTTCCAACAGCATTACTAATTGATGTAGTTGCCCAAGCAGGAATATCAGCTTTATCTGTAAATAAATTTAGCATAGAAGAAGTTCCTCCACTTAATCCTAATCCATTAGAGATAGATAGGTTTACTTGCATCTTAGTTATTTTGTCATTAGGTAAGAATGTTCCATCTGGATAGCCTGATAAATAACCAGCACGAGCTGCTTTCAAGATATTTTGTTCTGCCCAGTGTCCACTAATATCTGTAAAACTACGGTTTGCAATAGTAGGATTACTAGAAATTGGGGGATTGATTACCTTTACAATCATAGTGGCAAATTCTGCACGAGTAAGGAAATTATCAGGTTTGAATGTTCCATCAGAATAACCAGCCATAAATGCATTATTTATCATATAACGAATTTCATTTTCTGCCCAGTTTCCAACTACGTCAGCAGGAATAGGTATAGTTTTGAATACATCACTTGTAAATATTCCTCTTCCATGGGTTGCTACAGCTACTGTTCTGTCAGATTCTTTATAAACGAGCATATCACAACGTACATTGGCTAATCCAGCACTGCTCAATCCCCAAGTAAGATTAGCAGATTTGAAATTATCCGAAGACCAAACCCCTGTTTCAGTTGCCAAAAGAACTTCATTTGTATTGTTTGGATTGTACAATGCCCAACGTACAGGAAAATCAGGAAGGTTTGCTTCTTTATTTACCCAAGAAGTTCCTCCATTTGTAGTTTCAAAAACAGATGCTACACCATAGTTAGATAAAGTAATCAAGATTTCATTATCAGAAGTTCCTAGTTCTATACACGAAATATATCCAAAAGGAATATTTGATTTAGAAATAGTAAGTATGGTAGGGCTATTTGTATGTGCATTATCAATACGAATGACTTTACCAGCATCGTCAGCTACAAAAATACGATTATCTGTATAAGGAGAAACCTTTATAGCTGATATTTGAGTTCCTGCAAGAGCATTAACAGCAACATTTGTAAGTGTTATAGTATTAATCGCATTAGTCAAATTATTTATTCTCATATACTGATTTGAACCTGATGCCGAATAGAGAATATTCGTATTGTCATCATAATCAGTAGGATTTATAAATCTACCTGAATTATTTCCTACTACAAAATTGAAAGAAGAACCTGCATCTTTAGAAATACTATAATTGTTATTAGTAAAGGAAGTAATTTGAAAGCTAGGATTATCTTTATCAATGTGTGGAAAACCACCATCTCCTCCACTTGCAGTTACTCCTCCACTAATTCCTGAGCTATTTATCTTGATAGTTCCGTTATCTTGCGCTCCAGCTAACATATAATTCGAATTTGCAACACTACTTGTAGCTATTCCATAGAATTGAGTTACATTATAGCCATTATTACGAGTAGCAAATGTAGGGTTTGTATTCCAAATATTAGATGAATAAGAAACTCCTCCATCGTGTCCGAAAAGAGCTACATTGGAATCTTGTGGACGGAAAGTAATTGTATGTTGATCTGCATGAACAAAAGGTTTATTACAGCCCCCTGTCCAGTAAGATATTAACTGCCAAGTAGAACCTGCATCTGTAGTTCTGTGTAAATCAATTCCTCCCACTATTACACTATTTGGGTTAGTAGGGTGTACTACCAAACTCAAATCATACCAAGCCTGTCCTCTAGTAAAATCATTTGTTCCTATCTGACAATTCTGTTCTAAATAAGAAGGAATAGTAACATTTGACCAAGAACTTCCTCCATCAGTAGATTTTCTAAACCAAGCTACACTATTATTACTCCCACTTGCTACAGCATAGATTACATTATTATCAGAAGGTGCAACAGCAAGTTCTATACGTTGTCCACCTGTTGCAGGAGTAACAATTGTCCAATCCTGACCAAAATTAGTAGATTTACGAACAATACCTGTACTAAAAATTCCTGTTGCAGCATATACAGTTCCATTTGATGTAATTTCTATATCAGAAGCATTTCCACTAACTAGGAATGACCAAGAACTTCCTTTATCTTGTGATCTAAAAACACCTGTTCGTGTAGCTACAAATACAGAGCCTCCAGGCGTAATAGCAATCTTTTGAATATAGTGAAAGTTAGAATTATTTGTACTTGCTAATTGATTCCAAGTTTGTCCTCCATCAGAAGTTTTCCAAATGCCAGCTCCACGTACAGCATCAACATTAAAAAAACCTTCTCCCGTTCCTGCATACATAATTTGTGTATTAGAAGGGTCATAAGCAATAGAAGTTACTGCTAAATTTGCCCAAAAATCATTTATATTTTGCCATTGAGAAGTAGCATTTGTAATATCATTATTATACCACAATCCTCCAGAAACAGCACCAGCCCACACTTTTTTGCGATTTCCATCATTTGGGTCAAACATAATAGTACGTGTTCTGCCACCAATATTGTTAGGTCCTCTTTCTGTCCATGTTGTTCCTGCAATGGCTTTAGCCAAACGACGAGTACGAGACATTTCTTGTACTTCTTTAAATACTTGTATTCTTCGTTGAGAAGGAACATAACCCAATGCTGGATCTTTTGTCATTTCAAAATCTCTTAACATTGCTTCCTTAGGACGATCTTGTTTAGGAAGTGCTT
Source organism: Bernardetia sp. MNP-M8 (assembly GCF_037126285.1). Classification (NCBI taxonomy): domain Bacteria; kingdom Pseudomonadati; phylum Bacteroidota; class Cytophagia; order Cytophagales; family Bernardetiaceae; genus Bernardetia; species Bernardetia sp. MNP-M8. The sequence continues at coordinate 3,543,145 of NZ_CP147012.1, forward strand.
TGCGTTGTTCTACACTCATTTTAAGATAAGCTGATAAACGTTGAGCTTCTTGTTTTTGAGCATTATCATCCGTTGCTTCAATGCCATTTTTAGTGAAAATAGAGAAGGCAGAGGATTTTTTTAAAAAAGAAAAGCCCATTCCAATTAATAAAACAATTAAAACTAAAGCAAAGGTAATTTTCACTTTCGTGTTCATATAATTTTTTTGTCTAAAAATAAAGGGATAAAATTTAGTATGAAATGTAATGGGAGTAAAATTTAGTTAATTAACTAATCTATCTCAAAGATAATAATTTTACAACTATTAACAACTTTATTTTTGTATTTTACTGAGTGATTTTTGTTATTTCTTTGTTAAATTTGTTTTTTAAAAATGCTATATTTTCTGTAAAAATGTTTTTTTACTATCATAACTTTAAGTTTATAACTCAAAAAATGAAAGTTTTTCAATAAAATGTATTGCTTATTGAATTTATTGTTATGCAAGGCGAGTATTTTTGTTTAAGTTATCTGACTTAAGTAACAAGTAATTTTTTAAAAAAAATAATAGTAATGGTTACTGTGATTCTGATTTATCTCTCTCCAAAAAATGACACAATAAAATAGACTAATTGAGGTTATTTTACTAAATTATCTCAAAAACTACTTATTCATTCTCTAAAAATAGAATTATGAAAAACCACAACTTACTTTTAGTATCACTATCAATTCTCTGCTATTTCTTTTTTTTACAGCATAACTTTGCTTTTTCTCAAAGCCTAAATTCCCAATCTGTAACTAGTAAAATTGAATCTGTAACCGTTTTTAGAACAAGAGCGCAAATTACACGCCTCGCAAAAGCAAACTTAAAAGAAGGAAAAAATGAAATTATCTTTACAGGACTTTCTCCTAAACTTATAGAAAATAGTTTTCAGCTTTTGGCAAATTCTAATCAAGTAACTATTTTTTCTGTTCAACCAACCATAACAAGCCGAAGAAATCCGAAAGCGTGGGCAATTTCTCAAAAGATAAGAGATTCATTACAAGAAGCTCGTTTAATAAAAAAAGAACTTTCAGACGATTTACAGATTTTACAAAATGAGGAAATTTTATTAATTGATAATCAAAAAATCAGTAGTCAAACACGCCCACTTACGCCTACTGAACTTGCAGAAATGGCAGATTTTATACGAAAAAGAATTTCGACAGTTCGTAAAGAAATCAGACAGAATAATCAAATGCAAGCTGAAAATAATTTGCTTATTAGTCGTCTGCAAAGCGATTTGTCTCGCATGCTTAACAAAAGCACAAACTCTAGTTTTGATTTATCAGTTGATATTCCTTCTGGGGAAGTGATTGTGAGTTTGGAAGCAAAATCTGCTGTACTTGTAGAATTTATGATGCAATATTTAGTTAAAAATGTTTCTTGGAATCCAATTTATGATTTGAGAGCAAAGGAAGTAGGCGAGCCAATGGAAATTTCATATAGAGCGCACGTAAGCCAAACTACAGGAATTGATTGGAAAGATATAAATCTGACTTTATCGACAGCAGACCCAACACAAAGCACCGAAACGCCTGAATTTTATGCACAACATTTGAAAATTTTTGTTCCACAAGAAATATATAACGAAGAGGTGCAACTAACAGAAGAAGAAATTGCAATGGGTTTTACAAGTGATGATTATGGAGGAGGAGATGACTGGGGAAGTGGTGGCGATTGGGGAGGAGAAGACGAAAAATCTGAATCTATTGCAGATTATACCAAAACAAAAGAAACAGCTCTAGCTTCCGAGTTCGAAATTAGTTTGCCTTATACCATTCTTTCCGACGGAAGAAAACAACTTGTAGAAGTTTCAAAAATGGAAGTGGAAACAGATTATCAATATACTGTTTTTTCAGGAAAAAATAAAGAAGGTTTTTTGATGGCAAACCTTTCAGATTGGCAGCAATATCAACTTGTTTCTGGTGATGTAAATATTTATTTTGAAAACAAATTTGTAGGTAAAACTTATTTGGATACGCAAAATTCGGGTGATACTTTAGCCGTTTCATTAGGAAAAGATAGCCGTATTGTAGCTGAAAGAATTACGCTAAAAGATAAAAACAAACGTAAATTTATAGGCTCAAATGTGAGAGAATCAAAAGTCTTTGAAATTGTAGTGAAAAATAATTTGAGTCGCAAAGTAAATGTGAAAGTCATTGACCAAATTCCTCTTTCTATGGATAGTAGAATTGAAGTAGAAACCGAAAATCTAAGTGGTGGAGAGCTAACTACTACAACTGGAAAAGTAATTTGGAATACTGAAATTCCTCCTTCTGATTCTAAGAAATTCAAATTAGAATATACTATCAAATATCCAAAAGGAAAACAATTGGATACTAATTATGTGGAAACGAATTAAGATATTCTATAATTATAATTAGAAGTTCAATTTTCTAGAAGATTACTCAAGGTCTAAAATCAGTATTTTTTATCAAAAACTTTTGAGATACGAATAATAAATACTACTTTTGCAGTTAAATTAAATACGCTTCTATATCTTTATAGTTAAGAAGCTATCAAGAAAAAACTAAAACGTTTAATTGATTTAATCATCATAACGAATGGATTACGCTATTTTGAATTATTTGCTTAGTTTGTAATTCTCAATTAGCTTCGCTGAATATTCATTTCGTAATTCGTAATTAATAAATATGGCAACAACAGGCAAAATCGTTCAAGTAATTGGTCCCGTAGTGGACGTGAGTTTCGTAGATGGTAGTTTACCTCATATCTTAGACGCTCTTCAAGTAACAAAAGAAGACGGTACACTCGTTGTACTAGAATGTCAACAACACTTAGGCGAAGACCGTGTACGTACTATCTCTATGGAAGGTACTGAAGGTCTTAGACGTGGGATGAGCGTTACAAATACAGGTCAGCCAATTTCTATGCCTGTTGGAGAAGATATAAAAGGACGTTTATTTAACGTAGTTGGAGAAGCTATTGATGGTATTGCTCAACCAAAAGGCGAACAACGTCTTCCTATTCACCGTGATCCTCCTGCTTTTGAAAATCTGTCTACTTCAACAGAAGTTCTTTTTACAGGTATCAAAGTAATTGACCTTTTAGAGCCATACTCAAAAGGTGGTAAAATTGGTCTTTTTGGTGGTGCTGGTGTAGGTAAAACAGTTCTTATTCAAGAGCTTATAAATAACATTGCAAAGGCTTATGCTGGTCTTTCTGTATTTGCAGGTGTAGGTGAGCGTACTCGTGAAGGAAATGACCTTCTTCGTGAGATGTTAGAATCTGGTATTGTAGATTATGGTAAAGACTTTTTGCACTCTATGGAAGAAGGCGGATGGGATTTATCTCTTGTAGATCAAGAGAAAATGAAAGATTCTAAAGCTACTTTCGTTTTTGGTCAGATGAATGAGCCTCCTGGGGCAAGAGCTAGAGTTGCTTTGTCAGGTCTTACACTTGCAGAGTATTACCGTGATGGCGACGGACAAGGAAAAGGACGTGATATTCTTTTCTTTATCGATAACATTTTCCGTTTTACTCAAGCAGGTTCAGAAGTATCAGCACTTTTAGGTCGTATGCCTTCTGCTGTAGGTTACCAACCAACACTTGCAACTGAAATGGGTGTAATGCAAGAGCGTATTACTTCTACTAAGCGTGGTTCAATTACATCTGTACAGGCTGTTTATGTACCTGCAGATGACTTGACTGACCCAGCTCCAGCAACAACTTTCTCTCACTTGGATGCTACAACTGTACTTTCTCGTAAGATTTCAGAGCTTGGTATCTATCCTGCCGTAGATCCTTTGGATTCTACTTCTCGTATTTTGAGTGCAGAAATTGTAGGTGATGAGCATTATGATACAGCACAACGTGTGAAGAACATGCTTCAACGTTACAACGAACTTCAAGATATCATTGCTATCTTGGGTATGGATGAGCTTTCTGAAGAAGATAAATTAGTTGTAACTCGTGCTAGACGTGTTCAGCGTTTCTTATCTCAGCCATTCCACGTAGCAGAGCAGTTTACAGGTCTTCAAGGACAGCTTGTTGATATCAAAGACACAATTCGTGGCTTTAATATGATTATGGATGGCGAACTTGACCAATATCCTGAAAAAGCATTCCTACTTAAAGGAACAATCGAACAAGTAATCGAAGCTGGTGAGAAACTTCTTAAAGAAGCAAACGCTTAAAAATAAAGTTAGAAGTTAGATTTTAGAAGTTAGAATTTAATTAAACTTCAGAAATCTAACTTCTAAATTCTAAAATCTAAATTAGTATAAATTATGTTTTTGGAAATTATTACTCCAGACGATAAAGTATTTTCAGGACAAGCAACAGGTGTGTTAGTTCCAGGTTCGGAAGCAAAAGGTTCTTTCGAAGTATTGGACAATCACGCTGCTCTTGTTAGTTCTTTGCAAGAAGGAAAGGTAAGAATACGTACCCAAGAAGGAAAAGAAGTTTTCTATACTATTAGTGGTGGCGTAATTGAAGTGCTTAATAACCACGTTATTATCTTGGCAGAGTCTAGTCAATTAGATCAATTTGCTAAGTAAATAATTTGTCATTAAAATAAAATTCTAAAAAACCGTTTTATTCATTTTTTGAGTAGAACGGTTTTTTTGTTGATAAAAACAATAAAAGAATTGAAAATCTTAGCAAAATTCTTTTTAAAGAAAGAAAGATTTCACCTCATCAAAAAGCCGTTTTACCTGTAAATCTCCAAAACCATAAATAGATTCTCTTTTCGAAAATTCTCTAAAAACAGGCGCAAATTCTTCACTTTTGAGGTCTTTCATTATCTGAATGAGTGATGCTTTGGGTCTTCCTAATTTCTCTTCACTTGTTGGAAAGCGTTGAAGATGTGCATCTATGGCAGGAAGCATAAAAGCATAATTTTCGCCCAGTTCTTTAGCTATTTGCACTAATTTTTTGGTGTCGTTATTTTTGTAATGTTCCCAAAGAAGAGCAATTTTATGTAGCTCATTCTGACCAATAGACAAACGATTTTCATAAATAGAAATCAATTCAGATTCATTCAAGCCACCAAAACCGTACTGCGTATGTTCTTTCGGACGAACTAAAAAAATAGAATTTTTATGATTGTTTTTATTGAGAAGAAAAGCCACAAACCAAAAATTTACTTGGCAAAACAAATCATCTTCAAACCATAGATTAATATCTGCATTGCTAGGAATAGTCTGTATTTTCTCAAACTCAGAAACCGTTTTTTCAAAATAATCTTCTTTGCTATATCCTGCATAAGTGCTACTAATAAATCTAGCTCTCGTTTCATAAAACTCTTCCAAACTCTCTCCTTCTACATTTCCATCGACCAAAGCCTCTCTAGCAACAATTATTTTGTCTTCAATAGTTTTTGGAAATTGTTCTTTTAATGCACTGCCGTTTAGAATGTGGTAGTTTTGAGAATTCATTTTTTTGAGGGTTTAATTCTATTTTCCATTTTCTAACAAATAAAAATAACTTTTCAGTCCATACGAATATCTATTTGGGTGTGAACCGAGTGTTTTAAAATCTTTTTTAATGAGTTGAATTAAATCTTCCTTAAAATCTCGTTTCTCAATGTAAGCACAATTTAGTTTTACATATTGAATACCTGCCGAATTTGGAAAATCTTGTAGTGCTTTTTCTAAATCTGGATTAGAATAGGTGTTTTTTTCTGCTAATCCCATAAAATAGCTTATTGCAAATCGTTCATCTTTATACTCATTCCATCCTTTTTTATCTGTTTCTTCCGAAACTTTTTCATTTATAGTTGCTTCCAAATAGGCGTAAATATTTAGTAATTCGATGTCTTTTAAGGAATCTGAAAAAATCATCAATTCGTTTTTTCTGGAATCAAAAAACTCTTTTTCGTCTATTACTTTATTTAAAAATGCTATTCTAAGTAATTCGGAAGTAATTTTTCCATTTTTAATAAATCTATTTCCAGCAGTAATAAATTTAGAAGTATTAAAAATCTGCTTTATAGAATCTATATTATTCTTCTCTTCATATATTTTTTTAATAGAATAATAAGCCGATAAATCTGTATAAATTTCACTTGTTTTTCCAAAGGTTGTGCCTATTAATTCTAAATCTTTTTCTATAAAAAAAGTTTGTGTAAGCGAATTCCACCAGTCTACTTCCCAGTTGGCATCTAAAGCTATTAATTTGTAAGCACTTTCTTCATTTTTTTCTTTTGTTTTGGATAGTAGTTCCGACCTATTTTTGATTTGGTCTGTTCTGCCATGAATAAGATAAATAGCTTTATCAATGCCTGTATTACTTCCTTTTTCAATAGCTGCCTTCCAATGCTTTATTGATTGGTCTGATTCGCTAGTATTCAAATAACATTCAGACAACCACAAATCAATTCTAAAATCATTATCTACCTCCTTTTTATATGCCAAATAATAAGGAATTGCTTCTTTATACAGTCCCTTTCTGTGTAGTTGCATTGCATATTCAAGCGAAAAATTGAGTTCATTTGGCTTTAGTTCAATCGCTTTTTTATGCAATTCAAAAGACTTTTCTTCATCAATGTTATATAAAGCCGTTCCAATCAGATACATTTTGTATTCATCTGTCGCCTGACTAACAAGCTCTTCAACACACTTTTTACAATCTGTTTCTAAAAGACATGTTGAGAAAAAGGTTGTAAAAGAATCTGATAATTCTTTTTCTGCTTTATCTATTTTGTCTTTACTGTTTTTTAAAGTTTGAGCTTGACAAGCAAAAGAAAGCAAAGATAGAAGTAGTAAGATGGTAATTTTCATATAAGTATTTTTGTGTTCTTTTAGAGAATCTCCGTTTAGAATGTGGTAGTTTTTGGGGTTCATTTAATTCAAATCATTTAAAAGGTTTTCAAAAGAATCTTCATCAGCTAATTTCCCTTGCATATTTTTGATATTCTGCATAGAAAAATGGTATTCAGAAATAAATAAATTTACATCAAATTTTTCTTTGATTGTTTTTACATACTTCAAAGCAGGGTTTGAATATTCTACCAACTCATAAATCATTTTTTCCAAAGAATTAAATAATTCTTCTTGTTTTATTTCCTGTATGACTCTGAATAGTTTGTCTTTTATTTGTTCAACGTTTTACCAATTCTAAAATCCCCATCTTTATTATCATAATTGTAATATTTCCCCCAAATATCTTTATATTCCAATTGAAAGAAAAAATTTCTTGATGAATCATATTTACAATCATATTGATATTTATCAAATAGGGGAGTGTAAGAGATTATTTCCCATGTTATATTATTATTGAGATTTTTTGGAACAGTTTGATTATTAGTATGATAATAATTAAATAACATACTTACTACTTTTTGTCCTTGTTTTTCATAAGCTCTATCAGCTAAGGATAAAAAAATGATTCCACTTAAAGACAGAGAAATAAGAAGTCTTGAAAACACCTTTAATTTTTTAAGAGTAGAATATAAGACTAGAGCAATAGTTAAACAATGCATCCATAATCCTATGTTTGGTAAAAGATAAAATAACAATAGCGATGTTAGTATGGATATTAATTTGATTGTTATTGATTTATTCATTTTTAGATATAAGATGAAAAATATTTATACTGTGATTCATCATCGTACTCTAATCCAATTCTAGTTCCTTTTCAAGTACCCAATCAGAATGAGCAAGAATTTCCAATTGCATAATTTGATTATGCTCTTCTTTATCAAAAAAGGAAAGAGAACCATCTCGCTTAAAGAAAAATTTAAAATCTTCATTTACTTCAATAGTTTCAGTTTCTGTCAACTCATTTCCGTTTTCCAAAATCCTACCTTTAAAGTGAAACCAACCTCCATAAAGATGTTTTCCTATTTCAATTTTACATATGTGGTGCAGTTCAGAACCTTTTTTATAATCTATTCCTAGTTGAATCATCAGATTAAGGACTTCTTTTGGATAAATATTTTCTCTATTGACTAGAAAGTTTCTGCAACCATGACAATTACAAGAGAAAAGGTTACTGAATTGAATATTATCATAGACTTCTTTAGTTCTATCAAAATCTACTTCAAAAATCTGATTTTTGTAAGTTATTGTTTTCATTTCGTGTTATTTATAAAAAACTAGCCGTTGTTTGTGTCCCCACAAACGACACCATTTTTCTTTTTCAAAGCATTCATCCTGCCTTTCATCATAAAAATCATATAAATCACTCGCCAATCCTACCCAAGCATTTCTCATTCCTCCAAAAGCTCATCCAAAATCTTCAAAGCAGCCTTTGCAATCACAGTTCCGGGTCCAAAAACAGCCGAAACACCTTTTTCATACAAAAAGTCATAGTCTTTCGGAGGAATCACACCCCCAGCCACAACCATAATATCATCTCTACCTATCTTTTTGAGTTCGTCAATAAGGGAAGGAACGAGCGTTTTGTGTCCAGCAGCAAGCGAAGACGCACCTACAATATGCACATCATTTTCGGCAGCTTGTTTGGCTACTTCTTCAGGCGTTTGGAAAAGAGGACTTATATCCACATCAAAACCCAAATCTGCAAAACTGGTAGCAATTACTTTCGCCCCTCTATCGTGTCCATCTTGTCCCATTTTGGCAATCAAAATACGTGGGCGACGACCTTCAATCTCTGCAAACTCATCAGAGCGTTTTTGAGCGAGTGCAAAATCACTGTTTCCTTTCCCATTCTCGTTTCCTTTGTCCATTTCATTGGAGTACATTCCTGCAATAAGTTTGGTTTGTGCTTGATAACGACCAAAAACACTTTCCATTGCTTGCGAAATTTCGCCTAAAGTAGCTCGTTCTCGTGCAGCATCTACAGCAAGTTCTAACAGATTTCCTGTTTTGTTTTGTGCTGCGTCTGTCAGTTTTTGAAGGGCAATTTTGACTTTTTCATCATTGCGTTTTTCTTTTACTTCTTTCAATCGTCTGAGTTGAGATTCTCTCACAGCCACATTATCGACATCCAAAACATCAATTTCTACTTTGTCTTCTTCATTTTCATCAACTATATATTTATTTACACCCACAATCGTATCTTTTTGTCCGTCAATACGTGCTTGTTTTCGTGCAGCAGCTTCTTCAATTCGTAATTTTGGAATTCCTGCCTCAATCGCCTTTGTCATTCCTCCTAAAGATTCCACTTCTTCAATCAGTTCCCAAGCACGATTTGCAAGCTCATAAGTTAAGTTTTCTACATAATCCGAACCTGCAAAAGGGTCAATGGCTTTTGTAATATCAGTATTATTTTGAATAAATAATTGCGTATTACGAGCAATACGAGCCGAAAAATCAGTAGGAAGTGCAATAGCTTCATCCAAAGAATTAGTGTGTAAAGACTGCGTACCACCAAAAACAGCAGCCAAAGCCTCAATCGTTGTACGAGTTACATTATTAAAAGGATCTTGTTCTGTCAAAGACCAACCCGAAGTTTGGCAATGCGTTCTGAGAGCCATTGATTTTTCACTTTTCGGATTAAATTCTTTTATCATATTTGCCCAAAGCCAACGCCCTGCACGCATTTTGGCAACTTCCATAAACGTATTCATTCCAATTGCCCAAAAGAACGACAAACGAGGCGCAAATCCATCAATATCTAATCCTGCTTCAATTCCTTTTTTGACATATTCTAAGCCATCAGCAAGCGTGTAAGCAAGCTCAATGTCAGCCGTCGCACCTGCTTCTTGCATGTGATAACCACTAATACTGATAGAATTAAATTTTGGCATTTTATCGGCTGTATATCTAAAAATATCGGCAATAATTCGCATACTCGGCTCTGGTGGATAAATATATGTATTACGCACCATAAATTCTTTCAAAATATCATTCTGAATCGTTCCACTCAGTTTTTCTGTCGCAACACCTTGTTCTTCTGCTGCCACAATATAAAATGCCATAATCGGCAAAACTGCTCCATTCATTGTCATCGAAACCGACATTTCATCAAGAGGAATTTTATCAAATAAAATCTTCATATCCTCAACACTATCAATTGCTACCCCTGCCTTTCCTACATCTCCCACTACACGAGGATGGTCAGAATCATAACCTCTATGCGTTGCAAGGTCAAAAGCCACAGAAAGACCTTTTTGTCCTGCTGCCAAATTGCGACGATAAAAAGCATTTGATTCTTCTGCCGTCGAAAAACCTGCATATTGCCTAACCGTCCAAGGACGAACAGCGTACATAGTCGGATAAGGACCACGTAAAAAAGGTGCAATACCAGCCTGATAATTCAAATGAGGAAGCGAAGCAGAATCTTCTTTTGTGTAAAATGGCTTTACAGCAATTTTTTCAGGTGTTTCCCAAACAGGAAATTCTTTTGGAAGTTCTTGTGTATTTTGTTCTGCTTTTTTTGCAGCTCTATTTTTGAGGTCTTGAAGAGTAATGTTTTTAAAATCCATATATTTATAATTGGCAGTTTTTAGCTGATTTATTGTGCTGAAGCGCATTTCAAAATTAACCTAATTTTGCTTTGCTTTGAAATTTATTTCTTACTAAGAATCTATAATTAGACATTTGTAATAGGAATTAAAATTATATTGTTCAAAGTTTGTTTAACAAATTAGGTTTTCTTATTTTGGTCTATTCTAATTTTTACTTAAAATTGAAAAAAAAATAGCGATTTAAAAAATCTATTGTCTTATATCAAATTTATTTCAAAAATAATCCTATTTTCATTCAAAAAATGGTTGAAAAATCCGTATTATTGTGTTAAAATGATAATTGGATATAAAAATACTACTCAAACAAATAGTTCCATTCAAGATAGACATTGACTTACTTATGGCAAACTCAACTCAAAATACAGACAAAATCAGCTTAGTTATGCTTGTAGATGACAACGATACTGATAATTTTATTAGTAAACGCATCATCGAACTTACAGGCTTTGCAAACGAAGTAGTTACAAAAAATTCAGGAAAAAGTGCATTAGAATATTTAAAAGAAAATAAAGACGATGAGTCAAAACTTCCAGATTTAATATTTTTGGATATAAACATGCCTATCGTTGATGGTTTTATTTTCCTGTATGAATTTGGTCAAATGCCAAAGTCTGTACACAAGAAATGTCGTATTTCAGTGCTTTCTAGCTCTGACAATAAGCGTGATATTGATAGAATTGTAGGAAACGAATATGTAATTAAATTTACTACAAAACCTCTAACAGAAGATGCCCTAAATGCTGTAAAAGATGTTTGGTTGAAGCAAAAATAAATTTATTAAGACTAATTTCTTTAAATTTTTACTTTTTGTAAAACTTTTATTCAGTTTTTAGCGTTTTGTTTTTGCAACTGAGTTGCATTTACTATATTTGCATATAAAATAATCTGCAAGAAATTACGCTATGAAAAAATATTTGTATTTAAGCAAAATAAAAAATATCAATTCCGACTTTATAGGAGCAGTGAGTGCCTTTTTGTGCATAATTCATTGTGCTATTGTACCTATTCTAATGGGAGTTCACTCTATTTATTATGCAGGAGATGTGTTAGCTTCTACTTCGCATACTGAACATTCTCATTCTTCTTTAGAATTTTTTAGTCTTTTCGAAGGTTCGCATTGGCATTCTTTAGATTATTTTTTCATTCTGATTACGCTGATAGCTGTTTTTTTTGCTACTCGTAAAAGTTTCGTTTCTTGGATTAAAGTAGGTCTCTGGAGTTGTGCAAGTCTTTTTATAGTTTCTATTTTGTTAGAAGAATATGTTATTGGAATAGAATATTTAGCTTATTTAGCTTCTGCCTTGCTTATTGTTTTTCATGTTTTGAATCAACGTTTAGGAAAAAAGATAAAAACTAACACAATGAAAAACAATGAACTAAATTTTGAGATGGGTAGTTTTGAGAGTGTACAATTACCAACAGAAACTCAACCTAAACAAACAAATAGAGTTAGTTGTGTTTGCTAAACAGAAGTTAATTATGTTTTGAAGAAAATAAATAAAAAAACTTTTCTTGTTAAGCTATTGAAAATCAATCATTAAGAAATAATTAAGGAATTATTTATAAAAAAAGTTAGTTTAGCTATTGAATATTAAAAAAACAGTAGTATCTTTGCATCACAATTAAGGGAAAGAAGGTCTGATAAATAGCTCATTTTGTAATTGAAAAAGTAAATCATCAAAACGAGTCAAAAGTCAAAAAAAAATCTTCGAGTACTAACAAGCGAAAGTAGCTCAGTTGGTAGAGCGCAACCTTGCCAAGGTTGAGGTCGCGAGTTCGAGCCTCGTCTTTCGCTCAATTTTTACGGACTTTACATGGAGAATCAATTCTTTGGTTTTAATCAAAAATTAAACTTCAAATAAAATTTGTAAAAATGAGTGAGAATTTAATCTTTAAAAGTAAAGGTTAAATCATAATATGCTGGAATGGTGGAACTGGTAGACACGCAGGACTTAAACAGTAATTTGTTTCTTGAAATTTATGTTCTCATACAAATCAATAAATATGAGTTGGCTTATAGAAGATAGAATTGATGAAAATCATTTTCGTGAAGTTTGCAAAAATGCTAAATCTATGGCACAAGCAGCTTCTCAACTAGGACTTCATTTTAATTCATTTAAAAAGAGAGCTTTAGAGCTTGAATGTTATAAACCAAATAAAGCAGGTATCGGTATAAGAAAAAATGCACCTAAAATTCCTATTGAAGATATAATATTTAATAATAAACATACTCAATATCAATCTTATAAATTAAAATTAAGGTTAATTGAGGAAGAATATAAAAAAAATATTTGTGAATCTTGTGGAATTGAAGAGTGGAATGGTAAATCTATTCAAATGGAATTACATCACGTAGATGGAAATAGAGTTAATCATAATATTTCTAATTTGCAAATCTTATGTCCTAATTGCCATAGTCAAACAGATAATTTCAGAGCTAAAAACAAATCAAATTGAGTGCCTCTAGAGAAATTTAGAGAGTAGAACTTCTCAAATTCGGGGAAACCTTATTTTTAATTTTTTATTAAAAATGGCAATCCCGAGCCAAGCTTTAATCTTATAAAGGATTATTGAAGGTGTAGAGACTTAACGGGAAGTACCTAAACTTTGTAAACTAAATTAGTTTATTTTATGAAATAAGGTAAAGAGAAAGTCCAGACCACAAAATATTTTAGATTCTTAGTAGTAAGATTTAAAAATATGCAACGAAAGTTGTAGACGGTACGAAAATCCTGTGCCTTAATCGGCGTGTGGGTTCGATTCCCACTTCTAGTACAAAAATCGACAAAAAAGCATATCTTAACTGATATGCTTTTTTTTTGTAAAATTTTAAAAACGAATAAAAATAAGGTCAGACCGATAGGTCAGTTTAATAATCATCACTCATTAAATTCAACTATCTAAAAAATATATCCTAAAGTCAGATTGATTTCTTTAAAATCTTGTGTTGTTTGGCGATAAGAAATGGCTGTATTTAGTCTTAGCTTTTTGTAATAAATTGACTTACTTAGATTTGCTTCCCACGCCCAGTAGTCTTTCCAGTAGAATGATTTTGCTGAAATATTTCCTATATATTTGATATTTTTTGATAACCCTAAATGGATTCCATAATTATCGGTTTTGATGTTTTCTATTCCTGTTTTAGAAAATGTTTGATGACTAATTCCGTATGAAATGCCAGTTTTGATGAATTTTAAGTAACTGCTACTTTTAAAAAGATGTGTAGTAATTCTATTTTCTATTTCTGATTTATAAAAAGTAGTTTGTTGAAATTTATAATAGATAGTTCTTTTAAATAGCTTAGTTTTTAGTTGTCCATAAAAGTCTGAGTTGTGTTCAAAATTGCTACTATATCCTCCATCTAATCCAACTCCACGTTTTAGAAAAGAATAATCCCAAAACTTACTAAGTGAAATACCATAAGGATTATAAAAAATACCACTCCAATAATTTATTTTTAGAGGGTAATAAGGTATTCTACAAACTGCATCTTCTAAAATTACTTTAGATTGAAGGATAATAGTTTGAGTAGTCTCTGAAGCTATTATTTCTAAGGAACGACAACCTATACATCTAAAGACTAAAATATCATTTTCATCTTCTACCTCAATTTCAAAATTTCCATCAATGTCTGCCATAGTGCCTCTAGTAGTCCCCTTGATTTGAATAGTCGTACCAGGTGAAGTTTGTCCAATACTATCAATAAACACTTTACCACTCATCCTAATCTGCCCAAAAACAGAACAAGAAACAGAAAAAAGAAAGAGTATAAAAAGTATAGATTTTTTCATAGTTTTTTAAGGTTTAGATTAGAAAATGTAGCCTAAAGCGAGATTGATTTCTTTAAAGTCTTGTGTGGTTTGGCGATATTGAATATCTGTAGTGAATGTTAATCTCTTTTTATATCTTGGTTTATAACGAAAATCTTTATGCAGACGAATATCCCACGCCCAGTAGTCTTGCCAATAGAGAGATTTAAAGTAAAGATTACCTACATATTTTATATATTTTGCAATTCCTATATTCGCACCCCAGTTTTTTTTCAAGCTATTTTCTATACCTTTTCTTTCAAACTGTTGATAGCCTATTCCGTACATAATACCAAAATATTTGAATCCTGTACTGCTTTCTAGAAGATGTGTAGTTATTTTATTTTCAGTTTCTGATTTATTGACAGTTGTTTGTTGAAAAGTATAATAAATATGCTGTCCCAGTAGGTCTGTTCCTGCACTACCATAAAAATCTATATTACCTTTAAAATTAGTGCTATATCCTGCTCTGAATAAAAAATATTTTCTGTTCTCTTGTTCTTTATTTGAGTAGAAACCTTTGCTTATCATAATTCCATAAGGATTATAAAAAATTCCACTCCAATAATTTATCTCTAAAGGTTCTACATAGACAACTATCACACGTAAAGTACATACATTTCCTGATTCTAATGTAACTATCGAATCATTTATAATTTTATTTGCAATAAATTTTTGAGCATCACGCCCAGCAGAAGAAAATATAAGAGAATCATTTTTGTTCTTTACTTCTATCTCAAAACTTCCAGTATTAGTAGTAGTTGAATAGGTAGAATCAGAGTTTTTAATAGCTACTGGACGTAAAATAGGTCTTCCTCGTGCATCGATAATTTTTCCCTTCACACTAACCTGCCCAAAAACAGAATAAGAAATCAACAGAAGAAAGAGCATAAAAAGTATAGATTTTTTCATAGATTTTTGGCTTGTAATTGTCTGACACTTTGAAGTGTCTTGATAATTTTTTTGTTAAGATTTACTAATAGTTTTCCTAGATTACGCAACTTTAACCTCAAAACGCTGCAAAATTATTCCTAAAATGGAATTTTTTTGTTACTACTTGTTGTTTTTTGATAACTTTGTTATTGCTTTATAGTAATTCAGACTTCCTAGTCTGAATACAATATTTTTCGAACAGACTGGGAAGTCTGTTTTACTTAATACTTTAGTCAATGAATCCTGAAAAAGACCTTCTCATCTATAATACGCTTACTCGCAAACGAGAAAAATTTGAACCTTTAAATGCACCTTTTGTCGGAATGTATGTCTGTGGTCCTACGGTTTATAATGATGTACATTTGGGAAACTGTCGTACATTTACGTTTTTCGATGTCGTTTATAGATATTTGAGTTATTTGGGATACAAAGTGAGATACGTGCGAAATATTACTGATGTAGGTCATTTGACTGGCGATAGCGATGAAGGCGATGATAAAATCTCTAAACAAGCTCGTTTGGAACAAATTGAGCCGATGGAAGTCGTTCAGCGTTACACGAATGGTTTTCATGATGTGATGTTGGAGTTGGGAAATATTCCACCAAGCATCGAACCTACTGCAACAGGACATTTATTAGAACAGATTGAAATGGTTCAGAAAATCTTGAAAAATGGATTTGCGTATGAATCTAATGGTTCTGTTTATTTTGATGTAGTGAAGTATAACGAATCCCACAATTATGGGAAACTCTCTGGTAGAAATATCGAAGAGCAACTAGAAGGACAAGGAACACGAAAATTAGACGGACAAGAAGAAAAGAAAAATAGTGTGGACTTTGCTATTTGGAAAAATGCAGACCCTTCGCATTTGATGCAATGGGACACACAATGGGGAAAAGGGTTTCCAGGGTGGCATTTGGAGTGTTCTGTAATGAGTACAAAATATTTGGGCGATGAGTTTGATATTCACGGTGGAGGAATGGATTTGCAGTTTCCTCATCACGAATGTGAAATTGCACAAGCTGTTGCCACAACAGGAAAAGAGCCAGTAAAATATTGGTTACATTCGAATATGCTGACCATGAATGGAACAAAAATGTCAAAGTCTTTGGGAAATGTAATTATGCCAGATGAGCTTTTTACAGGAAATTCAGAGCTTTTGACAGAATCCTATTCGCCTATGGTTTTTCGCTTTTTTATGTTTCAAACGCATTATCGTAGTACGATGGATATTACAGATGATGCTTTGAAAGCAGCCAAAAAAGGCTATTTTAAGTTAATGAATGGAATCAAGAATGCTAAAAACTTAGAATATCCATCTGAATCAGAATTAAACTCAGAATTAAGCATAGAGGAAAAACAGGAAAGTGATATTCAAAAATCTATAACTTCTGTTTTTAGAGGAATCAATGATGATTTTAATACAGCCAAATCTATTGCAGCTTTATTTAATCTTGTCAAGAAAATAAATATGCTTCATGCAGGACAGCTTGATTTTTCTCAAATCTCTAAGGAGTCTTTTGATAAACTGAAAAGTACATTGATTGATTTTACAGAACAAGTTTTGGGGATAAAAGAAGAGTTGCCACAAGGCGAAAAAATGCTCAAAGAAATGATAGCTACTTTAGTGGAAATGTATAAAGAAGCCAAAGAAGCTAGAAACTACGAAAAAGTAGATTATTTGAGAAGCAAAGCTAAAGAAATCGGTATTGTCTTTAAAGATATGAAAGATAGAATTGATTGGGCTTATGAGGAGTAGAATTCAATTATGAATTGTCAATTACGACCTGTTAAAGCAGCGTAGCTAATTACGAATTAAAAATGACGTAAAAAACGGCTTCAAAATATTCATGTTTTGAAGCCGTTTTTTATGAAATACTGGAAATATGTAGGTTAAAGGCTTGCCTTTGACAGATTGATAGGTATTTCTAATTTCTTACTTTACAAGTCAAAGGCAAGCCTTTTGACCTACAAATACGTTATGCAATTTTATTTCCCCACCAATTCAATTTCTACTCTTCTACCATAAAAGTCTTCTCCGTAAGGATTATTCGTATCTATCCCAAAAGAACCTTCTACAATACGACTTTCAGAAATTCCTGCATCTAAAAGCAGTTTTTTGACGGCTTCTGTTCTTTGTTTTGATAGTTTTTGATTGAAGGCTGCACTTCCTTTCGAATCTGTAAAACCATAAATACGAACACTTAGATTTGTATCATTTTTCAAAACGGCAATCAAAGGAGCAATTTTTTCTTTGTCTTTCGGAACGATTGTAGAAGAACCTGTTTTAAAGAAAATTTCTACTTTCTTTATTCCAATTACTTCGCTTGTCGTTGGAGTTTTTTGCTCTTTATTCATTACTATAACAGTATCATTTCTAGTATTAATCAAATCAACTTTTTCGTTTTGTTTCTGATTTGCTAAAAGTTCTAATTGTGTTTGAAGAGTAGATAGTTGATTAGTTATTTTTGCTAAATCTTCATTTTGAGTAGAATTTAAAGTTTGATTTTCTGCTTGGTTTTCCAACTGATTTTCTAAAGCTGCCATTCGCTGTTGCGTATACAAAAACTGCAATTCCATCAATTTATACATTTCATCATTTGATTTTCCAGTAGTTTGAGTTTCTACTGTTTTGATAGAATCAAGTTTGTTTTGAAGGTTTTGCATTTCTAATTTTGCGAGTTCTTGCGCTTCTTCGTCGGCTTTTAGCTGTGCTTTGGTCTTTTTTACTTTCTTGCTATCTTCAATTTCCTTCAAACGACTTTCCAGTTCTTGAATCGTTTTTTCTTGTTTTGTTGTATCTGAATTTGTAATTTCAGAAGTCAACTTTTGATAATTAGAACCATTCACCATCTGTCCGTTTTGAGGAACAACTACTACATTGGTAACTGTGCTATCACTTCCCGATTTAGTTGTCGTTACATTGACATTGATATCAAGTTTGAGTGTCTGAACAGGATTAGGGTTTTGATATGGATATTGTGAATTCTGATTGTAATTGTACGGATTTTGATTTTGTCCGTTTTGATTTTGGTTATATGGATTTTGATTGTTTTGTGTTTGATTTGTTTCTACTTGTATTTCAGAATTTTTGCTATAATCTGGAATTCCATCAACGGTTACCGTTTTTAAAGAATCTGGATTTAGTTCAAAAATACTTTTTGGTTTGTTGGCAGCATATAACGCAGGCGCACGAAAAGCATGTTTTTTTGGAGAAAACGACCAACTAATTCCGAAAGAAGTAAAAATAAAAGCATCATTTTTCAAAAATCCTTGATTTGTATTTCCTCTACTTCCTTGTCCGTTATTGTAATTGGCAGGATTGGCAACATAACCTTGTTCTGCACTTTCATACGATGAGCGAAAATCTCCACTTACATCATCTAAAAAATCACTTGTTAGAGAATAATTAACAACAGACTGCACATGCAAACTAAGACGATTTAGAAGGCGAAGTTTCAAACCCACACCAACAGGAACATTTAAAGAATAGGGCGAATAACTGGTTGAACTTTCTGTATTAAAATCAGAAAGGCGAGTTTCGAAGTTTCCATCTTGTTGAATAATTTGTCCATTTCCAGTATTTCCTCCACTATTTTCGGGAGCATTACGAATCGTATTATCTGACCAATAGTAATAAGGAGATTTTACATCTTGAGAATTTTGATAATACAAATCTCCATAGTTTTCAAAATACGTTCCCCCTATTCCAGCCATCAAATAAGGCGATAAAAACGCATTTTCTCCCAAAAGCCAACCATTATCCGTATAAAAAGTGAAGATATAAGCAGCCGAATAAATTTTGGTTTGTACATTTAGAGAACGCTCCAAAATTCCTGTGTTTCTATCGTTTGCTGTAAATTCTCCATAGGTTAGTTGCAGACGATTTGAAAGTGTTTTGTTAGGCGTATTTTCGATGCTCAGACCAAAAGAAAATTGATTAAAATCGGTAGCGAACATTTCTTTTTGTTGCCAAAACTTTTCATTCAAATCTCCACGATAGGTCATATTTCCTGTTTGTAAACCAACACGCCAATTAAAATTGTTTTGTTGAGAAAATGCAAACGGAATAAATAAGAAAATTGAAAGAATTAGGAAGTATATTTTTTTCATTGTAATTTGTATATATTTATAGCAACCGTCAACGAGGCTTTGCCGTCGTTGAGGTAAAATAATTTTATAAACTAACCTTGTTGACGGCAACACCTCAACGACGGTTGTAAAGTATTCAAAATGAATTGCACTTTATGTCAAACGCTTTTAAAAAATAAAGCAGACGATTTTTATTTTATTTGTGATACGTGTGGTTCATATTTAAAAGACCAAAAGTTTTACTTAGATAATCTTCAAGAAATAGGAATTTATGAAAAACATAAAAATGATGTAAACGATATTCGTTATCAAAATTTCACTTCGCCTATCACAAATTTGATTTTATCAAATTTTACTTCAAATCATTTAGGTTTAGATTATGGTTGTGGTACAGCTCCTGTAATTTCCAAATTATTGAAAGATAAAGGCTACCAAGTTGAACTCTATGACCCTTATTTTCATCCAAACGAAAATTATCAAAACTATCACTACGATTATATTTTCAGTTGTGAAGTTTTCGAACATTTTTATAATCCAAAACAAGAAATAGAAAAACTTTTATCTATTTTGAGTCCAAAAGGGCAATTATTAATAATGACACTTATTTATGATTCTGAAACAGATGCAGATTTTAAAGATTGGTATTACAGAAAAGACCCAACACACGTTTTTATTTATACAAAAAAGACAATTCAATTTATTGCTCAAAATTATAATTTGAAATTTGAGATACAGAATAATAGATTGATAGTTTTTGAAAAAATATGAAACTGTCGTTGAGGTCAAGACCGTCAACGAGGGCAATGATTTTACTTTTCAAGATCAATCCAAAAACGAAATTCAGCACTAAAGCCAACAAACGGACGTATGTAAACTTGGTCAGCTAAAGAATTTCCTCTTGATGAATCTTCCAAAAATGTTGCACCTGCATTGAAGCGAATAAAACGAAAAACTCTATATCCCAATCCTAAATAAGTTGGACGTTTGAAAATAGGACCTGAAATTTCTTGTCCTGCATCGTCTTCAAAATTATTCCAAAAGAAACCTGCTGAAATCGAACTTCTACTCCAAAACTCTCCTGCAAACCCTTTTTTACCCAATGGTAAAGACAAACCTGCATAAGGCGAAGTTCCGAAAGTGCTATTTTCAGAATTTGTTCCTGTCAGATGAACACCTCCATAACCTACATTTAAAGGAATTTCGGTACGAGTTTTTTCGGTTGGATAATCATCCATAAATTTACGGTCTTGTAAGACTAATAAATCTACATTCAAAACTTGTCCTAGTTCACTGGCTAAAAGTTGTTTTAACTCTGTCATCAATTTTTCTCTATAATCTGCACGAGAATCTTTTTTCTTTCTTTTGGAGAAAATAAATTTCCCTTTTTTGAGGTTGGCTTTATTGATTTGGTCAATTTTAGAAACTACTAAATCTGAAAATCCTTCAAATTGTAATTGGCTTCTATTTCTGTATAGAGAAAGTCCTTTTCTAGCAATTTCATTTAAGTTTCTGACAAGTTGTGCCGTTCCTCCGATTACTCTAGCTCGTTTTCTTTCAACAGTAAATGATTGTTCTGTATAAGCAAAAAGATTATTATATAGGTCTTGGCGAAGGTTTTCTCTTTCCATATCCGTAATTCGTCTGTAATAATCAATCTGTAAATCGTATTTTGAAGAACCACGCAGTTTGTAGTTTACAGGAACAGTAAAAGTACCAATAGATGAATAAGGAGGACGCACCCAAGTAGCAACAAATAAAGGTTTGGGTTCGTCTTTTCGATTACTTTTATCATCTAAAATTGTGATTTCTACCAAAACAGTTTCTGGCTGTGCTGCTCCACTAATCATTAAATTTTCTTGTGCAGGGAGATTTTGACTATTATTAAAAGATGATTTTTCATATTCAAAAACGGCTGTTGCATATTGTGCCTTTACATCATTTTTTGAAAAGATAAGAAGAGAAAAAATAAGGAAATTAGAAAGGAAAAGTAAATTTTTTTGCATTATGTGATTTGAAAAATGGAAATAGATTTTTTTTAAATAAACTAAAAATATCTTAAAACTCCAACTTAAACGATAATATTTAAAATTAGTTTGATTTTTGTAGGTGTATGTTTTTAAGTCAATTTTTTATTCAAAAATTTATACAATCTAATGAAAAAATTTAATACAATCATTTTTAGTTTTGCTTTTCTGTTTTTTATGGGAGCTGGTTTTTCTGTTGTAGCGCAAAATGTAAGTGAAAAAGCTATCAAAGTAGAAAAGAAAAAAACGTTGAATGGTTTTGAAATTCAATTTGATGGAATTTCTGGAGATGCTGAAAAAGCTCTTGAAATTGCTCTTGAAAAATGGTTAGACACTCAAAAAATTAAATACAAAGAAAAAAAAGGTAATTACCACGCAGAAGAAGTAGTCGTAAAACAATTTTCTGACAAAACTTCTGATTTGCATATTTTTATGGAAGAGAAAAAAGGCAAGATTACCTTGCAAGTTGTCCAGACTTTAGGATATGATATGGCTGTGAGTAGTAAAGACCAGCCACAAGAAGCACAAAATATTCGTTCTTGGCTAGAAAATATGGTTAAAGAAGTTCGTTTAGAACAGATTAACCTTCAAATTGCTGCACTACAAGATAACTTAAAAGATGCTGAAAAAGAGGTTGAAAAAAATAAAAAGACAGATGAGAGCTTAAAAAACAGCATTGAAGATTATAAAAAGAAAATTGCAGATGCTGAAAATGACATTGAAAAAAATGCAGCAGAGCAAAAAGAAAATGAGCAAAAAAGAGAAGAACTCAAAAAGAAAATTGCTGAATTGGAGAATATGAAATAAATAATAGCGATTAACGATTAGTTTTTAATGGTTAATTAAATACAAAATGCCTTTACTTTTTTATGAGTAAAGGCATTTTTGGTTTTTAGAATTTGATTAATAAATATTATCATGGTTAATTTAGTAATGTTCATTTTTCCATAGCGACAGGTTTGCAAACCTGTCGCTATGGAAAAATAAGAGTGTTTTGCTTTTTTCTAACTAATTGATTATTAGACCTGTAAATAACCGTGATAACGTTTATTCAAATAAATTTACTCTTCTATCACAAACTTACGGAAAGTAATTCCGTCTTTAGTTTGAATTTGCAGGTAATAAATTCCTCCAGCCAAATTATTAGTCTTTGCTTTATAACGAGTAGAAGAAATTTGTTCTGTTTTTACATTAATTATTCTTCCTATTGCATCAATCAAAATAAATTTAGAGTCTCCATTTGGAGTATTCGTTCCAAAATCTATAAAGAAAGAACCATTATTTGGATTGGGAAAAAGGACTAAATCTTGTAATTCTTTCGGCTCTTCTATTCCTGTTGTTATATCTGTAAATATAATAATTTCAGAAACTGAGCTACAGCCTGATTCTGTCAAGACAAGTAAGCTGTATTCGCCTGTTTGTGTAGGAGTATAAGAACTTTCAAACCCATTTTCAATTGGATTTCCATCTTTTAACCACTGATAGGTTACTGTTTCTTGGCTATTAATTGTACTTTCCAATACTTTTTCATTGATTAATAAAATACTAACTTCTGGATTTGGAAGGGTTGTAATTTCTATTTTATTTGAAAGAGCTGTACATCCATTAGCTGTCAATACCTCGGCTGTATATGTTCCTGCTTGGGTGACTATATAGGTTTTTTCATTGGCAAAAGCTAGAACGATTCCATCTTTTCTCCAACGAATCTGATTATTTGCTGTAAAATCTGCATTGATTGTTAGTTTGATACCAAAAGGTTGTTCTTGACAGAATACAGTTTGTAAAGGTTGTTTTATTTCAAAACTTAAGCCTGACTGACATTCTATATTTAGGCTAACAGAACGACGTTTCAAGGTTAAATCTGCTAAATTAGGATTTGTAATCAAAGCTGTATAAATTCCTCTATCCGTATTTTGGACTTGATTTAATGTGAAATTTTGAAGTGTAGAAATAGGATTTCCATCTTTCAACCATTGATATATATTTCCGTTTCCTTGTGTTTGAATGGTAAAGAAAACAGAAGAATTGGGAAGAGCTAAAATATCCATTTCCTCATTAATAGGAGCTTGAGGCGCATAATCAAATACATTAAAGTTAGAGTTTGCAAAAGGTAATAAATCATCAAATTCTAATTCATTCTCAGCTACTCTTAATTCTTTCAAATTATTGAGTTGTAACAAGCCTATATCAAGTGAATTTAGATTATTTATATTTATCTCAAAAGTTACTAAAGAATTGAGATTTTCTATTCCTGTAGGAAGAACACTAATAAAATTTTGATTAGCATAAAGCTGAATTAGTTTTGCAAGATTTGTAATTGAATTTGGTAATTCTTTAAGGTCATTATCACTTATATTCAAGACCAAAAGTTCACTCAAATTTCCTATTGTCTCTGGAATTGCAGCAAAATTATTTTCGTTGAGGTATAAGTTTCTCACTTTTGCTAAACTTCCAATTTCGTCAGGCAATTCATCCAAATTATTTCTTGACAACCAAAGAGCTTGAAGATTTATTAGATTACCAAAAGAAGCAGGAACAGCACCTTCAAAGTTGTTTTTATCTAAGTCTAAATAAGTCAGTGTTGTCATATTTCCAATAGTTGAAGGTATTTGTCCCTCTAAATCGTTATCAAAAAAGCTCAAATAACGAAGTTCTGAAAATAATTCAGCATCAAAAACATCAGGCAATGTTCCTATCATATTACGAGAAGACAAATCAAGTTCAGTCAGTTTATTTCCTGAAAGTGTTACGCCTTCCCATGTAGCGACAGGGTTTGTCAAATTCCATTTTCTATTCCAAGTTGTGTTTCCACCTGTTTCATTAAAAATGGCTACTAAGGCAAGTGAATCAGTTTCATTTAAAAATCCTTCAACAATTAGTTTAATTGAATGACGTTCTAAAGTAAGCTGATTAGATACTGAATTTTTTATTGTACAAAAATATACTCCTGCATCTGAAGGAATTGCATTTGTGATGGTAAATGTTTCAGCGTTTGCTCCATTTATAGGGGTTTGGTCTTTATACCATTGATAAAAAGTAAAATCTCCTTCTGTAGCAGAATTGAAAGTAATAGACTCTCCTTCTGAAATAATTTCTGTAGTAGGAGAATAAATTTTGGCTTGTGGCGAATAGGTGAAATTTGGAATCTGACCAACAAAGTTTTCTGATGAACCAAAACTAAGTCTATTTCCTTGTATTTTGAGAGAAAAACTAGGAGCATTGATTTGAGATAAACCAAGAATAGAAGTTGGAAGTGTTCCTACCAAATTATTATTTGATAAATCAATTGAAATTATTTGTCCACAACCTATTTCTATACCATTCCAAGTAGAAACTGGCGTAGTCAAATCCCAACTAGTAACCCAATTTTGTCCACCTGTTTGATTATAAATATCTACCAAAATAAGTGAATCAGAAGGAGAAACAAAGAATTGCTCTATAATCGTAACTACTTGCTCATCAGTTGCTGTATTTCCTGCCGAATCTATGGCAGTCCAAATTACAGTTGTTTCTCCAAGAGGAAATAATGCAGGTGCATCATTGAAAATTCTAACCAAACAGTTATCCGAAACGATAGGGTTTCCAATATCTAATCCTGTGCTATCAGCCGTACAAGTATATAAATCGGCATTTATTGAGATAGAAGAAGGAGCTTCAATACTAGGAATTTTGTTATCTACTACTGTAATAGTAAATGTATTTGGACTTGCTGTATTTCCATTTTCATCGCTTGCTGTCCAAGTAATAGTTGTGATTCCTGTATTAAATTCAACATTTTCTAATGAATTTAGACTACCCAATGTAGCACCGCTCAATAAATAATTATAGGCAGAAACTCTACAGTTATCGCTTGCTGTTCCATTCGGAATTTGCTGTGTCGTAGATGTAGTTTGATTAGTATAGAAACAATCTGTTGGATTAGTATTTCTAGTGAAGTCTTGCATAGCTACCAAGCTAGGTGCTTGTGTATCGTTTATGCCTTCTGCTTGAATGTTAAAGTTATAAGGGTTTTCATCAATGTCATTATTCTCTATATTAACGAGAGCTATTTGACTTCCTGTAACT
Source organism: Bernardetia sp. MNP-M8 (assembly GCF_037126285.1). NCBI lineage: Bacteria > Pseudomonadati > Bacteroidota > Cytophagia > Cytophagales > Bernardetiaceae > Bernardetia > Bernardetia sp. MNP-M8. Next base: position 3,568,487 of record NZ_CP147012.1, read on the forward strand.
GAAGGATTAAAAACTACATCAAAAGAGTAGCTTTGGGTAGGAGCAAGAACAATAGGGTTAGAAGGAAAATCAGTAGGCAAATTAGATAATGTAAAGTCTCCAGTAGAAGTATTTAAAGTTATATTATCTATCGTTAAATCCGTTGAACCAATACTCTCAATAGTATAGGTACGAGTAGAAGAAGCACTTCCACAAGTTAGGGTAGTAGGGAAAATAGTATGGTCGCTTGGGTCTGGTGTAATATCTCCATCTGCGATGGTAGTTCCGTTTCCTGTTAGATTTATTTCTTGTCCTACTACTCCCTGTCCTTGTATGTCAAAACTATATGTTCCGTCTTCACAGTCATTACTACTTATTACTATAGTATTGGTGTATGAATCTATGGTAAGTGGGGTAAATCTAACATCAAAAGTTTGGGAACTTCCTGCTGAAATAGTAAAAGGAGAAATAACATCTGTTTCAAAACCCAAAACTGTGTTTAGAAAGCCAATAGAAGAAATATTCAAATCTTCTGTTCCTGTATTTTGAATGTTATAAGTTACTGTTTTTGTAGAAGAAATCCCTACATCTCCAAAGTCTGTATCATCACTTGGACTAGGAGTAACATCATTATTTGAGATTGTGATATTATTACCTTGTACATTTATTTCGACAGGGTCAATGACAGTTACTGTGAAAGTATTAGAAGGATCATTATTTATATTTGTTCCATCACTTACTGTATAGATTACAGTTGTTACTCCTAGATTAAATACTTGGTTAGTTAAATCATTTACTGTTTGTCCATTAATAAAATAATTATAAATAAGTGTTCCGTTACAATTATCTGTTGCTGATACATTTTGAATTGGACTAGAAGCAATATCATTATCAAATGTACAACTAGATGTATTTACACTTACAGTTTGGTTTGCTGGATTAATTACAGTAGGTACTTCTGTGTCATCTAACCCTTCTGCTATTACTTGAAAAGTATAAGGTTCTTCATCAGGGTCATTAGTGCTTATCTGTATCATTGCCGTTTGTGTACCTATATTTTCTGGGTCAAATGTTACTACAAAAGTTGCCTCACTTCCACTTATAATGGAAGATATAGAAGAAGTTACTGCAAACTGTATATTATCTGTTGTTATACTACTAATTGTCAAATCTGCATTTCCATCATTTCGTATTACAAATGTTTTATCAAGGGAATTATTGCTACATTCTTCTACACTTCCAAAATCTGTATTTCCTCCACTCATAGCACTACTGCCATTTATTACTTCTGTATCAGAGTCTTGCTCTTTTACAAAAATATCTGGTTTTAGTCCTGTACCTTGAATATCAAATGTGTAAGAAGGCGTTTCACAATTATCTGTATTTATGATAACAGTCGCATTACGAGTTCCAAAGTTGGTAGGTGTGAAAGTAATTATAAAATCTTCACTATCAGAATTAGCTATAGAGGTAGGAGTAGAACTTATTGCAAAATCTCCTGCATTTGTTCCACTAATAGCAATAGAAGTAATATTTAATGGTGTGCCTCCATCATTAATAATAGTATATGTTTTTGCTAAATTAGTAGAAATACTTCCAAAGTCTGTATCATCGGTAGTAGAAGGTGAAGTATCTCCATTTACTATATCTGTACTATTTCCTTGTACATTTATTTCTGAATAATTAGGAATATATTTTTTGAGTGTTCCTGTATTATCTATATTATCTTGATAGGCAATATGTAAAACTCCATTTGTATTAAAATCAATTACAGGAGAGCTAGTTGATGTTCCTGTGTTAATAGCAAGGTTTGTCCAGTCTGAGCCATTATATTTTTTTACACGAACATCATTTGTAGAACCTACATTTTCTATAAGAGTTAAATAGGGGGTTGCTTCTAAATCTACTAGCAGATTTCCGACAATAGAATTTAAAGTAGGTAAAGAAGAACCAATTTCAATCCATACTCCTTCATAAAATGCCACTTTTGTAGCTCCTGATTCATTGTAAGCTACATAAATATAGTTGTTTTTATCAATACTTATACTTTGCATGGTTGATGTTTGTGAAGAAAAACCTGGACTTCCTATGTATCCCCAACCTCCATCTCCATTGTATTCTCTTACAGAAGTTTTTAATCCATTATTGAAATCTCTAAATGCAATAACAGGGTTTCCATTATTATTTATAGCTAGACTAATAAAATTTGCTTGTCCATCCGAAGCATCTCCACCTATATTTTCCCACTGTTGGTCATCATATTTAACTACTTGTGCTTTTATGCTATTATCTTGATAGGCTAGGAATAAATCTTCTTCTTTGTCTAATGCAAGTTGTAACGAACTAGAACTAGAGCTAATAAAAGCACCTCCATCACTTATATTTGTCCAAGTAGTTCCATCAAATTCCATTACAATTACTTCTGCTACAGAATTATTATAAGCCACATAAATAGTTCCCTCTCTAGTGATAACCATACTTTGATTAATAGCAATATCAGAAGAAATTTCTGTTCCTGCTACGTCTAGCCAGTTAGTGCCATTGTATTTTCTGACACTTGTTGTTCCACTTGCATTTTGAAAAGCTACATAGGGACTTCCATCTTGTGCTATTTTCAAGTCATAAAAAGGAGTAGTGCTAGTAGAAAAACTCTGTTCTGCTTCTATCCAGTCGTAATTGGGATAAGTACCTGTGTTTCCTGTTCCTTGTACTTGGAACATAAAAGGATTTGTATCTTCATCATTACTATAAATAGCTACTGTAGCTCTTTGTTGAGCTGCTTCAGTAGGTGTGTAAGAAATTGTGAATGTTGCCTGTGCCACACCATCAATAACAGATATAGTAGGCTGACTTGTAACTTCAAAGTAAGTATCTCCAGATATTTCTACATTTCCACTTAACTCAAGAGCTGAGCCTCTAATATTTTCTATTGTAAATGTTTTTGTAATTGTATTACATCTATTTATTGTTCCAAAATCTACTGTTGATGAGCCACTTGAAATAATACCTACATCATCAGAAATTCTTATTTGTGGAGTAGCTATTGCTTTTATATTGAAGGAATAAGTGTTAGTTATTCCTCCGTCATTGCTTTCTATGGTTACAATAGCTGTTTGCTCTCCATAATTTCCGTTAATAGGGGTAAACTCTATATCTAGAGACAGAAAATTGCTACAACTAGCAAGAATATCTATGGGAGGAGTAGATATAGTGGGAGAAGTAAGAATAAACTGCCCTGTTCCTCCATCATTAATAGTAATATTATTAATAGTTAAATCATTTACACCCAAATTTTGAATAGTATAATATCCAAATGCTATTCCATTTACTGTCCCAAAATCTGTATAGCTTTCTTCAATAGGCGTATTTCCCTCTGGTATATACAGACTATTACCTGAAAGAAATAATTTAGGGCTACTGTTAGGAGTTATTCCAGTTATGATAGAATTTCCTGTTACCCAGTTTGAGGTTGTTCCACTTAATGCAAAGTTAGTTAATATTCCTTCTCTATTATTAGCCGAGTAATCTATAAGATTATCTACTGCTGGTGTTATGCTGTTATCTCCTTCTGGTGTTCCTTGATTAAAAGTATAATATGCTATTAAGAAAGATTCTGAAAGAGGATCAATCTCATTATTTATGTTAGAATAAATAGCATCACAAGAGCGTGATATATCCCAAATGCGTAGTTCATCTAATTCTCCTTCAAATGAATCTAAAGGATCAACAGCAGAATCATCTTTTCCTAAAAAAAATGTATTTGAAGTTTGTACAAAATCATTAAATGTAATTTCTCTATCAGATTGTGGGATTCCATCTACCCAAAGGGTAAATTCATAGACTGAAGAGCCTTTTTTTGTAATTGATATATGATGCCAATTGCCATCTGCAATAACATTATTACTTTCTATGAAATAAGAGCCTTCTCCATCAATTTCCATAGCAAGACCTAACTTTCCCTCATCAGTAGTATGTATATTAAATACTCCTTCTTTAGACATAATAGTCTGTTCTGTACCACTTGTTTTTACCCAAAACTCAATTGTAAGAAAACTACTAAAAGCTGTAGGGATAGAGAAATCACTATGCATCTCTACAAAATCATCTGTTCCATCAAAATTTAAGGCATTACTTTGAGCTGTTAGATTGTTTGATATAAATAGAACAAACAAAAAAAGTAAGAGAATAATTTTTTTCATAGAAGTAAATGGATAAATAGTGGTAACTTGTTGATTATGAGTGTTTATATTTTTCAGATTTAACTAAAAATTAGTACGCAAAGATACAAATTTTTAGCTTAAAAAATAGGATGCACATTGTTATAAAAATGCCTTTAGAAGAATAAAATTAGATTTTAGAATTAAAAAATGAGGTTTTGTGGAGCTTTATGAATTTAGTTACAATTAAAGTTATTGTTGAGCACACCGACAAGAGCTGTTCATGTGTATTTGTACTTTTTTTTGTTTCTACTAATGATAAAAGCACTTTTTATATTTTGAAACTAAAATCATATAGAAGCGATTTTTTTTATAAAAAAACTCCTTCACTAATTTTTAGTAAAGGAGTTTTTGAATGAATTTTTATCTAACTATTTTTATTCAACAATAATCTGTTTTGAATAGGTAGCTCCATTTTGATTGAAATGAATAAGATACATTCCTTTTGCTTGGTTGTTTAGATTCATTTTAAAATCTTGCTTTCCTTTTTCAAAAGTCTGTGTCTTTATTTTTCTACCAATTCCATCAAAGATAGTTACTTCAATGTTTTTGGTAAGAGTTATGCCAAAATGTATGTTGAATGTTCCATTATTTGGGTTAGGATAAACACTAAAATTGTCTGAGAGACTATCTATATAAGTATACTTTTTTGCTGTTTTATTAGCGATTCTACCTGTTGGAGAGTCACAAAAAGATACTGCATAACTTCCTGCATTTCCATTTCCAGTATGAATAGCAACATCAGCAATAAGTATTTCATTAGGGTCTGCATTCTCTTGATAAACTTCTACTTGATTATGGAAATATTTCACAACATTTCCAATACGTTCTACACGTAATTTATCTCCCTTTTCATAATTAACAACTACACCTGAAGAAGGTGTGTAACCTGCAACTGCGCTTCCATGAGATAATAAATACCATCTGTATTTAATAGAAGTATAGTAAGGATTTGTATTAGCTGGAGTTAATCCAAACATATAATTTGTATTTTCAGAAGCTGTATTGACTACAAAACCATCTTGATTAGCTAATAAAGTATTGGTGGTATGAATACCTGAAGACCAAGCATTAGTAGAACTTGTTTTTACTACTTCTGAACCACTATTAGTTGCTTCTGCTTCTATTTCAAAATCAATGACGTAGCTCAAAAGAACTAGTTTTTCCATACTACTAAATGAGCCATTTGCTGTTACAGTATAATAACCTAATGGTTGATTACTAAGTGTATTTGTTGTGCTAACAATAACATCATCTGAATTTTTCCATATATATGAGGTTGTAAAATTTCCTCCTGTTAAACTTATTGTTGCAGAACCTACAGAAACACCACAATCTACTAAGGGAGCTGAAATACTTACATCTAAAGCACAATTGATAAATAAAACTGCTGGTAGGGTTGTCCCTGTTGTTTGTAAAGAAACATCTACTAACAAATCATCTGTAAGTACATTTGTACTTGTACGAAAGATTACACCGTTTTTGCTGTATTGTATAGTTGTGCCTACTCGCTCTATTTTGAATCCATCTCTTGCTTGATAGTTTCCAAAAGAACCTCTATTAATTCCTTTTTCAAACACATATACTGTACCTGTGGCAGTTAGATAAATAGCATAATCTATAGAGTTAAAACCTGTTCCACTCTCTTTTTTAGACAAACCAATGGCAGAATTAATAAGATTGTCTACTTTGAAAACAATGCCACCATTACCAATTACTTTTTTGGTAGAATTTGCACTTGTATTCCAACCTGAGCTAGTATGATCTAATTGTCCATTGGCGTTTAATGTTAAGTTGCTTAGGTTTGTCCAAGTTAAAGGTGCACCAATTAGATAAGAAGAATAAGAGACAATTCCATTTTTAGTTAATTCTAATTGATAAGTGCCTGCATTTAGTCCAGTAATATCTTGTGTCGTTTCACCATTTGACCATAAATAAGTTGCGCCTGTTGCTGTAATATTGATATCACCTGCACTTCCTGCATTTGTACAATCAATTCCTGTGACTGTTGCTGTATAAGTTGGATTTCCACCTGTTGAACCACAAAAGGATGCTTGTACTTGTCCTGTATTTCCTGAATAAATGGCAACATCAGCTATCAAAACTTCATTTGTATTGATAGGGTACTGATGAACCACAATGCCATTTTTATAAAATTTCATTGTACTTCCTTCTCTAGCAACACTAAATACATCTCCTTTTTGGTAAGCTATGGCTGCTCCTCTTTGTCCATTATAACTTGGAATGGCATCAGAATTTCCTACAAAATACCATGCATAATCAATAGAAGTATAACTGGCAATTGCATTTGGTCTAGCCAAACCAATCATATAAGAACCTGTATTGGTAGTGATTGTATTACTGACCCAACCATCTACTCCATTAGCAAGTTGTTGTGTAGAAGCAGAGGTTGTACCACTTGTCCATCCTGTAGCATTTGTTTTGGTTAAGACATTTCCTGATACACTTACATTTGCTTGATTTTCAAAATCAATTTGATAGCCAATAGCTACATGTTTAGTACGTGTTCCGTAATCTGTTCCTGTTATTGTAACTGAATAAATACCTGTATTTTTATTTGAGATATTTGCAGTCGTTTCTCCACTTGACCAAAGATAAGTAGTAGGAAGAGTTTCTCCTAGTAAAGCAGTTGTAGCTGCTCCCAAACCATCAGTAGGACAATTGTTAGATGTAAAAGAACTAATTTCCAAAGTAATAGGACAACTTGTAAACTGAATTTGAGGAATTTTACCACTTTCTGTATACATCGTTACATCAGCCATTAACTCTCCTGCTACTGCATCATTAATGGTACGGAAAGGAGTTCCATTTTTAGAATATTGAATCATTGTTCCTAATCGTTCTATTCTAAGAATATCTCCATTTTGGTAAGTACCAAAACCTCCACGAAGTATTCCTTTTTCATAAACAGCTATACCACCTGCATTTGTTAAATAAAGAGCATAACGAATACTAGTAAATCCAACAGCTCCTTGATAATAAGAAAGACCAACCATATAAGCTGTATTATTTTCTTCTGCTGTAAATATAATTCCTCCGTCTGTAATTATCTTTTCTTCTGAAAAAGCTTTACTTGTCCACCCATTAGTAGCTGTAGATTTGGTAAGTTTCTCTTCTGTATCAACAGAAAAATCAGTCAAGTTTATCCAGTTCAGGTCATAACCTACTTCATAAGTACCTGTATAGGTAGCTGTTCCATCAGTAATTGTAACAGTATATTCGCCTACTGACAAATTAAATATATCTTGTGTAGTTGCTCCTGTACTCCATAGATAAGTAGGGCTTCCACTTCCTCCAGTTACTGTTAAGTCAATTATACCTGTAGAACCTCCTGCACAGCTTACTGGGGTAATAGCAGCTGTGAAAGTAGGAGGAGTAACACTCGTTCCTTGCACTGCAAAATCATAAACTGCTTCATCAGTATCATCATTATTGATAGTAATAGTAGCATTTCTAGTTCCTAAAGCAGAAGGCGCAAAAGTAATATCAAAGGTAATATTATTTCCTGCTGTAATAAGAGTATTAGGAGTAAAGCTACTCACTACAAATTCAGTGTTATTTATACCACTTACACCAATAGAAGAAATAGTTAAGTCTGCATTTCCTGTATTTTGGATAGTGTATGTTTTTATTACAGAGCTGCCATTTGACACAGTACCAAAATCAGTATTATTATTTACATCTGTAGAAGTTGTTCCACTTATGATATTATTTCCATTTCCTACTAGATTGATTTCTGGTGTAGCCATAACAAAACGCTTTACAGTAGTTCTACCTCCGTTTTCTATATCATAATATGCAACATAAGGTTCACCTAAAATAGGATGAAAAGCCAAACTTTGGTAACTAGATCGTCCGTCTGAAAAGCCTCTAATATTTCCTATAGCTTGCCAATTTGTGCCATCAAATCGTATTAATGCAGTTTTTTGTCCATTTCCGTTATTTCCTCCATCACTATAAGCAACATAGGGTTCATTCGAAATAGGATGAAAAGCTAAACTTTGATTTCTTGAATAATTTGCTACAAATGCTACATTTCCTACTGCTTGCCAGTTTGTACCATCAAAACGCATTATAGCAGTTCTTTGATTGTTTCCACTACTATAAGCTACATAAGGTTCATTCGAAATAGGATGAAAAGCTAAGCTTTCATAGTCTGCTCTTTCTGCTGAAAACCCAGCAGTCCCTACTAGTTGCCAGTTTGTACCATCAAAATGCATTACAGTAATTTTACTTCCATTTCCTCCATCTTTATAAGCCACATAAGGTTGATTTGAAGTAGGATGAAAAGCTAAACTGTGGTAGGTAGAGAATCCTGCTGAAAACCCTGTATTTCCTACTACTTGCCAGTCTGTGCCATCAAAACGCATTACAGTAGCCTTACCCCCATTTTCATTATTACTATAGGCGACATAAGGCTCATTTGAAATAGGGTGAAAAGCTAAACTTTGATAGCTAGACGATCCTGCTGAAAATCCTGTACTACTTCCTACAGCTTGCCAATTCATACCATCAAAACGCATTACAGTAGTTTTATATCCATTTGACTCATCACTATAAGCGACATAAGGTTCATTTGAAGTTGGATGAAAAGCTAAACTTTGGAACTCTGATCTTCCTGCTGAAAATCCTTTATTTCCTATACTAGTCCAGTTTACTCCATCAAAACGCATCACCGTAGTCTTTCTACCATGTGCATCATCACTATAAGTAACATAAGGTTCATTTGAAACTGGATTAAAGACTATATCTTGATGGAATCCAATTCCTTCTGCTAATCCTTTATTATTTAATTCTAGCCATTCAGTATCATCAAAATTTATTAATGTGTTTTTATTTGAATTTGCAAAATCGCAATACGAAATATAGGGTTTATTTGAAGTAGGATGAAAAGCAAAATCTAGATAGATTGCACTAGCTGATGGAGCACTCCCTACCATTTGCCAACTTGTGCCATCAAAACGCATTAAAATAGCCCCATTCATATTTTCATAATTACTATATGCAACATAAGGCTCATTTGAAACAGGATGGAATGCTAGGCTTTGAAACTCTGCCTTATCTATTGAAAATCCAGCAGTTCCTACTAATTGCCAGTTTGTACCATCAAAGCGCATCACAGTAGTTTTGCGTCCATTTTGAGAATCACTATAAGCAATATAAGGTTCGTTTGTAGTAGGATTAAAAGCCAAACTTTGATAGATACCTGTTGGTACTACACTCCCAACCATTTGCCAACTAGTACCATCAAAACGCATTATAACAGTTCCATTCCCAACGAAATTTCCAGTTCCATCATCATATTCTCCACTATCATTGTAAGTAACATAAGGTTCTCCCGAAATAGGATGAAAAGCTAAATCTTGATGATAGGTATATCCTAATGAGAATCCAGCAGTTCCTACTAATTGCCAGTTTGTACCATCAAAACGCATTACAGTAGTCTTGTATCCATTTGCGCCATCTTGATAAGCTACATAAGGTTCGCCAGAAATAGGATGAAAGCCTATTTTTTGATATAATCCATTTGATCCAGCAGAACCTATACTTCCTACTAATTGCCAACTAGTACCATCAAAACGCATTACAGTATTTTCAGCAAAATTCACCTCATCACTATATACTACATAAGGCTCACCCGAAGTAGGATGAATAGCCATGTCATGGTAGCGTATTCGCCCAGCTGAAAAACCAGAGTTACCTACTAATCTCCAATTTGTACCATCAAAACGAGCTACAGTTATTTTATAACCCTTACTTCCATCATGATATGCTACATAAGGTTCGCCAGAAATAGGATGCATTGCTAGATTCTGTCTAATAGAATTTGCTTTTAAATAACCAATATCCCCAACATCTTCCCATTGAGCTAATAAAGAATTTGTATTGAAGAAGAAAGTAATAAAGAATAAAAAACTTAAAACAAGCATGGTTTTTTTACTCAAAAGTGGTAGAAGAATGTGCTTCATTAGAATTGAAAGGAAAGGTGAAAATAAAATAAAAGAAGATCTAAATCTATAATTATACTGATAGTTAGATTTTTATACGGCTGCAAAGGTAAAGCAGAGTTTTTAATAAAACAAAATAATTGTAGTTATTTCTTGTTTTATTACATAAGTGACTTTAAATTTTAATAGAGGTAATTTTATTTTTGGAGCAAAATGTAATTTCATTGTGTCTTAAAACTATTTTTATATATAATAAATTAGTGGTTATAAGATTAGTAAAATAGGAATTAGATAAATTATCTTTTACTTTTTTTGATTTAAACAATTAAGAAACCTAACTTTGGAAAGTAACTCAAATACATAATAAAAGCACAAAAAAAATAGCTAAAAACAAATGTTCGCAACCTCACAAATAGAAATCAGCAAATCAGCCCTTCAAAATAACTATGATTTTTTAAGAAAATTAATAGGAGAAAAAACAATACTTTCTTCTGTAGTAAAAGGAAATGCCTACGGACACGGATTAGAAAATTTTATTCCTTTAGCAGAATCGTGTGGAATCAATCATTTCTCTGTTTTTTCAGCAGATGAAGCATTTTATGTCCAGAAGTTAAAAAAAGACGATTCAGAAATTATGATTATGGGAATGATAGGAAATGAAGAACTAGAATGGGCAATTCAGACAGGTGTAGAGGTCTATATGTTTGATTTGGAAAGACTTCAAGCAGGATTGAATATTGCTCAAAAAACACAAATTCCTATCAAAATTCATTTAGAAATGGAAACAGGAATGAACCGTTTGGGTATTGCAAAAAAAGATATTCCCAAAGTATTTGAGCTACTTACAAAATACAAAAATTGTTTTGTATTGGAAGGAATTTGTACACATTATGCAGGTGCTGAGAGTATTGCCAATTATGTACGAGTAAAATCACAAATTATCAATTATAAAAAAATTGTAAAGCGTTTCAAACGAAAAGAAAATCCTGATTTTATTCCCAAAAAATACCATACAGCCTGTTCTGCTGCTACAATTGCCTATCCACAAACACAAATGGATATGGTAAGAATTGGTATTTTACAGTATGGTTTTTTTCCTACTCAAGAAACACTTATTCAATACTTGAAAGATAACAAAACTCATACTGACCCACTAAAGAGGGTTCTGTGTTGGAAAAGTAAAATAATGACAATCAAAGATGTAGAAGCAGGGGAGTTTATAGGATATGGTACATCATTTTTAGCTTCTCAGAAAATGAAAATAGCAATTGTTCCTGTGGGATATGCACACGGATATAGTCGCAGTCTGAGTAATATGGGAAGGGTTCTGATTCGTGGTGAGCGCATGGCTGTGGTAGGAGTAGTAAATATGAACTTGATGATTATTGATTTAGAAAAAATGCAAGGCGCAGAAATAGGTGACGAAGTAGTTTTGATAGGGAAGCAAGGAGAACAAGAAATTAGTGTAGCTAGTTTTGGAGAGATGAGTAACCAACTTAATTACGAATTACTTACTCGTTTGCCTGTGAATATTCCTCGTAAAGTGGTAGAGTAAGTATTTTTGCGTTATAAATGCAACTCTGTTGCATAAAATGCTTATCTTTCCTTATCTTTGCAGAAGTAAAAATTCTCTTCCCTTATTTTTTCCTCTTTTTAATCATGCAAAGTCAACTCTTAAAAATAGTTTTATCTCTATTTTTTATCTTTTTATTTCTTTCTACAAATGTATTTTCTCAAAACTGTAATCTATCTGTAACAGGTTTTATTATTGATGAAAATACGAATAAGCCTTTAGAATTTGTCAATGTCTATAACAAAGAAACGCTAAAAGGAACAGCAAGTAATGAAAAAGGATATTTTGAATTAAAGAATATTTGTAAAGGCAAACATCATTTTGTTTTTAGTCATGTAAGTGGAGAAAATCACAGTATTTTTTTGAATGTAGATAAAGATACAGTTTTATATGTAGAGATTCATGCGCTCAATACAGTTTTGGAAAGTGTTGTAATTAGTGAAAAAACAAGTATTTCTACTCAAAATATCCAAACTCTCAATCATCAACATATTTCAGATAACTCAAATCAAAATCTTTCCAATATGTTGGAAGAAGTTTCTGGAGTCAGCACTATTAAAAATGGAAATGGAATCTCAAAACCAGTAGTGCATGGACTTTATGGAAACCGTCTGACCATCCTAAACAATGGAATTACACAAAGTGGACAGCAATGGGGAAATGACCATGCGCCCGAAATTGACCCTTTGGTAGCCAACAAAATCAGAGTTGTAAAAGGAGTAAGTAGTTTAGAATATCAAGGTTCGAATCTAGGAAGTGTGATTTTGGTAGAACCTGCAAAAATAGAACGAGAACCACATTTGCACGGAAATACAAGTTATTTTTTTGAAACTAATGGAAGAGGACATGGAATAAACTTACAACTAGAACAATACAATTCATTAATAGCTTGGAAAATAAATGGAACACTCAAAAAAAATGGAGACAAAAAAACAGCTGATTATTTTCTAAACAATACAGGAAATCAAGAGGCAAATATTGCTATTCAATTAGAAAAACAGTTTACAGAAAATTTCTTTACAGATATTTATTTTAGTTCTTTCAACACAGAACTGGGTGTTTTGCGTGGTTCGCATGTCGGAAATCTGACTGACTTACAAAATGCTTTTGAGCAAAAGCAGCCCTTTTTTACAGAATCAACTTTTAGTTATGATATTGATGCACCAAAACAAAAAGTAAATCACCATTTATTCAAAATCCATTCAAAAAAGTATTTTAATTCTAAAAATAAGAATATAGAAGAACAATTTCTAGATTTTACTTTTGCTACTCAACTCAATATCAGAAAAGAATTCGATGTCCGTAGAAGTGGACGCTCAGAAGTCCCTGCACTAAACCTAAAACAATATTCTTATTTTTTAGAAACAAAATATCAAAAAGAATTTGAAAATAATCTGATATTCAAAGTAGGAGTTCAATCTACTATTACAGATAATACCAACGACCCAGAAACAGGAATTTTGCCTCTTATTCCAGATTATTTGAGTTATGAAACAGGTGTTTTTACTGTCTTGACAAAAAAAGTAAATCGCTGGTTTTTAGAAACAGGTTTACGTTATCAAAACACAATTCAAAATGCTGTTACGATTAGTAATTCTGTGCCTAGAAAAATTATTCGTTTTGATAATAACTTTACTAATTTTAGCTCTTCTTTGGGAATAAATTATCAGTTGAGTGATGCTATTCAAGTTTCATATAATATTGGTTATGCAACTCGCAATCCTGCTGTCAATGAACTTTTTAGTAATGGACTTCATCAAGGCGTAAGTGGTATAGAAGAAGGAAATCCAAATCTAAAAACGGAAAAATCTATTAAAAATACGCTTTCGCTAAGTGGAAAAATTAAAGAAAAATTATCCTTCGAAACACTAATTTATTATCAAAATATCAACGATTATATTTATTTGAATCCAGAAAAAGAAATCCGTTTGACAATTCGTGGAGCTTTTCCTGTCTTTAAATACAAACAAACAAATGCCCAAATTTATGGCTTAGATGTTTCTACTCGTTATCAGTTTTCTAAGTCGTTAGATTTGAAAGCAAGTTATAGTTTTATAAAAGGAGATGATGTATCAAATAATTTACCTCTTATCAATATGCCTTCAAATAATTTACAGGCAAGTTTGCGTTATCAGATTCAGAAACCAATTTCTATTGGAAGTAAGGAAACAAAACGTCCTAAAAAACTTACAAATACACAATTTGAAATCACAAATCGATATGTTTTTTATCAAAAAAATCTTTTAGAAGAACAAGATTTTACACTTCCTCCCAAAGCCTATAATTTGGTAGGTTTGAGAGTTTCCACTACTATTCAAGGACAAAAAACTCAATTGCGTATTTTTGGAAAAGTAGATAATTTATTTAATGTTGCTTATAGAGATTACCTAAACAGACAGCGTTATTTTGCTGATGATTTGGGAATAAATGTTGTTTTGGGTGTAAAATTGGATTTTTGAAAGATAGCGAATCGTAGAAAAAATTTGTTTAAAAATAAAAAATAGTTATTTTAGATAAAAAACTAACTACTTTTTTTAAAAACACATGAAATCATCTCTAGATAATTCAGAACTTATTTATGACACAGAAGAAATTTCAGAGGCTTTATATCTCAAAAGGTATTTAATAAAAGTACAAACTAAAGCTGATAAAATATCAGATAAGTTTGTGATGATATTTTTTGTAGTTGGAATTTTTTTAGCTCCTATCTATCAAACATGGCTTTTTAGTTTCATTACAGGAGGTGCTGCTTTGGGTATTTATTTAGTTGCTCGTTTTTTATTGAGTAATAAATTTTATGCTCGCATGCTTATTAGTATTGTTTATGCTGTTTTTATGTTGCAGTTTATTGGACAGATGCATGGCATGGCAGAAACTCATTTTTTCTTTTTTGTAAATGCAGCCTTACTTATTATTTATCAAGATTGGCGCATCATGATTCCTTATGCTATCCTTACTGTTGGACATCATAGTATTTTGGCTATTTTGCAAGTAGCTTACGGAATGGAAAATCTTGCTTATTATTTTATTAGTTATAGTGGAATAAAAATCACTGGAGAAACAGTACCTTATGTAACAGTTTTTCAACTTGTTTTTCATTTTACAATTGTTTCTATTATGGCTGTTGTATGTGGTTGGTGGGCAATTATTTTTAGACAGAATAGTATTTTCCTGATAAAAAACAAAATGGAAGTACAGGATAAAAATAAACGTTTACTAGTTACTGAAGAAGAATTACGACAGAATATTGAGGAACTAGAAGCAATACAAAACAAGCTAAGCCTAATAAATAGGGAAATGACTTACAGTATGGAAGCTTTGGAGGATAAAAATAGAATTATAGAAGAAAAAAACAGCAACATAGAAGAAAAAAGTAAAAGTATTACAGCGAGTATCAATTATGCTAAACGTATTCAAGAAGCTATGCTTCCTAAGATAGGAAAAATTAAAGAAAGTTTGCCCAACTCATTTGTGCTTTTTAAGCCTAAAGATATTGTAAGTGGAGATTTTTACTATTTTCACAAAGTAGAATCAAAAATTATTATTGCTGCTATTGATTGTACTGGACATGGCGTTCCAGGTGCGTTTGTGTCTTTGATAGGAAATGAGTTGTTAAATGCAATCTTAGATAAAGATATTTTTACTCCTTCTGAGATTCTTACACATTTAAACCAAAAAATAGACAAAGCTCTTCAGCAAACTGATCTTTCTATTCGTTCTACAAGAGATGGAATGGATGCAGCCATTTGTTTGATAGATTCTGAGAATAATATACTAGAATATGCAGGAGCAAAAAATCCTTTAGTGTATGTTCAAAATAATGAAATGCATGTTGTAAAAGGAGATAGAACTTCAGTAGGAGGGAATTTAGCTAAAAAGCAACAAAAACAGTTTACTAATCATACTATTTCTATTGATTCTACTACCTCTTTTTATATTTATTCGGATGGCTTTCAAGACCAGTTTGGAGGAGAAGAAGATGTAAAATATAACACAACCAGATTTAAACAAACCCTTTTAGATATTTCTACTTATCCCTTTTCTGAGCAAAAAGAAGTGCTGACAACTATTTTTGAAGACTGGAGAGAACAACAAGACAGGGAGCAGATGGACGATGTTTTAGTAATGGGATTTGAAGTTAGTCCTTCTTAAATCTAGCAAACTATACTAACTACTTCATTTCTTTTCTTTTTTCCAATTCCCAACGGTCAAGAGGTGTTTTTTCTTCAATAGCTTCTTTAATTGCCCAAATAATACGGTCAAGGTCTTTTATTTCTTTGTTACAGATTTGTAAGTAAAACTCTATTTCACTAGTATCTTTGGAGAGTTCAATAATCTGCATAATTCCTAAAAGACGAGCTACAGGCGCACGTAATTTGTGAGCATTGATAAACGCATATTCTTCTAACATTTTATTTTTTTCTAGCACTTCTTGATTACGTTGCTTGACAACATCTTCCAAATTATCATTCATAGCAAGAACTTCTTCATGAGAACATTTTAATTCTTCTGATTGCCTCATCAATTCTTCCGATTGTTCATGTAAAATATGATTTTGTTGTATTACTTCGGATTGAGATTCTGAAAGTTTATGGTTTGTATTTTTTAGTTCTATACTATATTTTTTGTTTATCCAGTATGCTCTTGTTATGACAATAAAAATAATTAGTAAAGAGACTAATCCGATCAAAAAATACTTTCTGTTTTGTTGTTCTTTTTCAATTTCAGTAAGGTATTTTAGTTTTTGCAATTCATTTTCTTTTTCCTGCAATAACATCCGTTGATTTACCTCAGACTCATAAATGTTTTGTTGTAATTCCTTATTATAGGTAGCTTTATAAATCGAAATATATTTTTGAGAATGATAATTAGCTTTTTTATAATCTTTTAAAAACATGTAGGTATAAGAAAATAATTCGTGCATAGTCATGCGATTAATAAAATCATCATTACTTTCTATAGATATTTTTTTCTCTACCTCTTTTACATAATTGTGTGCTTTTAAAGTATCTTTTAGTTGTAAATGAGTTTTGGCTTTTAATAATAATAAATTACGATAGGCTTGAGGTTTGGAGTCAATAAGTAAAGAATCTAGTATTTTTATTTTTTCTAAAGCCTTCTGAGGTTCTTCTATTTCCAAAAACAGATTTACATATTCCAAATGATATTCTATTGCCATGTTTAATGATGTTTTGAGAGCCAAAGGGGTATTTTTATCTAAAATAAGAAGGGCTTTTTTTGTATTTCCTGTCCTGTAATAGCATTCAGCAATATTTAATGGAATGATAGAAGCTGTTGTTTTGTCTTCTCTATGTCTATTAGCTTCATTAAAAAATGGTAACGCTTTTTCATACATATACATCTGTAAATACGTATGTCCAATGTTATTGGCAATGCTAGAGAGTGCTTTTTTATCCTTTATTTCATGAGCAATTTCCCGAGCTTCCAAAAGTAATTGAGTAGCATCTAGATAGTTTCCTTTATCCATTAATAAAAAAGAAATAGCTTCTAGGTTTTTAATTTTTCCATACTTGTAATCTAATCTTTTACTTTCTTGTAGGGCTTTTTGAAAAAATAATAATGCAGAATCTTTATTATAAACTCTATTTTTATAAATAAAACCTTTCAGACGTAAAACCTCTATTTTGGTTTCATTATTCTTCATTATCTCTGCCAAATCAAGAGCCTTATCTATATAAAAAAAAGCACTATCTTTATTTGCTTTCTCATAAAAAATAGTAGCTGTCAAATGGTATGCTTTTAATAAATACTCTTTGTTTTTTTGTTTTTGACTTTCTGATAGAAGTTTTTTAGTGAAAAAAGATTGTTTTTCTAAATCTTTATTTTTATAAGATTGTGCCGAATCATAATAAGTAGATAAGTCTTGAGCAGAAGTAGAAAAAATACTAAATGCAGATACACAGAAAACTAGGAATATTATTTTGTTATAAAATAATACTCTTCCAAAAAAACATTTTTGTGTAAAAAAACGAGTTTGCTTCAAGGTGTAATAAAGTATAGTAATTAGCCTATCAATTTACAAAAAAAGTGAGAAATAGTAAAACTATTTAACTTATTTCGACAGAGAAAGAAATTCTAAGGATAGAATACCATTTTTTTTAATTCAATTACACTATCAAAAAATTAAATTGTAAATTTGACACTATTTTCAAAACTTACTCTCTCGTTTTTGGTGGTTACGCCAAATAACACAAATATATCTTAAATGCTCGTCTTGAAATTCGGAGGAACAAGTGTTTCCTCAAAATCCAATCTTGAAAAAATAGCTGCTATTCTTTCTTCAAAAACTGAAAATTTTATTGTTGTGGTTTCTGCTTTTTCAGGAATTACCAATAAACTAGAACAAATTGCGAGTCTTTCTTTAGAAGCAAAACATACCGTTTTATTAGAAGAGTTTAGAAATTTTCATTTTGAATTTATAAAAGAGCTTGTCAGCGAATCACATCAAATTGACCTTTTTGTAGAAGTGCAACAAAAATGCAATCAATTAGAATCAATTTGTGAAAGTGTAGGAACTTTGAAAGAACTCTCTGACCGAACACGAGCAACTATTTTGAGTTTTGGTGAAGCACTTTCTTCTATCATTGTTCAAAAATATCTTTCTGTTAATTTAAAGAATCCTATCAAGGTTGATTTATTAGATAGCAAAAAATTAATTTCAACTATTACAAACGAATCAAAAGATTATCTAAATGCAATTTTAGATTTAGACAAAACAACAAGAAATATTCTTGCCGTTATTGGTAAATCTGATAACTCTGCCATTGTTAGTGTCCCCACCGACGACATAAAAAACAATAAAAATTATATTGCAGCAGGTTTTGTAGCTCACAATCAAAAAGGTGAAACGGTTACTTTAGGGCGTGGAGGTTCAGATTTTTCGGCTTCTATTTATGCAAATGCTGTTGATGCGACATTTTTGGAGATTTGGAGTGATGTTAACGGAATGCAAACAGCAAATCCTAGAAAAGTACAAGCAACGCATTCTTTACAAAAATTGAGTTATGCAGAGGCTTTCGAAATGGCTTATTTTGGGGCAAAAGTTTTGTATCCACCTTCTATTTTGCCAGTAATGGACAAAAATATTCCATTGTATTTGAAAAATACATTTTTTCCAGAGCAAGAGGGAACATTTATCAGTAGCGAAAACCAACTCACGGACAACAAAATTCAAGGTATTTGTTCGCTAGATGAAATTGCAATTATTACTGTTTCAGGAGTTGGATTAGCCAAACAAAAAGGAAGTGCAAGACGAGTTTTTCAGATTTTGGAAGAAGCAAATATCAATATTATTCTGATTACGCAAAGCTGTTCTGAACAAAGTATTGGAATTGGAATCAACCAGTCTGAACTCGCAACTGCTCAAAATGCTCTTAATTCTGCTTTCGAAAAAGATATTAAAAGAGGCTTAATGAATGAAGTAAAAGCAATAGAAAATCAATGTATTGTGGCTCTTGTGGGCGATAATATGAAAAATGCGATTGGTTTGGCTGGAAAGATTTTTGGAGCAATAGGCGAAAATGGAATCAATGTGACAGCAATAGCACAAGGAGCATCGGAGCGAAATATCTCTATTGTAATTGATAAAAAAGATGAAGAAAAAGCATTGAACGTAATTCATGAAAAATTCTTTGCTTCGGCAGTCAAAAATGTTCACGTTTTTATTGCAGGAATTGGTAATGTAGGAACAGAATTTATAAATATTCTATTTGCTCAAAAACAAAAACTAATTGAAGAATATCAAATCAACCTCAAAATAATAGGTGTTGCAAATAGTAAGCAACTGCTTTTCAATCATTCTTCCGAAACGTTTGAAAGAGTAGAAGAACTTACAAAAGAAGAAGTTTTGAAGTTCAAGCAAAAGAAGGAAAATAAAAATGCAAAAAAATATTCTTCGCTCAATGAATATTTTGAAATTATCAAAGAATTGAATCTTAGAAATAGCGTTTTTATTGATAATACGGCTTCTGATATTGTGAGTGAAGGCTATGAATTTTTACTAAAAAACAGTATTTCGGTAGTCACTTGTAACAAAATTGCTTGTAGTAGTGAATACTCAAAATATTTAAAACTAAACAAATTAGCGAAAGAAAGAAATATTCATTTCAAATATGAAACTTCTGTAGGTGCAGCTCTTCCAATCTTGAAAACGATTTATGACCTCCGAATTAGTGGCGACAAAATCAATCAAATTGAAGCCGTAATTTCGGGAAGTCTGAATTTTATTTTTAATAATTATAATGCAGAAAACAAATTTGCTGACGTTGTTCTGCAAGCAAAAGAAGAAGGTTATACCGAACCAAATCCATTAATTGACCTTTCTGGATTAGATGTAATGCGAAAAATCTTGATTCTTTCAAGAGAATCAGGACTTAATAAAGAACTTTCAGATATTACTTTTAATAGCTTTTTACCAGATGAGTGTACCAACTCAAAAAGCGTAGAAGAACTCTTCGAAAATCTCAAAAAACACGAAAATCATTTTAAAACGCTCTATCAAAATGCCCACAAAAACGGCAATAAATTAAAGGTTGTTGCCAAAATGCAAAAGGGAAATTTATCAGTTGCATTACAAGAAATTCCGTCGAATAGTCCATTTTATAATTTGGAAGGAAAAGACAATGTTGTGGCAATAAATACAAATCGTTATGTTGATGAGCCTTTAGTAATCAAGGGCGCAGGAGCAGGAGCAGCCGTAACAGCAAGTGGTGTTTTTGCTGATTTGATGTTTATAATGAACAATTAAATAAATTTAGAACTTAAATTATTTGACTACTCAAAAAGCAAAACGATTAAGAGATTTGAAACGTTATATTAGAAAAATATCAACCTAAAAAATAAAATTATGAATACAATAAAAGAAGAAACACAAATAAAATCTATTTCAGAAACTAAATTAGAATTGATAGAATGGATTTTGGCTTTAAATAATGTAGAAGTTATTAATTATCTCATCAAGCAAAGAGAAGAAATAGAGGAAGCAGAAAAGCAAAACCGTTTTCTTGAACTTTTTGGTGCGTGGGAGTCCGAACAAACTGGCGATGAATTAGTAAAAGAAATTTATGACGCTAGAATGGACACACCTAGAGAAATAGAACTTTAATACACAACCTAAACCTACGATTATGAAAAAATATCTTTTAGATACGAATATTTGTATTTATTATCTCAAAAAGCAATTTGATTTAGACAAAAAAATAATAGAAGTTGGTTTTAAAAACTGTTATGTTTCTGAAATTACTTTAGCTGAACTATTATTTGGTGTTGAGAATGGAGAAGAGCAACACAAGGAAAGAAACCAAAATAAATACAATGAATTTGAAGAACTCTTTGAAAAAAGAATAATTCCGATTAGAGAGGCTTTTGAGCATTATGCTATTCAAAGAGCAAAGCTAAGAAAAACAGGAAAACAAATAGGCGATTTTGATACGCTAATCGCATCAACTGCACTTGTACATGAAATGATTTTAGTTACTCGCAACGTAAAGCACTTTGAAAGAATTGAAGGGTTAGAAATTGAAAACTGGATTGATGTAGATTAAAGGCTTGCCTTTAACACAATATATTTTGCATAAAAAATGAAAAAAATAACAGCCTTTGCACCAGCCACAATAGCCAATTTTAATGTTGGTTTTGATATTTTGGGACTTTCTTTGGGAAATATGGGCGATGAAATTACGCTCACTCCAAACGGAACAACAGAAAATAAAATCCTTCAAATCATAAATGGCGATAATCTGCCAAAAGAAGCCGATAAAAACTGTTCTTCTGTCGTCATCAGAAAGATGCAAGAAGCACAAAATAGCTTTATTGGTGTCGATATTATTCTCAAAAAAGGCTTTTCTTCGGGAAGTGGTTTGGGTTCTAGTAGTGCCAGTAGTGCAGCAGCAGCTTTTGGTTATAATCAGCTTATCGGAAAACCATATTCCAATAAAGAACTCGTTGTTTTTGCTGCCGAAGGCGAACGTGTAGCCTGTGGAAGCGCACATGTAGATAACGTTGCACCTTCGCTTTTGGGTGGAATTATTCTTTCAAAAGGAAACAGACAAAGCGATATTTTACAGCTTCCTGTTTTGGAAAATCTATATGCTGTTACGCTTTATCCACACGTAAAACTCAATACGTCTGATTCTCGTAAGATTTTAAAATCTACACTTTCAGTAGCTACTTTTAGCCAGCAGGTCGGACTTATGGGTGCTTTTGTGGTTAGTTTGTATGAAAAAGATTATGATTTGTTTTCTGATTCGTTACAAGATTTGGTCATTGAACCTATGCGTAGCCTTTTGATTCCAAAATTCAAAGAAATGAAATACGCAGCTTTAGAAAATAAGGCGTTAGCTTTCGGGATTTCGGGTTCAGGTCCTTCTGTTTTTGCAATGGCAAAGGGAAAAGAAAGTGCAGAAGTTATCAAAAATGCCTTAGAAAAAGTCTATCAAAATGTAGATATTTCGATTCAGACATATATAAACCCTGTTTGTGAAGGAAATGGTGCTAGGATAATTTTGTAAAACAGACTTCCTAGTCTGTTATATTCTATTATAAATTTTTCACACAGACTGGGAAGTCTGTGATACTTTTATTATTAAAACAAACAAAAATAATTTTTCATAAGCATAAAAATAGTTACATCGGTAACTAAAGAGAAACGATTTTGAGCATAAAAAGTAACCATAAGAAGTGATTTAACGTATTTTAAAGAGTATATCATAAAGAAAGATAGCCATAAAAAATTACTAAAACTCTACTGCTTATGTTTCATGACCACCTTTTAAATAAAAGGCAACACGCCGATTTCTTATCCGAAAACAGAATCGACCCTATCACAGGCGATAAAATCCAAGTAGGCGACCGAATAGTTATTTGTGCTGCCTGTAAATCTGCTTTTTTGGAAGAAAGCTGGAATTATTTACGCCAACAACACTGCGACCAATACGGAACACTCAATAAAATTCCTAAAAGAGAAAAAATTTATTTTAATGAAGAGCCACTTATTTTATTACCTTTTGATGTAAGGGAAAGTGATTCTTTTTCGGATGATTTTACCTACAAGATTTTACAAAACTCTACCAGTGCTTTTATGGCTTTGTTGCCCTTGATTTTGATTATTTTTGCGTGGATTGTTGTTCCCTCTTTTGGTAGTGAGGGTTTTCAGATGCTATTCAATATTTTTATTATGCCTCTTGGTGTGGTTGTTTTTTATACCGTTACTACCACACTTTCTTCGCAACCAACAACTATTTTGGGAAATATAATGATGCGAAAAAATCAGTATTTTATTCAGAATGTTCGTCAGAATTATAAAAAAGGAAATTATTTTGGTATTCATCTCAAAAACAAAAATATTGTTTCTAAGACAGAATTAGGAGAAAAAACAATTCCATTTTCAAGTATTCAGAAGTTTGTCTATAGTTATTATCCTGATAGAATGATGAAAAAACATGGTTATTTGGTTTTACAACTTCGTGTTACGACACAGAAAGAAACCATAAATTATGAATCTATTTTTAGAGAAAATGAAGCAGAAAAATTGAACGTTTTTTTGAATAGATTGCCTCAAAACCTAAAAATTTTTAGTAGAAAATCATTATAGCCAAAAATGCATCACTCTCACCAACTAGAAAAACAAACTCACAATGATTTTTTATTACAACAAAGAGTCGA
The DNA here is from genome assembly GCF_037126285.1 of Bernardetia sp. MNP-M8. Taxonomy (NCBI): domain Bacteria; kingdom Pseudomonadati; phylum Bacteroidota; class Cytophagia; order Cytophagales; family Bernardetiaceae; genus Bernardetia; species Bernardetia sp. MNP-M8. The sequence goes on from NZ_CP147012.1 coordinate 3,591,907, forward strand.
TCCAATTACAGGCGAACTTATCAAAGCAGGACATAAAATAGTTATTTGTTCGGCTTGTAAGTCTGCTTTTTTTGAAGAAAGTTGGGAGTATTTGGGTGGAAAACATTGTAATCAAGAAAAGACGCTTATTCAAATTCCTATCAATCAAACCCTTTGGTTGAAAGCAAAACCATTGCAGTTTTTACCCTTTGATTTTGTGGGGTTTGATAAGGGATTTCATTATCAAGATGTTGTCTTTGGTTTTATAGGTTTGATTACAATTGGGTTTTTTGGAATTTCAATAATGCTTTGCTTAATGGCTTTAGGAAAAGAAGAATTTAAGATATTTTTTATCTTATTTCCAATATTTGCATTTGCGTTTTTTTTATTTTTGAGTAGTGAAAAAAACATTAAAAAACTACCTCCCTCAATCTACAAACATATTCTTAATATTCATAAGGAACACAAATTAGCCATAGACATTAAAAAACAAATACTTATTTTTAGAAACGATTTTAAAGAATTGGAACTTCCATTAGATACAATTTCAAAATTTCAATACTCTTTCAAATATGTAGATGGAGATACTTCAAGATATAAAGATATGTGTAATTTGAACCTAACTTTAGGATTCAGTAAAAATGGAATCTATAAAGAAAGAAAAATAAATGCACAGCTTAGAAAGTTGTATTTTTATAAATGGGAAGAGTTTTTGCAAAAACTCCCTGATAGAATAAATATTTATACGCAATGAAATTAAACCAAACTGTTTGTCGAATAAAAATACACATTCACCTAAAAAAACAGCATTCTTATCGAAAAAAACTTTAAATTCGATGCAATTTTGAAATACATTCAGCGTTAGATAAAAAAAGAAAGCCATTAAAAGTAGCATCTTTATTGACAAAGACTAAGTGAAATTAGTAAAATAGTTAATTCAAATAGCTAACTTTAACCTTTCAAAATAAGAATTATTTTATCATCTCTATAAATTTAGAATCACTTTTATAACTATGAAGAAACAAAACACAAATTTATTAAACTTTCTTACGAAGGGAATTATCGGAATGGCAGCACTTATTTGTGGTGTTACTTTTTCGGCAAATGCTCAAGAGTTCGGAATGGAGTATGCTCAAGATGGATACAACCACAACTCAATCCGTCCTTTGCACGAATCGCATATTATGTATAAAAAGACACTTTGGTTCAGAATGTCTTTAAAAGAAAAGCAAAACTTGCCTTTCTTTGCGATGGAAAATCAAATTACAAAAGTAATTATTGACGCTGTAAAATTAGGAATTATTCGTCCTTACAAAAATGATTCTTTGCGTACTCGTATGTCTCAAGAAGAATTTTTAGAAAATCTTACTATTCCTTCAGAAGAAGTTCAACTTACAGAAGAAGAAATTGCGATGGGCTTTACACAAGACGACCTTGGTGGTTTTGGTGGTGGAGGAGATGATTGGGGTTCTGGTGGTGACTGGGGTGGCGACGGTGGAGGCTCTGCTGAAGCTGAAACAGTAGCTAACGAGTTCTATCCTAAACAACTTCACTTATTAGAAATTAAAGAAGATTTATTGTTTGATAATAAGCACTCTCGTATGAAGCATGATATTCAAGCAATTACAATCATTATTCCTGCTGAAATGAATCCTTCAACAGGTTTAGAGAAAAAATTAGCTGCATTTTCGTACAAAGAATTGGTTCAAAACCTTTTCCGTGATAACTCACAAGCAATTTGGTACAATGAGCGTAACAATCGTCATCACAGAAATTTGGAAGAAGCATTTGATTTGCGTTTATTCAATGCTCGTGTTATCAAATATGACAATGCTAGAGATAACATGATTGTTGATATTTATGAAGACCAACGTTCTGCACTTATCGCAGCTCAACAATACGAACATCAATTAGTAGAATATGAAAGTAACCTTTGGGAAAACTAAAAGTTGATTTCTATTCTATCATAAAAGCCTTTCTTACACAATTGTAGGAAAGGTTTTTTTTATGTAATAAATTTCAATATTTTTTTGATTATTAAATAATTTTAACTTATATTTACAAACGAGGATGACAATATTTTATTTATTTATCACAAACAAATAAAATATTTTTTATGTATTATTTAACCAAATTTATTTATCAAAAATATTTAAAAAATGAACACTAATTTTAATTTAACATCTTTATTTGTTGCTTTAGTATTTGTAGTAGGTTTTACTTCTTGTGGAAGTAAAGAAGCAAAAGTACCAGAAGCAGGTGAAAAACTAATGGCATCAGCTTGGAAATATGATGTAAATGCAAATCTCAAAAAAGGTTCAGAAAATACTGAAGATGCAACAGGTGTAAGCTCAGATATTCAGTTGAAAGGAGATGTTGGTGCAATGGCAGACTTTATTGCTGAAACACTTACTTTTGGAAGAGACAAATCAGATAAAATGAAATTATCTTATCAAAAGAAAGTAGGTGAAGGACTTTTATCTTCTTCAGTTTTAGGGTATTGGACAATGTCAGAAGACGGCAAAACACTTACCATGAGGGAGTGGGACAAAAATGCAGGAAAAGAAAAAGACCCTGTAAATTATACTATTGTTGAACTTACAGATGACAAACTTGTTTTGATGAAAGAAGGTGAAGACACTAAGAAAATCTATAAGAAAAAATAAGAAAAAAAATCATTAAAAAAACATTAAATAATAGATACTTAAAAAATGGTTTTACTTTTGATAAAGTAAAATCATTTTTTATCTAAACATTTCTAACGTTTTATTGCTTTTTATAATAAACATTATCACGGTTAATTTAGTAATGTTCATTTTTCCATAGCGACAGGTTTGCAAACCTGTCGCTATGGAAAAATAAGAGTGTTTTGCTTTTCTCTAACTAATTGATTATTAGACCTGTAAATAACCGTGATAACGTTTAATGTCTTTGATTTTATAGCATTTTTGCAAATAAATTTTGTATTAGGATATTATTTGAAAAATTACTGACTTTGCTTATAAAAAATATCAAAGAAGATATTTATTTTTTAACCTAACTTTTTAAACTAAATTTTTTCAAAATGAACACCAATTATTATTCATTACTTATCGCATTTTTATTTTTTGTAACTGGTTTTGTAGCTTGTAAAGGCAAGGAGAACAAAGATTCAGCAGATACTTCAAAGACATTTACAACTGAACAACTTATGGATGTTCGTTGGAAAGCAACTTCTGGTGTAGAAGGAGGCGAAGAATTAAATTTTGCTAAGGATGCTCAAAAAAATGAGTTATCTTATCAAAGAATTTACGGCGAAGGAACAGCAGCCAAAACAGTAACAGGATACTGGAAATTAGAAGATGGAAACAAACTTATTTTAGAAGATTGGGACGAATCTACTCAAGCTGTAAAAACTGCTGAAACTTATACCATCGAATCTATTACAGATACACAACTGGTTTTATCAGGTAATGGAGGAACAAGAACTTATACTAAATAATTTCTCTATAATTGTCATTTCATTTCAAGACTTTTATCTAAAAACTACGTTTCTTTGTAAGCGTAGTTTTTTTATGTGCTTACAGCTTCTCCTTTAAACCTTTTAATTAATCTAACTAAATAATGATTCCATTTCCAAGTTCAAGCGAATACGCTTCTTTTTATGCTAATTATATACGGCTTATTGGTGAGTATATCGCCAAAAATGAAGTCGAAAATATTGTAGAAATCCTCTCAGTACAGGGAGAAGAAACCAAAAAGACTTTTTCTAAATTCTCAGAACAAGAATCTCTTTTTAGATATGAAAAAGAAAAATGGAGTATCAAAGAACTTTTAGGACACATGATAGATACTGAACAAATTATGTCGTATCGTGCTTTATCTTTTTATCGTGGAGAAAAACAATCTTTAGCAGGTTTTAATGAAAATGAATATGTGAGAGAAGCCCATTTTGATACAATTCCTTTTTCAGATTTGTTGGAACGCTATGAAATTGTACGTAAATCCTCAGTTGCTCTTTTCAAAAGTTTTGATGCTGCACAGACAGCAAGGATAGGAGAAGCAAATCATAATGAAATGTCTGTTCGTGCGCTTGTGTATATGATTGCAGGACATGAAATTCATCATCTACAGATTTTAGAAGAACGTTATAAAGCTTAAAACTAAGCTATATCAAATATTTAGTAAACATAAAACTAGAGTAGTATTTTAACAAAAAGACTCTTTTTTCTGTTTTACTATTTCATTCTGTTACTCATTATTCATTTTCGTTATTTAATTAATTTTTTTTTATGAAAAAAACTATCCATTTTTCGTTTGCATTTTTTGTGCTTCTATCCTTTATTTTTTCAAGTTGTGATTCTAAGAAAAAAACAGCTACCAATGAGTATTTAGTAGAAGGAAGTATTAATAATTTATCTCAAGATATGAAATTGGTTGTTTCTGATATTAGTACAAAAGATATTGTTCCTCTATATGAAGTGGGGGTCAAGAAAAATGATAAATTCAAACTAAAAGGGGAAATTACTGAACCAACACCTTTTTACCTCACTTTAATTAGAGAATCTGATAGTACATTTTCGCCTTCCGATAATTTAGTAGTGTTTTTTGAGCCTTCACACATGGAAATTCAAGCTGATGCAGGCAAACTGTCAGAAGCAAAAGTTACAGGTTCTCGTTCACACTCTCATTTTGAGATGTATAGAAAAGGAACAATTGGATATGAAAAAAGCATGAAAGAATTAACCGCAAAGGCAATGAGTAGCTCACAAACTGGCGATACAGCAACGTATCAGGCTGCCATGTCAGAATATGAAACACAATATGAAGAATGGAAAAATTATAACAAAAAATTTATTGCAGAAGATTCTATCGAATATGCTGTACGTTCATTTCTAGCTGTTAATTATATGTTGGAGGAAGATTATGCAACAGAATTAGAAACATTGATACAGGGAAAAAATTCTACTTGGACAAATCAAATTAAATCATTTGTTAATCAAGTCAAAAAAATATCAATAGGACAAAATGCTCCCAATATTGCTACACTTCAAAATGTAAAAAGTGAATCAATTTCTTTGGATAGCTTAGAAAACAAACCTACTATTCTTTATTTTTGGGCTTCTTTCGAACCAAAAGCTGCTTCACAAGTACAACAATTTGGACTTTTGAATGCTTCTAAGATGAAAGAAGAATATCAGTTTATTGGTATTTCTTTAGATTCAGATATTGATGCTTGGAAACAAACTATCAAAGAGTTACCTCAAAATCATATACAACTTATCGATATTTCTGCTGACCAAAATGCAGCTGTTACCTATCATTTGACAAGTTTACCTTTATTTGTTGTGTTGGATGAAAATAAGAAAATGATTTATAAAGCAAATTCGATAGAAAAATTGAATTCTTTTCTAATGAAATAAATCCAAAATATAAGTACACTTCAAAATAGTAGAAATTTGTCTGATACATTTTTATAGTGTCAGACATTTTTTATTAAAAAAATGAAGTTATATCTATCTTCATATCATAAAAACTACTTACTAATAAGTTACAAGAAATAGTATTTAAAAATGAAAAACGAATTTGATTATTTAATTATTGGACAAGGCTTGGCTGGTTCTATTTTAGCATATACTCTTCTTGAAAAAGGAAAAAAGGTAATGGTTTTGGATGAGCCTAAACTACAAAATTGTTCGAAAATAGCAGCAGGAATTTGTAATCCCATTACAGGAAGAAATCTTGTCAGGACGTGGAAGAGCAAAGAGTTATTTACTTTTCTGAATGATTTTTATCCAAAATTAGAAAAACAATTCAACCAAAAATTCTTTTTCCAAACACCTATTTATCGTCCTTTTCAAACTTTAGAACAACAACAAGATTGGTCAGCACAAGAAGATAAAGCGACTGAAGAAGTAATTTATCCTAAAAATCGTTTTCTTGAAAAAGATGTAAATGACCCTTTAGGTGGACTTTTAATAAAAAATGGAGGACATCTCAGAACAGATGTTTTTTTGGAAGTCATTAAAAAATATTTGATAGCAAAAAATGCCTATCAAGAAAGGTTATTTGATTTTGATGAATTAATATTAAATAAGGATAGTGAAAATGAAAAAGTAGCTTATCAAGATATTAAAGCTAATCATATTATTTTTTGTAGAGGGGCAGCTGATAAAACAAATCCATTTTTTAAAAAACTACCTATTCTACCAGCAAAAGGCGAAATTTTGCACATTAATTTTGATAAAGATGAAAAAACAATTAAAAAATTGAACAAAATTATTCTTAATAAAGGCTGTTGGCTTGTTCCTTATCATAATTATTTGAACGGCAAAGCAATAGAGACTTTTACAACAACTTTTCGTACAGGTTCTACTTATAATCACGATGATTGGACATTAGAATCTACTCAAGAAGCTAAAGATGAGATTGAAACCAAACTTCAAGCTGTTTTGAATCTGTCCTATAAAATTACAAAACAAGAAGCAGGCATTCGCCCATCCACACGCACACGCTATCCACTCATGGGAACACATAAAGATTACCCTCAAATGAGTATTTTTAATGGTTTTGGTGCAAAAGGAGTTTCCATGATTCCTTATTTTGCTAGTGAGTTTGCTGAATATTTATTTACTGGAAAAGAATTGGATAAAATACTTAGAATTAATAAATGGTTGTTGAAATAGAAATTTAGAAGTGTTAAATTAGGAACGAATCTTGAATATTTTATCACAAAATATAAATACCCCAACTAAATACATTGTTTCAAAAGTTGTAATTCTTGTTGTGTGTTCACCTCCTCAGAGTTGAACGAAACGCTTTTTCAGAAGCGTGATGCTGGCGAATAAATCACGCTTCTGAGGAAGCAAAACATTCGTTTTTGGGAAAACGAATGCACAGAAATACTTGAATATTATATGATAAAACTTTTGAAACGCTATACTAAATTATGTTGTTCCTTGTCTATGGTGACAAAAACAACCAAATAAAATCTATGAAACAAAATAGTTTATTTTTAACCTTATTTTTACTCCTTTTCTCAATTGCTTCATTTGCTCAAAACACAGAAACAGCAGAAGTAATAGAAAAAGTAGAGTTTAGAAACATTAGTAAAGACAGAGCAGGTTTTCCAGAAGGACAAATTAACTCTATCGCCATTGATGGTAATGATACAAAATGGATAGCTACCGAAAATGGTTTGGTTGCTTTTTATGCTGATTCTACTGTCCGAACATTTAATAGAGCAGATAAATATGACTCTTTGATAGACAAAGTGAGTTCTATTCGTTTTGATAAAAAAGGAACGATTTGGCTTGGTACTTTTTCGAATGATATTGTAAGTGTTGTCAATTTAGATGCGTATGGAGAGTACATTTGGCATACTGAAATACCGACTTTTAGTAATAAGAGTTTTTATATTAATGCAATTGATGTAGATTCGAAGGGAGGAAAATGGATTGCTACTGCACAAGGTGGACTTTGGCATATTGCAGCAAATAATAAAAAGACAATTTATAATAGAGAAATTGAGCCAAATATTCCTAGTGATGCAATTAATGCTGTAACAGTAGATAATAATGATGTTGTTTGGGTAGGAACAAGTGCAGGAATGTTCAATATTCAAAATGGAAAATTTAAGGATGCTTTTGATGTAACTAATGATGGCTATGGCTATGACAATGTTCTACATATTGATTTAAAACCTGATGGGAATTTGTGTGTAACAGCTCTTAATCGTAAAGGAAAGCAGTTTTTGGTATGTAATCAAGAAATGTTTCAAATGTCCAAGAGGGTTACAAAGTCTAAGTTTTTTAGATTTAATGATGTTTTGGTTACACCAAATGAAAATGTTTGGATAGCAGGTGTCAAAGGAGTTATTAAATTTGCTAAAGAAGAAGACCCTATTTTTTATGATCAAGACTCTGGTTTGGTTGTAAGTGCTGTAACAGCATTAGCTTATGATATTAATGGTGATATTTGGCTAGGAACTCCACAGGAAGGATTATTTAAAATGCAATTCAAAAAAATAGAAATTCCGAAAGAAGCTGAAATTGAACCTATAAAAGAAGAAGTAAAAGAAGTAATTGCTCTAGTAGAAGTAAAAAAAGAACCTGAAATAAAAGTAGAAAAGGAAATAGTAAAACCAACTATCGAACTTCCTAAAATAGAAGTTCCAAAAATTATTTTTAATCAAAAAGAGATTAAGAAAGGAGAAGCTATTAGCTTAGAAAATATCGAATTTAATATTAAAAGTTATTCTCTTAATAATGCAGAAGGTGTACAGGCTTTAGTTGATTTTATGAAGGAAAATCCAAAAGTAAGAATAGAAATTGCAGGACATACTGATAAAGATCCTCACCCTGCACATCCAAGTTATGCCAGAATAGCGAAACAGCAATTAGACTTATCTCGCCAGCGTGTAGAAACTGTATATAGATATTTAACAGATAGAGGAATTGACCCTTCACGAATAGAAAAGAGAGCTTATGGAGGAATAAAACCTCTTGTCAATTCTAATTCTGGAGTAAATAGAAGAGTAGAAATGAAAATTCTAGATGTAGAATAATTTTGTTATAAATTTTTTAATAAAAAATTCTTCATAATTATATCGTTTACTGATTAATTATGAAGAGTTTTTTATTATTTTCTTTCTGTTTTCCTAAATTGACTGATTTAGTTTAAAGGAAAAGTAAGACCTAAGTTTACAGATAATACTCCATTACGACCTGTAACATTATCGTTATCAAAAACGTTTGAAAGACCTAAGTTATAACGAACATCTGGAACTAACCACATTTTTTCTCCTACTTTTAGGTGAAGACCTGCACCGAAAGCTGCACCAAAGTCTGTACCTTTATAACCATCTTTTACATCATTGTAATCTCCGTCTTCAACTTTGTTATTTGCACCAAGTAAAAATCCTAAATAAGGACCAGCAAATAATTCTGGACGAATATTCATCTCACTACTTCCCATATAATAATTGAAAAGAAGTGTTGTTCTTAAATAATCTAATTTTGTGGTATATTCCCCTGTAGGTACTCCCAAAAGGCTTCCATCATATTTTGCACCCATAGAAGCATAATCGGCTTCTAAAGATAAACCAACAGATTCGGCTACGCTATAATTTAATACCAAACCTAAATTAAAAGCTGTTCTGCTATCAAAATCTTTTACATCTTCACCTCTAAAGTTGGCTATATTTACGCCCCCTTTTATTCCTAAAGAAGTAGTAGTTTGTGCATAAGAAGAAAAACTGGTTGAGAAGCTAATAGTTGCCACAAGAAGAAGGGCAAAGAAAAATTTTGAAAATGATTTAGTGATTGTTTTCATAAAAAAAATAAGGTTAAAAAAATTGAATAAATAAAAAAATGATTCAGGTATAAGAACGGCTATATTATATTTTTGTTTCAGTTTTTAGAAATTAAGTATTTTATAAACACAAAAAAACACCTCATTTTGATTTTAAATGAGGTGTTTGTGCTTGATTATCAGCGTTTAATAAATTATTTAATAATCAAGGTTTTTGTTCCTACAGTTATTCCATTATTAAATCTCAAAATATATTGTCCTGCTGGAAGAGCTTCCACTTTTAGTGTAGTTTGTTCTTTAGTAAGAGTCGTTTGAAGAACTTGTTGCCCTAAAATATTCAATAGTGTAAATTCAATAGGTTGATTACTATTTAAAGCACTAACGTCAATATTTACTTCATTAGATGTAGGATTTGGGAATACACGAATAGCTCTTGTAAGCTCATTTTCATACTCAATTCCTACTGGCTGCACCTCTTGTACTGCAATAGAAGGTGTATATAGTTCGTTTGCTTTTGTGATAGCTTCTTGGATAGTAGATTCATTATTTCCTGCTGCTAATACTAAAGCAATAACAATTCTTTCTCCTGCTGGAATTGTATAAGGACCTGCTGAAATAGTTGCACTTATATCTGTCCCCGTTGTAACTCCAATGCTTTTATTAGAAGAACCTAATAAAGCTCTTCGTTTTTCTTGGTCTGTAAATCCATCAAAGACTCCATAAGGTGTTCCTGTATATGCAGGGTCATTAGAGATTAATGAATAAGTAGCACCAGTAGCAAATAGATCTAATACTCCTACTCCTACAAGAGGAATATTTGGATTTTTTGCAGAAATAATGGCAGCATTTAGGTTGTCTTTCCAAACAGCTTGATTGTCACCTGATTCATCTCCACCTCCAATATCCCAGTCTCCATATAGACCAGCATAGAAATTACGAATATCTTGACTTGTGGTGTTTTGAAAAACATATTCTACTATTATGAAATTTTCTGCTCCTGCTGTATTCCAAACTTGTACACTTTGAGTTGTATTTATAGAAAGTTTTGAGCTTCCTGCACCATTATCATTAAATGTGGTTTGCCAAACTGATTTTTCAGGTTCATTTTCATCTGTTGGTAAAGCTACAATTGGTGTAATAACTCTAAAATCTTCATCATAAACATCATCAACAGAACGTACTGCATTTGATAATTTATTTCCAGAGCTAAACATCAGACCTAATTCGTAGAGCATATCAATTCCTTGATATACAAAACCATTTCCAATTTGAGTTGGAGCATCTTTTGTTTTGTCATGCCATCCAATTGTGCCTTTACTATCTACTGATGTAGTAATATTATTTTCCTCAACAGTAACAAATGCAGGATTGACTACAAAAGACACAAATTCTTGTGTTTCATATCCATCTTGAGTATAAGTAATGCGAAGAGTAACAACACCAGAATTTTCTAAAGTAGGACTAATCTGTACTTTGATTTGATCTTGTGTAATTACAGATTGATTTGTATTCATTACACCCTCATAAATAATATCACCTTCTATTATAGATAAAGTATTGTCGATAGTTTCAATTCTGATTTTAAAATCAGATTCACTAGGAGCTAAATAACTAAAAAATTCAGCATTAAAAACAGCGATATCTCCAGCATAAGGTATTTTTCCATCACTAGCTCTTACTAAATCAAAGTTTTTCATACGTACAGCCACAGGAAATTCTGTTAATGCACGCTGCATATTCAAACGACCCTGTCCTACTTTTCCTTGATATTTTGGAGGAAAACGGCTATCAAGAGGATCAGAGGTAATACGTAAAAGTTCTCCTATCTGAACAGGAGTAAGTTCGGGACGATGCGACCAAGTAAGTGCTGCTGCCCCTGCTACAATAGGAGCTGCGAAAGAAGTTCCAGATGTACTTTGATATTGTCCATTGTTTGCCTCATTATGAACAGTTGTATAAATATTACTACCAGGTGCAAGAATATCTACACTATAATCATAATTACTGAAATTTGATATATCGTCTATTGCAGTAGTAGAACCTACTGACAGAACTCCATTATAACTAGCTGGAAATTGAGCTAAATTTTGTCCATCATTACCTGCAGCTACTATTATTAGACATCCATAATCCTCAATTACACTTTTTATAATGTCTGATGCAATCTGACTATAAGTATTTCCACCCCACGAACAGTTAATAATCTTTACACCTGTTTCTGCCATATAAACAATTCCTTTGTATCCTTCGTATATTGTTAATCCATCTACTTCATCATCAGGAGTATGTTTTGTCGCTACAATTTTTACATTAAAACCAGTACCTGCAACACCTAAGTTATTATCAGTAGAAGCTGCTGCACAACCTGCTACCGAAATTCCATGGTCTATACCTGCTGTAAAAAGTTGAGGATTATTATCTTGCACAAAGTTAAAGTTAGCTGGAGCAGTTGAACCAGTAAAATCCCACCCATAATGATTGTCAATATATCCGTCATTATCATTATCTATTCCATCAATAGGATCATTCTGATTGTAATATACTTTGTCTTTTAAATCTGGATGATTAAAATCAAATCCTGAATCCACAATACCCACTAAAACGGTAGAATCTCCTTTTGTAATATCCCATGCTTCAAAAGCTTTAATTCGAAACAGATAGTTTTGCTGAGCAATATTAGCATCATTAGGTGTATAATACATCTTGTTAACAGGAATAGGCTCTGCTGTTTGAATCATTCCTGTTGCCATTAGCTTATCAATCATTTCAAAAATATTAACTTCTTCTTTTAAGTTGACTTGATAAATCAAGGAAATATCTACTCCAGAAATGTTTTTATTAGCTTTAGTTTTGGTAAGTTGTTTTCTATGTTCTGTTTGTGGGAAAAGCTGGTTTACATTAGCACTTGCTCTTTGATTAATAAGCCTAGAAAGTGCATTACTGCTCTGAAATGCTGTTCTGTATTCAGGTTTTAATGTAAACCAAACACGGTTTGCTTCAATATCATTTTCTGTAATTCCTTTTGGAAGTTTATAGTTAGATTTAGTAGAGAACTGGGCATAAGCTGTTTGGATAAATACATTCGAAGAGAACATAAATAAACCAAGTAAGCAAAATCCCAAATAATTATGTATTATACTACGCATTGTGTATTAATTTGAAGTGATATATATTATAAATAGATTGTGTTATTTTTGGCTCTTAATAGACTTTGAACTGATACCAATAAAAAGTTGATTAATATTTTTACAGAGTAAAATGTGGCAGGTACAAGACTTATTTATTATCAGTACAATATTGAAATATTAGATAAGGAGGCTTATTTTTAATAGTTTTGAAATCAACATTTTAAGTTGTTTCGTCTAATATATTGAAATAATTTTACAAAGATATTAACTTTAGAACTTCAATAATAATAATATTTGAATTTTTTTAAGATAAAATTAAATTATCACTGTTTTTTTTGAGAATTAACTTTTTGTTTTTGAAGAAAGCTAAAAATGATTTTTTAGAAACTAATTTATTTTTCAGACCTTTGAATACTTTTGCTGTTTCGTTTGATACATAAATTACCAATGGATAAAAATAAACCTCGTATTTCTTCGTTTTCATTTGCTTCTTTTTGGACTCCTTCTCGCACGCTCAAAGTAGCTCTTTTTGCCACAGGGCTTTCAGGAATTGTAGCCGAATATATTTTATCTACTTTGGCTACTTATTTTTTGGGTGATTCTGTCAAACAGTTTACACTTATTGTTTCGGTAATGCTTTTTTCGATGGGCTTAGGAAGCAGATTAAGCCAATTTTTTAAGAAGAATCTTATCGAACTCTTTATTGCTTGTGAGCTAATATTATCTTTGTTGGTTTCCTTTTGTTCGTTGCTTACCTACGGAATTGCTTCTGTGAGTGAATGGATAGGGTTTGTAATTTATACTTTAAGTATTTTGATAGGTCTTTTGATTGGTTTTGAAATTCCTTTAGTTACTCGTATCAATGAAAATTATGAAGAATTGCGTTTTAATATTTCCTCAGTGATGGAGAAGGATTATTATGGTTCTTTGTTAGGAGGAGTATTTTTTGCCTTTATTGGATTGCCTTTTATTGGTCTGACTTATACGCCTTTTATTTTAGGAATCATTAATTTTTTGGTAGGTGTTTTAGTTCTTTTTACTTTAAAGCCTCTTTTTTCAGGAGGCTGGCAGGCAAATTTAAAAGTAATAAGTTTGGTTGTTTTGGGTGTTATCATTTTTGGATTAGTGGGTGCAAAACCTGTCGTTATGTATGGCGAGCAAAAACGCTATAAGGATAAAATTGTATATGACGAACAAAGCCGTTATCAAAAAATAGTAATGACTCAGTACAAAAATGATTATTGGTTATACTTAAATTCTCATCTTCAATTTAGTACATTTGATGAATGGTTATATCACGAACCACTTGTACATCCAGTTATGCAACTTGCTACACAATCTGGAACAGATCAGAAACAAGAAGGAAAATTAGATGTATTGATTTTGGGTGGAGGAGATGGCTGTGCTGCAAGAGAAGTTTTGAAATATGACAATGTCAATAGTATTACCTTGGTAGATTTAGACCCTTCCATGACAAAATTAGGAAAAGAAAATCCTGTTCTTAAAAAAGTAAACAAAAACTCTCTAAATAACGAGCGTGTAAAAGTCTATAACAATGATGCCTTTAATTTTTTAGCTGATAGTATGGTTTTTTATGATGTCATGATTGTAGATTTTCCAGACCCAAAGACAATTGAAGTAAATCGTCTTTATACATTAGAGTTCTATCAACTTTGCTATCAACATCTGCGACTACAAGGAACAATTATCACACAAGCAGGAAGTCCTTATTATGCAGCAAAGGCTTTTGATTGTATCGACAAAACAATGCAAGCAGCAGGATTTAAAACTCTTCCCATGCATAATCAAGTGCTGACAATGGGAGAATGGGGTTGGATTGTTGGAGCTAAAACTATGAGCAGTAATGAGCTAAAAAAGGAAATGCAAAACCTTCAAATCAAAAATATAGATACAAAATGGCTCAATCATGATGCTATGCTACAAATTACTTCTTTTGGTAAACAATGGAAAATAGGGGAAAAAGAAATGAATGAGTTAGAAATAAATACGATTCATAATCCTGTTTTGTATCGTTATTATCACGAGGGAAATTGGTATGTATATTAAAAAAATAAAATCACAGCAATAATTCATTAAAAAGCATTACGAATGAACTAATTTTGTAAATGTTGTTTTGACCTATTGTAATTCTTTTCTCTCCTTGTCGTTTGTGGTACTTGAATGTAGCCATAACAAAACTACCTTGCTTTCTATGAAAAATTATCTTTTCTACTTCAAAAAACATATTCGTCTGTCTTCACCAATCGTTTTAGGACAAATCACAACGGTTTTGATTGCACTCTCAGATACGATTATGGTAGGAAACTATGATACTGTTGCACTTGCTTCCTCAGCTTTTGCAAATAGTGCCATTTTTACTTTTGCGACCTTTGGAATTGGTCTCACTTATGGTCTGAAGCCTCCTGTTGCTAATGCGTATGCAGCTAAAAACTTTCCTCTTTGTGCCAAATATTTGCAAAATGGAATGGTGCTTTATGCACTTGTAAGCACACTCATGTGGTTGGGTTTTGAAATGGCAGTTCCATTTTTGGATTATCTTGATCAACCTCCTTCAGTAGTAGTTTTGGCAATTCCATATTATCGTTTGGTAGCACTTTCTATTATTCCTTGGTTTTTGTTTTTGGCTCTACAACAATTTTCAGAAGCTCTTACGAAGACAAAAGTACCCATGACTGTCAATATTCTTTCCTGTATAGTCAATATCATACTCAATTATCTTCTTATTTTTGGAAAATTTGGCTTTCCAGAACTTGGGCTTGTTGGAGCAGGAGTAGCAACACTTGTTTCTCGTGTTTTACTTTTATTAGTAATGCTAATTATATTTTTTGCTTTGCCTTTTTTTAGACAATTTATTGATTTTACATTTTCGATTTCAGTCTTTTCAAAAGAAATTTTCAAGAAATTATTAAATATTGGAGTTCCTATTGGTCTGCAAATGGTTTTTGAAAGTGGCGCATTTGGTGTAGCTGCAATTATGGCAGGCTGGATTAGTAAAGAAGCTCTAGCAGCGCATCAAATTGCGCTTAATATTGCATTTACAACATTTATGGTGGCTGTCGGAATTTCTCAGGGAACAACTGTTGCTATAGCAAATTTAGTAGGAAAAAATAATCTAAGTGAAATCAAAATCACAGGAAGAAGTGCTGTTTATTTGATTGTCATTTTTATGGCAGCCATGGCAGGACTAATATTTTTATTTAATGGACAAATTCCACTTTGGTACATCAATGAAGCTGAACCCAATGCTGCACAGATTGTAGAAATAACGATGCAACTTCTTATCATTGTAGCTGTTTTTCAGATGACAGACGGAATACAAGTAGTTTCAGCAGGAAACCTTAGAGGATTAGAAGATATTAAAGTTCCGACAGCCATTAGTCTTTTTGCTTATTGGGTAGTCGGAATTGGTGGTGGATATATTTTAGCTTTTCCTCTTGAAATGGGTGTTACTGGCATTTGGTGGGGATTATGTCTAGGACTTATTACTTCTTCTATCTTGCTTACTTGGCGTTTTGAGAGGAAAAAGTTTTAGATGATTTTTATCTAAAAAATACTACAAAGCGTAATTTTTCATTATTGAAAAATTACGCTTTTTTTCTGAAAAAAAAATAGAAATTTATCTCAGTTTTTAAACTTAAATTTACTCATAAATAGCTATCTTGAGTTCTACCATTTTTACTTTACAAAACGAATATGGAGCATATTTTCGAAGCTACATTGCCTCTGACAAATCCTGTTTTGAAGTTTTTGATTCTTCTTTTGGTAATGCTTTTTGTTCCTATTTTATTTAGTAGAATTAAAATTCCTCCTTTACTTGGGCTTATCATCGCAGGTGCATTTTTAGGTCAAAATGGAACACATCTTTTAGAAAGAGATAGCAGCATTATTCTTTCTGGAACGGCAGGACTTCTTTATATTATGTTTTTGGCAGGATTAGAAATTGACCTTAAAGAATTCAAAAAAAATAGTCAGAAAAGCATTATTTTTGGTCTTTTTACCTTTCTTATTCCTATGATTTTAGGGTTTTTGTCTTCTTTTTATATTCTTCATTTCTCTGTTCTTACATCTGTTTTGCTTGCTAGTATGTTTGCTTCTCACACACTTATCGCTTATCCAATGGTCAGTAAGTTGGGAGTAAGTAAAAATAGAGCTGTTACGATTACCATTGGTGGAACACTCATTACTGATACGCTTGCTTTACTGGTTTTGGCTGTTATTGTAGGGATGACGAAAGGAAATGTAAATACTACTTTTTGGATAAAATTAGTAATCTCTTTGGTTATTTTTGGAATAATTGTCCTCTATATTTTTCCACTAATTGCTCGTTCATTTTTCAAACGCTTTCACGATAATGTTTCTCAGTATATTTTTGTTTTGTTCATTGTTTTTCTAGGAGCTTTTTTGTCAGAGTTAGCTGGAATTGAACCAATTATAGGAGCTTTTCTTTCAGGCATTTCATTAAACAGACTTATTCCTTCCACTTCTCCCTTGATGAACCGAATTGAATTTGTAGGAAATGCCATTTTTATTCCTTTTTTCCTAATTGGTGTCGGAATGCTCATTGATTACAGAGTTTTTTTTAAAGATTTTGAAACAATAAAAGTGGGAATCATTATGATAATTGTAGCTACTTTATCCAAATATCTAGCTGCCTATTTGACTCAAAAAACTTACAAATTTACATTGGATGAACGAAGAGTAATTTTTGGATTGAGTAATGCACAAGCTGCAGCCACTTTAGCAGCCGTTTTGGTAGGTTATAATATTGAAATAGGCAAAACAGTAACAGGTGAAACCATTCGTTTACTCAATGAAAATGTACTGAATGGAACAATTTTGATGATTTTGGTAACTTGTACAATTGCTTCTTTTATTGCACAGAAAGGAGCTAAAAATATAGCCTTAGCTGAAAAAGAACAGACGCATAAAAAGGAAAAAACACCTAATCAAATCTTGAAAAAAGTAGCGTTACAGCAAGAAAGAATTTTGATTCCTGTTAGCAATATCGATACAACTGATGAACTTATTAATTTGAGTGTTTCGATTAAATCAACTCAAAATAAAAAAAATCTCTATGCTTTAAGTATAATCACAGATTCGAATTTAATACATGCTGATGATACAGATAATGCAAATAAAACAGCCAATAAAGTTCTTCAAAAAGCAAGTGTTGCAGCCTCAGCAACAGATACTTTTTTGCATGAAATTTTGAGATATGATATAAATGTTGTCAATGGAATTTCTAGTGTCATCAAAGAAAATAGAATAACAGATTTGATTTTGGGGTTGCACCATAAAGGAGGAGTTTCAGATTCTTTTTTGGGAAATTTGACAGAAGGAATTCTCAAAACTTCTAACACGACAACTTTTATTTATAAACCTTTTCAACCATTTTCTACACTCAAACGTCACATAATCATTATTCCAAAAAATGCAGAAAAAGAAATTGGTTTTGCTTTTTGGATTACCAAACTATGGAATTTAGCCAAAAACACACATTCAAAACTCGTTTTTTATGCGCCTTTATCAGTTCTTAGCTTTATAGAAAGACTTCATAAAGATAGTTCTACCTTTAATATAGAAAATATAGAAAGTAATTTTATAGAATTTTCTGACTGGGATAATTTTAAAGAATTAAAGAAAAAACTACACAAAAATGATAATCTTATCTTAGTGTTGAGTCGAAAAAATAAACTTTCCTATCAACCCCAAATGGATACTATTACTTCTCTTCTCAATAAAGAATTCAAAAATTATAACTTTATTTTGATTTATCCTATGCAAGGAGAAATTATTCATACTGACAATTCAGCAATGAAGAATACCTCTGTTTTAGGCACTTTTATCGAACCTGCTCAAACACTACAGACAATTCAAGCCTTAAATAAAATAGGAAAAAAGAGTGCAAAATGGTTTAAGAAAAAATAAAGAAATAACTATTTCTTTCAAAACAATCTCTTTTTATTTACTTCAAAATGATTTCGTTTTTTAGCAATTCTGATTGTCCAAATAATAGAAACTATAATAGTAATAAATCTAAAAATATTGCTATCTATTCCACCAAGAGCATTGTTATTCGTTATTTCAAAAATTCCCCAATACCAATTCATAAGTAAATGTAGAAAAATAACAAGCCACAAATTATAATTCCATTCAGCAAAAAGCCATGCAAACCAAAGTCCTCCCATCGAAGTAACTACCATTACGCCCAAAGTATCCAAAAAATTATTGCCTTGCCAAAGGTGTCCAAATCCAAAAATAAAAGCACTTGCAAAGGCAGCAGGAATAAACCCCCATTCCAAACGACGAAATAAAAGTCCAAACAAAAAAGCACGAAATAAAAGCTCTTCACTAAAAGCAGGTAAAACAGAACTAGACAGAAGTTTTGAAAAAGTAAAGTTTTGAGGTATAAAATTGCCTATCAAAAAATATCCAATAACCATAGGAAGTGTACACAAAAAAGCAATTCCAAATCCTTTCAAAAAACCTTTATTCAAACCAAGTTCGTTAGTTAATTTTTTTCCAAACCAAATCGAACAGACAATCAAAACAATTCCAATTTCCCAACTATAGACATAAAATAATCTTTGCCACAACTCATCTATATTTTCAATAGAAAATTCAGTCAGTTTTGTAATAAAAGCTCTACCATAATTAGCTATCACAAAAATCAAAATGATAAAGAAACTTTCTTTGTGAAGATAGCGTGATTGTGATTTCATTTCCTTATAAATTAGGATTCTTGGGGTGAATTTTAATTCTCTTGATAAGAATTAAAACTAAAATAAGCATTTTTGAGTAAAAAACTTTTTTTTATTGTCTATCTAATTATTTATCATTTTTGGATAAAACTGAAAGCCTATAAATAAACTGTTCTCTGACAGCTTTTGCACTATGTCGTTGGTGTCCCCATCGATAAGTATCAATATTCAAAATTCAAATAAAATCAATAAAGTGCAAAAATTGTCAAACAACCAAATAAACTTTCAGGGTTTTTATTTTAAAAGAATAACTAATTTTTTAGTTGAATGATTTGCTTCTTTAGTTTTAATGCTGTATGTTTGTATCAACTAATTTATTAGTTGTTAAATCTCTATTTTTAATTTATCTCTCTGTTGTTGTTTTCACCAATGACACAATCCAATCAATCATGCAAGAATTGACAAAAGCCGAAGAAAAAATTATGCAACTTCTTTGGGATGCAGAAAAAGCATTTGTAAAAGAACTAATAGAAAAAATTGAAGGCAAAAAACCAAGTTATACAACTGTTTCGACAATTATCCGAATTTTGGAAACTAAAAAGTTTGTTGGACATAAAGCCTACGGAAATACACATCAATATTTTCCATTGGTAAGCCGAGAAGAGTATGCAAAATTTGCAACTAGAAGTGTCCTAGATAGATATTTTGACGGATCATTCAAAAAACTCGTTTCCTTTTTTGCAAAAAAAGAAGAAATTGATATAGAAGAGCTAGACGACATCATGAAAATGATGGAAAAAGAAGAAGAGAAGAAAAAGGATAATTAACACTTGCTAAGGTTTGAATTACCAAACCATTATCAACATTAAAATACGATAACAATCTCCCTAGCAATCGTCTCTAATCAGACGTTGATAATGGGAAATATAACACCATTAATAATTTACCATTTCACAATGAAACTACTATTTTTTGATTATCTGTTACAATGCAGTTTGTTTTTGGTTCTGCTGTATATTCCTTATTTTCTTTTTCTAAAAAATGAAACATTCTTTAGTTTGAACAGAAAATATTTAGTTTTTGCATTATTGCTGACACTCATTTTGCCGTTCTTTCCTTTGAATATCTCCAATTTCTTAGGTCTGTTTTTCCAAAGCTCAGAAACGCTAACTGTTCCTGAAATTGATATTTTTTTAGCTTATGGAGATGCGATAAATAACGCAAATATGGAAAACTCAAAAAGTATTTTTTCAGAACCATCTACTTGGATTCTTTTAATTTATATGTTAGGAGTTACAGTGATTTTTATTAGAATTCTTTTAGGGTTGTCAATGATTTTGAAGCTCTATTTTATAGGACAAAAAACTAAAAAAGAGCATTTTACCCTCATTGAAACCAAATCAGAAACTGAGCCTTTTTCTTTCTTTAATTGGGTTTTTATCTCTGCAACTAATGATTTTTCAGCAGCAGAACAAGCTGAAATTATAGCACACGAAAAAGCACATGTCAGACAAAAACACGCTTTAGATTTACTTTTGATTGAATTTTTAGGAATGTTATTGTGGTTCAATCCACTTATTTATTTCTACAAAAAAGCATTGAGAGATACACACGAATATTTGGCTGATAAAGAGACAATTACTCATTTTTCTGATAAAAAACAGTATCTCAATTTACTTATCAATCAACATTTTGTGGGTAGAAATCTGCCTTTTGTTACCAAATTTCATCAATACTCACTACTTAAAAAGCGTGTAATTATGATTACTAAATCGCCTTCTCACAAAATTGCAAAGCTCAAAATTATGCTTGCTGTTCCTGCTCTTTTCTTGTGTGTTTTTATGACCAGTTGTTTGAAAGAATACGTGGAAATTTCAGAGCGTTCAGAGGTTTCTTCTAATGATTTTGCAGCAGCTTTTCCGAAAGAGTATGAAGTAGGAAAATCGTATAAAATCCGTAAGACTACTACTATGGAATTAGATTTAGAAAAAGACAATGATTACATGTTACGTCTTTTTCCTGCTGATGATTTTGAGGGGGTAGAAATTAAAATGTTTGATGAAAAAGGAGAACAAATTGTTACTAATTTTATAGCTGAAAAGTATTTTAGAGGTTTCACTTTCAGAAATACGACAACAGCAAAATACAGACTAGAAATTACAGTTCCAGAAAATAAAAAGAATATTTCTTTGGCAATGGCTTCTCGTAAGTTTGAGGAAAAAGAAAGTTTAGTTAAAGCAGATGAGGATGGATTTATGAAAGTAAAAACATATAACATCACAAAAAATAAAGATGAATATACAATGGTTTTATCTGCTGGAACAATGTATAGATTTGATATACAAAGTGAAGAGGAAATCAATATGAAAATAGTTTCAGAAGCAGGAAAAGAACATTTTAATTATACACCTAGATTAGATTTAGAGTATAAATCTATGTGGATGATGGGAGATCAGGATACAGGAATCTATTATTTAAAAATAGACAAGAAAGGTTCAAAACCAGCTACTATTGATTTAAAATTTAAGACAAGAAAACAACAAGAAGAAGAGGAAAATGCCAAAAAAGGTAATGATTAAATCCTAACTTCCCAATTTGTACGTAATATTAAAAACAAGGCATTTTTTTGAATAAAAAGCCAAAATTATTGTCCATTTACCTAGATTAAACATTTTTTAATCTCTACAAAATCTATTACGTATATTTCAGGAAGTTAGGGATTAAAAAACTGTGTCCGAAAAACACGAGTTATTTAAGGGGAATGAAAAAAGCTCAAATATTTTTGTTTGAGTTTTTTTGCATTTCTGTAAGGAAAATGACTTGCCTTTCCTACAACTAAACTAACAAACTAAAAAATCAATTTCCTATCTTTGCAAAACAAAAACTAGAAAAACAAATCTATGCTCATCGCCAAAAATATAGTCAAAAAATACGGTTCATTAGAAGTCTTGCAAGGAATTGATTTATCGATTGCCAAAAAAGAAGTTGTAGCTATTACAGGTTCTTCAGGTGCAGGAAAGTCTACACTTTTACATATTTTGGGAACATTAGATGCACCAGACAAAGGAGAAATAATCATTAATGGAATAGAAGTGCAGAAACTAAAATCGAATAAATTAGCTACTTTTCGTAACCAGCAAATCGGTTTTATTTTTCAATTTCATAATCTTTTACCAGAATTTTCAGCTTTAGAAAATGTGTGTATGCCTGCTTTTATTGGTAAAAAAAATGTCAAAGAAGCTGAAAAAAGAGCTTCTGAATTGTTAGACCGTTTTGGAATATTAGATAGAAAAGACCACAAACCTTCCGAGCTTTCAGGTGGAGAACAGCAGCGTGTAGCTGTTGCAAGAGCGTTGATAAATTCTCCAGCCTTAGTTTTTGCTGACGAACCAAGTGGAAATTTAGACAGTAAGAATGCAGATGAGTTACACAAACTTTTTTTTACGTTAAGAGAAGAATTTAGCCAAACTTTTGTCATCGTTACACACAATCCAGAACTGGCAAAAATGGCAGATAGAGAGATTGTTTTGCAAAAAGGTTTGGTGGTTTGATTTCAAGTATTTTGAGCAAATGCAGTTAAAATTTTCTATACTTTTTCGTATCTTTGCAAATCAAATTTTGTATAACAGACTTCCTAGTCTGTTTGAAAGTAAAAATAATTATTTTACCACTTAGCTGAAACTAAGAAATAGGTATGAAAACAACTCAAGAAAACTTAGCAATCAATAACGTCGAAAATCCTCATTTTCCGTATCGTGTCCTCTTGTATTACTGTTTTACTCCCATCGAAAATCCAGAAAAATTTAAAGAAGAACATCATCTTTTTTGTATAAAACTAGGACTTCTAGGAAGAATTATAGTAGCTGATGAAGGCTTGAACGGAACAGTTTGTGGAACTCCAGAAGCATGTCAAAAATACATTGATGCTTTAGAAAATGATGTTCGTTTTAAAGATATTGATTTCAAAATTGATGCATCAGAAACGAATACATTTAGTAAAATAAATGTTCGATTGAAAAAAGAAATCGTTCACGCAGGTATTCCACACATAAAACCGTATCACGGAACAGGAACTCATCTTTCTCCACAAGAATTCAAAAATCTTAAAGATATGGAAGATGTTGTTATTCTTGATGTGCGTTCGGATTATGAACATAATTTGGGACACTTCAAAAATGCTGTTACCTTAGATATTGAGAACTTTAGAGACTTTCCTGAGAAAGTAAAAGAACTAGAAAAGTACAAGGATAAAAAAGTTTTGACTTACTGTACAGGTGGAATAAAATGTGAAAAAGCTACTGCTTTGCTCATGAAGGAAGGTTTTAAAGATGTATATCAACTTCATGGAGGAATCATCAAATATGGAAAAGAAGTAGGAGGAGAAGATTTTGAAGGAAAATGCTATGTTTTTGATGAGCGTGTAGCTGTTGATGTCAATGAAGTAAATCCGACTTTGGTAAGCACCTGTTATGTTTGTAAAGAACGAAGTGATTATATGGTAAACTGTGCCAATCCAAAATGTAACCGACATACAACGATTTGTAAGCCTTGTTTAGAAAAAATGGATGGTGCATGTAGTGACGAATGTAAAAATCACCCAGAAAAACGTACTTACGAACCAGAAGGAAAAGGAATGTACAAGAAAAATCTTAACGGTTACAATCCTTATATCGGTTGGAACGTTGATAAAGTAATAGATAAAAACGAAAAGGAAAAATAATAAAATCAGAATTAATAAACATTATCACGGTTAATTTAGTAATGTTCATTTTTCCATAGCGACAGGTTTGCAAACCTGTCGCTATGGAAAAATAAGAGTATTTTACTTTTCTCTAACTAATTGATTATTAGACCTGTAAATAACCGTGATAACGTTTAATAGTAGAATATTTAAACTGTTTTGATTTAAAAACGTTTTATGCTTTGTTTGAGAAATTGTAAGTCTGTTTTTACTTAGTTTCTCAAATGAAGCATTTTTTTATAAATTTGTATCGAAATCAACTAATTTCTAGCGCAAGATTTTATCTTGTGTTTATCATTTTGCAAACATTTTTTCAACTAACTATCCTACATGAAAAGTATTGGTAAGTATATGATTTTTTTGAGCCGAACGGTTACAGATATGGAGCCTTGGCACGTTTACGTTCGTCTTTTTGTAGATGAATGTATGCGAATTGGTATTAGTTCTGTCTATATTGTCACAATTATTTCAACCTTTATTGGTGCTGTAACGGCTGTTCAGACAGCTTATAACCTTGTTAGTCCTCTTATTCCTAAATCGCTTATCGGTACAATTGTTCGTGATATGACTGTTTTAGAGCTTGCTCCTACCATTACGGCTATCGTTTTTGCTGGAAAAGTAGGTTCGAATATCGCTGGTGGATTAGGTACAATGCGTATTACAGAGCAAATTGATGCTATTGAAGTAATGGGAATCAATGCAACTTCTTATTTAGTTTTTCCTAAAATTTTGGCTGGACTAGTAACTTATCCTTTACTTGTTATTTTGGCTGCTTTTTTAGCTATTACAGGGGGATATTTGGCTGCAACACTTACAGGACAAGTAACATCAGTAGAGTATGTATACGGAATTCGTTTAGATTTTATTGAATTTAATGTTGCTTTTATGCTTGTCAAATCTGTAGTTTTTGCCTTTTTGGTAACTTCAATTTCGGCTTATATGGGATATTATACACGAGGTGGCGCACTAGAAGTAGGAGAGTCAAGTACGAAAGCAGTAACAACAAGTTGTATCGCTATTTTATTAGCTGATTATTTACTGGCTCAAATGCTTGTTTGATTTTTGTGAAAACATTACTCTTGTTCATTTATAACTTATCACTTACCATTTATCACTATATACATTGGCTGATCAAAATCTTACTCCTAAAAAATCTATTCGTCCACAGATTCCAAATGCACTTCTTGTAGATACAATGAGTGGCGAAGAGCGTTTCCAAAATGCTACTTTACGTCCTATCCTGAAACTTCAAAATAAGGTTTTACTTGCCATTTTTAAAGATTATATCATAGAAAAAGAAACTAAAAAGGGAGATAAACCAAAAACTGAAGCAGAAAATAAAAGAAGCTATTCAAGACTTTCAGCAACCAAACAGCGAGAATATATCGATGTGGTTTTTCAGAAAGATATAAAATTTAAAAGTCAGTTATTAGGAATGATAATCGGACATTTTGATTTGGAAGAATATAATCTTTATGCTCAAAATAAAACAGGAACAGACAGAAGAATCATAAATCTACTCAAAGAACGTATTTTTAATGGTTTGGCAGAACTTCCACAGGAGTTTTAACATTACTTGCACTAAAATACCAAAATAAAATAATGTGCTATATGTTTTTTATCAAAAAATCCTTTTCATTTTGATATGAAAAGGATTTTAGTGTTTTACTGATAACTAAACTTCAATTCTTCCAGCTATTTTTTTCTTAGAAAACGGCTTTCTTACTTTTAGTGAAAATGTATGAGGAAGTTTATCGTAAGGAGGTTTGAAACGAAACTTTCCTTTTTCTATTTCCTTTAGATTTGGAAAACAGTTATAAACACTATATTCATATTCATTAAAAAACTCTAGTTGTAAACCTTGTGAAAGCAGCGAATTTATAATTTCACTAATAGAGTGATTCCAAGAATAAGAAACTTGTTTTTGTTTGTGTCTGTCGCCTGTATAAGATTGCTCTACTTCTTCTATAATCGAAGATTCATTAAAGTAGGAATATTGTAGCGCAAAATTATTTCCCCATTCATACATATAAATAACTGGATGAAATTCTACCATATAGAAAAAACCACCTTCTTTGATATAACTAGCCACTATTTCAGCCCATTTATTCAAATCTGGAAGCCAACCAATTGCACCATAAGAAGTAAAAACAATATCAAATTCGCCTTGTAAATTATCTTTTAATGAATAAACATCAGAAACTACAAAGTTGGCAGGAGTTTCTATTTCTTGACTCAATTCGCCAGCCAGTTCTATGGAAGCATCAGACATATCCATTCCTGTCACCTCTGCACCCATATTTGCCCAAGAAAGTGTATCCATTCCAAAATGACATTGAAGGTGCAAAAGTGATTTTCCTTTTACATCACCTACTTCATTTATTTCGATAGCATTCAATGAATTTCTATCTTTTTTAAACTGTGCTACATTATAAAAATTAGAATCTCGGTGGGCTTCTGTAAGTGAATTCCACATCTTTTTATTGGCTTCTAGGTAATCACTAGGCTCTTTTTCTTGTTCTTTTTTATAGTCTTCGTATTCTTTATCTCTTTCGTTCATTATTTTTGAGTTTTATAGGAATAGGATAAATTTGTGGCTCTTCTGACAATTTAGCAAAATTATAAAAGGGTGTGCGTTCGTTTTAGCTTCGCTGAGGGTTACACCGTTCTCAAAAACGAATGAAATGCTTCCTCAGAAGCGTGATTTAAGCAATATCACGCTTCTGAGGAAGCGTTTTTTTCAGTTCTGAGGAACTGAACACACAATGTTTCGCTAAAAAGTCGGAAGAGCCAAATTTGTTATGCATCTTTGTTTGATTTGGTAGCTCAATTTAGTAATAAATTTCGAAAAAGAGAATAGAACTTTATTTTTGTTGCTCTCAAATTTCTAATATAAAATTCGTTTTGACAAACATTTTCGTAAATTTGAATCTAATAAATAAAATCTAAAGACTACTTCTTTACCTTAACTTTCAGTTTTAAAATATCATGAAAAAATCAACGCAATGTGTTCATAGTGGAACTTATTTCGACGAAAAAAGTGGTGGTGTAAATACTCCTATTTTTACCTCAACAGCTTACACTTATAATGATGAAGGCGCAATTCCTTATCCTCGTTATTTCAATACAATAAATCAAGAAGTTGTTGCTCAAAAAATTGCTGCGTTAGAACGTGGAGAAGCTGCTCTTATTTTTTCTTCTGGAATGGCTGCCACGATGTCGGCACTTTTGGGAGTTTTACAGGCTGGTGACCATTTGATTTTACAAAATGATATTTATGGAGGAACGCATTATGCTGTTCGTGAGCAGCTTTCAAAACTAGGGATTGAATCTACTTTTGTAGAAGGACGAAAATTAGAAGATTTTGCAACGGCAATTAAGCCAAACTCAAAGGCTCTTTTTATCGAAACGCCTTCAAATCCATTGCTTTCACTAGTTGATATTGCAGAAATGGCAAATTTTGCAAAAGAAAATAATCTGATTTCATTTATTGATAATACCTTCGGAACTCCAATTTTTCAAAATCCATTGCGATTAGGAATTGATATTGTTATCCATAGCGCAACAAAATACCTAGCAGGACATAGCGACCTTTCTTGTGGTGCAGTCGTTACTTCTCAAAAACTGATTGAAAAAATTCATCATGTAGCCTTTAATTTTGGTGGAAATTTGGATGCTATGGCAACCTCACTTTTAGAAAGAAGTATCAAAACATTAGCGATTCGTGTCAAGACACAAGCTCAAAATGCTCAAAAAATAGCTGAAGCATTACAGAAGTTGCCACAAGTGAAAAATGTGTTTTACCCAGGATTACCTACTCATCCAGACCACGAACTAGCTAAAAAACAAATGAAAGGTGGTTTTGGGGCAATGCTTTCTTTTGAATTAGACACAGATAAAGAAGGAAGAGCAAAATTTGTTCGTCATTTAGAATTGGTTTGTAAAGCTGTTAGTTTGGGAGGAGTAGAAAGTACGCTTACAGAGCCTGTCTTGACTTCACATGCAAAAGTACCTGTTGAAATGCGTGAAAAAATGGGTATTACTGAGAATTTATATCGCCTTTCTGTCGGAATTGAAGATGCAGATGATTTGATTGAAGACCTTACAAATGCTATTCAGACGTTGGAAGTTTCTAAATTGATGGAGAGTAATTAAAGAAGTAGAGTAGTGCAGACTTCCTAGTCTGCACAAAATAGCTTTTATTTTACTTTTACACAGACTAAGAAGTCTGTGATACATAAATCAATTAGAATCTCAATGATAAAATATATTATTTTGACTCTTCTGTTTTTGCTCAAAATATCTTTTCTTTTTGGGCAAAATGAAGATTCACTTTTTCATGTCATTACTAAAAAACATGAGAATACTCCTTATTATACGATTATAAAAGGCGACCTAAATACTCACATTAAGGATGAATACAAGAAAGATATAGTATATAGTTATGAATTTATCCAA
The DNA here is from genome assembly GCF_037126285.1 of Bernardetia sp. MNP-M8. Classification (NCBI taxonomy): domain Bacteria; kingdom Pseudomonadati; phylum Bacteroidota; class Cytophagia; order Cytophagales; family Bernardetiaceae; genus Bernardetia; species Bernardetia sp. MNP-M8. Next base: position 3,620,226 of record NZ_CP147012.1, read on the forward strand.
CGAAAGCATAAAAATAAAATTTTTGTGTTTCTTATATTATCTTCATATGGACTTAATAAGTATTATAGATATTATTCTTCTAAAAATAAAACAGATAAGCACTTTTCTATTATTGATAAAAATGAGGATAGATATTGGCACAATATTGAACTAATGGATTTGAATAATGATAATATACGAGAAATAGCTATCTATTATGAACATAGTTATCCTTGTAATTACAAAGAAATATACAATTTTTCTGTTGATTCTATTGCTCCTGCTATTCTACAAAGACCTTATGATGGTGGAGTATTGGTTTGTATTGATACTACTAAAAATCTTTATTTTAACATAGAAAGAATGAATGGACGTGGCATGTGGGATTCAGAATTATTTGTTATCAATAAAGATTTTTCAAAAGGAAACGTTTTAGCGAAAGCTAGTTGGGACGATGCTTTTTGTAGTTATTGTTTTGATATATATGTAAAACAAAAAGAACGATTCCCTTTTATGACTTATTTTTCTAGCAATTCTAAATCGGTAATAAATAATTTTCATCCTCATGTAGACCATTGGAATTCAAAAGAAAATATAGAATTTATGAAAAATGCCTACCTCAAAATGATTGAAGAGTTTGGTATTGAATATTGATAAAACTATCCCTTTAAAGATGCAAAACAGTTGTAGAAAATAAATAAATAGTAGAATAGTCATTTTTTGATAAAAAAAATGAAATTATTTTCTAACCTAATAAAATTCTATCAAATCATAGAAATACCAATTAAATTAAAAGTAGAATAAAATAAAATAGATATCTAAGAAGTAAAAAACAATAAAACCAAATCTTTAATTTTGTTTAAAAATATTTAAAAGGCAGATTAGTAATGAATTATTAATCTGACAAGTTGTTGTTTTCTGAAATAAATTATGTAATTTTGCACCACTAAGAAAAAAAACAATTCATAACTCACTATGAATCAATAGAATAAATAAAAACAGCGAATTAAGCATTTTTAGTTTTTTCTGAAAAATTGATTTAGAATTTGTTAAATAATTATAAAAATACTCTCAAGCCTTTTACATTAGTTTTTACTACCTTATGATTCAGTCTATTAGAAATATCGCTATTATTGCTCACGTTGACCACGGCAAGACTACTCTTGTCGATAAAATGCTCGTTACTGGAAATTTGTTTAAAGAACACGAACGTCCAGGTGAACTTATCATGGATAACAACGACATTGAGCGTGAACGTGGAATTACAATCTTAGCAAAAAACGTTTCTATTGACTACAAAGGAACAAAAATTAATATCATCGACACACCTGGTCACGCCGATTTTGGTGGTGAAGTAGAACGTGTTCTAAACATGGCTGATGGTGTACTTTTGTTAGTAGATGCGTTTGAAGGTGCTATGCCTCAAACTCGTTTTGTACTTCAAAAAGCAATCAACTTAGGTTTGAAGCCTATCGTAGTTGTTAATAAAGTAGATAAATTAAACTGTAAGCCAAACGAAGTTCAGGATCAAGTATTTGATTTGATGTTCTCTTTAGGTGCATCAGAAGACCAATTAGACTTCCCTACTATCTTTGGGTCTGCCAAAAATAACTGGATGAGTACAGATTGGGAACAACCAACAGACAGTATCGTTCCACTTTTAGATGCGATTATCGAAACAATTCCTGCTCCAGAAATTGAAGAAGGAACTACTCAACTTCAAATTACTTCTCTAGATTACTCTACATATATCGGTCGTATTGCAGTTGGTCGTCTGGTTCGTGGAATGCTGAAAGTAAACCAAACTGTTTCTCTTATGAAACGTGATGGAACAATTAAAAAGAATAAAGTAAAAGAACTTTATGTTTTTGAAGGATTAGGAAAACGTAAGGTAGAAGAAATACAAGCAGGAGATATTTGTGCAATTGTAGGACTAGAAGATTTCGAAATTGGTGATACAGTTGCAGATAGAGATGAGCCAGAAGCATTGCCTCCAATTTCTATTGATGAGCCTACAATGTCAATGGTATTTACTATCAATAACTCTCCTTTTTATGGTAAAGAAGGTAAATTTGTTACTTCTCGTCACCTTAAAGAGCGTTTGGAAAAAGAATTAGAAAAAAATCTTGCTTTGCGTGTTGAGCCAACACAATCAGCAGATTCATTCAATGTATTTGGTCGTGGTGTTCTTCATTTGTCTGTTTTGATTGAGACAATGCGTCGTGAAGGATATGAATTACAAGTAGGTCAGCCTCAAGTAATTATCAAAGAAATTGATGGTAAAAAATGTGAACCGATAGAAGAGCTTACGATTGACCTTCCTGAAAATCTTTCTGGAAAGGCTATCGAACTTGTTACGCAGCGTAAAGGGGATTTGTTAGAAATGAATCCGAAAGATGACCGTGTTATCTTAAAATTTGAAATGCCTTCTCGTGGAATTATTGGTCTTCGTAACCAACTTCTTACGGCAACAGCAGGAGAGGCAATTATGTATCACCGTTTCAAAGCATTTGAGCCTTTCAAAGGAGAAATCAAAGGTCGTCAGAGTGGTTCTCTTATTTCTATGGAATTAGGAAATGCAATTCCTTACAGTATCAATAAATTACAGGACAGAGGTATTTTCTTTGTTGATCAGAATGAAGCTATTTACGAAGGGCAAGTAATTGGAGAGCATACTCGTGGTAGCGATTTGGTTGTGAACGTAACAAAAGCAAAACAACTTACAAACATGCGAGCTTCAGGTTCAGACAATAAAAACAAAATTGCTCCTCCTATAAAATTCTCTTTAGAAGAAGCATTAGAATATATTCAAGCTGATGAGTATGTAGAACTTACTCCTGAATCTCTTCGTATTCGTAAAATTTATTTGAACGAAGGAGAGAGAAAACGTAATTCAAAAGTTTTTACTAATGTTATAAGCTAAAAGCATCAAAAGTCTAAAATGAGTTATGTTTTATCATTAAATAGTGATAGAAATAAACGATTTTAAATAGGATAGCTACTTGTTTTCAATAAAATCTTATTCTTTATATTTCTATTTTTAATAAAAAAATATAAAAAGAATGAAATTATTGCAACAAATGGCTTCCTTCTTCCGTAAGAAGGAAGATTAAGTTTTATATCTGTAAAGGGGATATAGAGTAAATTAAAGGTAACCACAGTTGTGGTTGCCTTTTCTTATTTATAGGGGTTTTGGTGTTTTTAGTCTTTACAAGAAAAAAAAATGTCTTAAAAAAAACTATTTAATATTTTACTAACTCACATACTTTCTAAATGCAGAAATCACTTGAAAAATGAAAAATGCAAGTATAACTTTATAGAAGTAGTCAAAGAAATATGCCCCAAATACAATACATTTATTATCTATAAATATCCTTGATAGCGAATGTGTAGGGTCTAATAACTGAGGTAATGCATTGATATTGCACCAGTATTCAGATAATGTAATATACCAACTTTGTATGCTAAACAGATTAGGGCAATATGATAACTTGTTGGAAACCCCAGTAATAATTAGACAATAAAAAAATATCGTGATAGGAATCATAAGACGAACTGGCTTAAACCAACTTCGCCCAAAGTCATTAGTCCATCCAGATAACAGTATAATTTTATCTTGTAAATCATGATACCATTTATATTGAAATCTATTAATAACTTCCCTTTTATGAGCCTCCATTTCAACTGATTTAAATTTCAATGAAGCAATTTTATCGCCTTGTCGCTCAAGAACAAATCGTATTTGTCTATATATTTCTCTTGTTTGAGTATCATTCGTTAAGGTGTATCGATACTCCATTTGTTTTAAAACAGAGTTAATTTTTTCATATACTTCTTTTTGCTCATCAACAGTAAGAGTTAATTTAGCAAATAACAACGAAATCTCATTTACTAGTTGATTGGGTTCTTTTTCAGATTTAGACCTTGTTTCTAGGCTTTCACTTAAGATACCCACCAAATTTAGACGAACATATTCATTATAGTGGTTTTGTATTTTATTAATTACCCTTAATATTCTCACTATTTCTCTCTTTGTCAATTGAGATTCCTCATCAACAGAATTTTTCCTTCTTTTTAGCCTTAGCCAATCTACTTTTTCTTTGGCTGGTAAGTCAGTAATTCTTGTAATCAACTCTTTTTCAAGATTTTGTAATTCCTTTTGTGGAATAGGACTACTAGGTGTATTTATATGAAGTACATTATAAAGATTCTCAATTTTCTCATAAACATCTTCATAAGTTTTTCTATCGTTAAACCAATACCATGTCTGATACGTATCCTCCCGTTCTGATATTGGAGGTAATGTATTAAAAATATTAAAATGACTTAAAGTGTCATATAATAACATAATAATATTTTCACGATTCATCTGTAAATCTCTTAACCAGATTAAAGTATTTCTAATTCTCTTATATAGTTCTATATCTTGATTATCTATTTTGTCAAACCATTTTATAATAGAATCTATATCCTCTTGTACTAATGACTTATAGTAACCTTCGGTCATTGTTGATAGATCATTGAAATAGCTTGAAATTTTATTCAGTTGTCTATATACCTCTTGCTTAACACCATTTTCTGTAGATTTTTCTAATATGACTAACCAAGATAAGATATTACTTACTTGTTTATACGCTTGTAACTTCTCTTCTTTATTTAAATAGTACTCAATTTCTCTAAACCATTTTAAAATATCGTTCAAATTTTTATAGTGTTGACTATCATAAAAAGAAGGTTGTAATATCTCAAGTTTTTCTAACCAGTTTAAAACATCATTTAGCTTATTATAAGCTCTTGGTCTTTCGATAGGATCTTTACTACTTTCTTTTAAATCTTTAAATGTAGTAAAGAATATATGTAGTTTCTTGAAAACTTCTATATTCTGAACACCTATTTTGAGCCATAATAACATTTTAACAATAGGGCTTATATTTTCATAATTACCTAAAAAGTCGTCAAATTCATCAATCCCTTCTATTGTTTCATTTATTTTTTGATAGGCTTCTATTTTTTGAGAATCATCTGATATGTTTTCTAATTTTTTAAAATGCTCAATGCAGTCATTTACTTTTTGATAAATTTTAAATTTTTGAAAACTATCTGAGGATGTTATTAGCTGACTATGATTAAACCATTTGACATTAACAGTAATAATGTCAATCAATACAGAATGATCAATTACAATATTCTTAAAGTCATTAAAAGAAAAATTAAAAAAATGAGTTTTTCCTAAGTTAGAATATCTAATAATCAAATCTGATTCTGAATCTAAAGACTTGGTAGAGTTAAAGGAGATATTAGCGTAATTTGAAAAGTTATTAAATAACAGGGATTGAAATTCTGAGCTATTAAAAATTACATTTGTATTATGATTTTCCCCTGTTAGAGTAACATTACCTATACGACAAGAATTGAAATGAAAAATACCCTCTAATTCTTTTGAAAACTTGATTATAAGTTTTTTAATTATTGCTCTATGACCTGTCAAAATAAACTTATTACTAAATTTTGAATCAGAAATTTCTACCTTTTTTAAAAAATGGTTACTTACTTGTAATAAGCATCCAACCTCTTTTTTAAATTCAGTTTCTGAGATATACATCTCTGAAATAAGAGGGTTTGAAATTAGTAGTTTTTTATTAAAAATATTACTATTTATATAAAGAGTTTTTGTTTTACATCCTGATAAAAATGTATGCCCATTAAACTCTGAGTCATTCAAAGATATATTTGCTCTTATATCAGTAAAATGAGTTTGTGCATTAATAATACTCTCATTTTTTATATTTAGATTAGAAGCCTTAAGTGTTGTTAAATCAAATGCTAGATTTACTGTTGATTCATCTATCAAAAATTCGCCATTTTTTAGACTAAGTTTTATGCAATTTAGCTTATAAATACTTGTTTTCTTTGTGATATGTATCCCTTTGTGAAGATTAAGAGATTCTAAACTCAATACACCTTCAAATTTTGTATTCTCAAATTTTATAGAGTAGTTATTGGAATCCCACTCACCTTGTGTAATTATATTAGATTTCCAAGATTTTATGTGTACACTTTTTTTAAATGTACAATCAACAAATCTAATGCTACAATTAGAATTACAAGTTATGTTTTCAAACTCAACATAATCTGTAAATATACAACCTGCTATTATTATATTATTTTCTATGCAGCTATAATAAGGTCTGATATTACCTTTAATTTCTACATTATATATTTCTACTGTTTCACCCTCTTCATCTTTTTCAAAGCAAAGAATTTCAAAAGTTTTAGAAGTTATTGAGTTCATTAGTTAGTGAATAATTGAAAGTAATATAGATAAAATTTACGCTTCTCTAACAAACTGATGATTTCCCTGCTGTTACTCGTAAAAAAAGCTCTTGCTCCCCTGCCGTCGTTCGTAAGATTGCTATCGCTTGGCTCTGCCGAGTGACTTATATGTATTCGGCATCCTGCCGTGGTTTTCGTATTTGAAATTCAAATATACTAAAATTCCCAAATCTACATTTTAGTTTTTCCATACTACAAGAGTTATAAATCTTAGGATTAGAAAAAATACAGACCAACTCATTTTTTTTCGTAATTTTGAATTTACAAATTCTAATAAAAATATTTTTGCTAAATAATTTAGCATTTGTCAAAATAATACGTATTTTTGTAAGCCTAAATCATTCTAAAACGATTTATGAATTTTTTGACTAATATTTTTAGCAAAAAAATGCTTTGCTTCTACTAAAACAAAACTTGCCGTTGTTGGGAGACACCAACAACATCAAAATAAAAATATATGAGCGCAGACAATACAAACGGACAAGACCACCACGAAGAAGAAGAGGAAATATTACAAGAACACCATGAAGAATTTACGTCCTTAAATGGAGAGGGAATTTCTGATGTTCTTCCTGTTTCGGGTCTGTATCAAAACTGGTTTTTAGATTATGCTTCGTATGTAATCTTGGAACGTGCTGTTCCTCGCATCGAAGACGGTTTAAAACCTGTACAGCGAAGACTTATGCACGCCATGAACGAAATGCATGATGGTCGTTATCATAAAGTGGCAAATATTATTGGTCAGACGATGCAGTATCACCCACATGGAGATACATCCATTGGCGATGCACTTGTGAACATGGGACAAAAAGATTTGCTTGTTGATGCTCAAGGAAACTGGGGAGATGTTCGTACTGGCGACGGTGCAGCAGCTTCTCGTTATATTGAGGCTCGTTTGTCTAAGTTTGCGACCGATGTTTTGTTTAATCCTCAAACAACGGATTGGCAGCTTACTTATGATGGAAGAAAACGTGAACCGATGGCTTTGCCTGTAAAATTTCCGTTGCTTTTGGCGCAAGGTGTTGAAGGTATTGCAGTTGGTCTTTCTACCAAAATTCTTCCTCATAATTTCAACGAACTCATAGATGCTTCTATTGATGCGTTGAGAGATAAAAAAATAAATCTCTATCCCGATTTCCCAACAGGAGGATTTATTGATATAGAGCATTACAACGGAGGAAAGCGTGGTGGAAAAGTTCGTGTACGTGCTAGAATGGAACAATTTGATAAAACAACCTTAGTTATTCGTGATATTCCTTTTGGTACGACAACAACAAGTTTGATTGATTCTATCTTGAAAGCAAATAATAAAGGAAAGGTCAAAATCAAGCAAGTAATTGATAATACAGCAGCCGAAATAGAGATTTTGGTAAAACTTGCCCCTGGGGTTTCGCCAGATGTTACGATGAGTGCGCTTTATGCTTTTACAGATTGTGAAGTTTCTATATCGCCAAATGCGTGTGTAATTATTGCAGACAAACCTCATTTTATTGATGTCAATGAAATGCTCAAAACGTGTGCAGATTTTACAAGAGAGTTATTAAAAAGAGAGCTAGAAATTAGAGAAGCCGAATTATTAGAAAAAATATTTTTCTCTTCTTTGGAACGTCTTTTTATCGATGAAAAAATCTATAACCGAATCGAAGATGCCGAAACGTGGGAAATCGTTATTCAAACTATTCATGAAGGTTTAGAACCTTATAAAGAACAGTTATATAGAGAAATTACTGATGATGATGTTATAAAACTAACAGAAATTAAAATTAAAAGAATTTCTAAATACGACACTTCAAAGGCTGATGATCTGCGTTTGAAAATGGAAACAGAACTGAAAGAAGTTCGCCATAACTTAGAAAATATTACTCCTTATTCGATTGATTACTACAAAGAATTAAAGAAAAAATACGGAAAAGGAAGAGAACGTAAAACTCAAGTTTCTTCTTTTGATAATATCGAAGCAAGTGTAGTAGCTGCCAACAATGCAAAATTATATGTCAATAAAAAAGAAGGTTTTATCGGAATTGGACTCAAAAAAGATGAGTTTGTTTGTGAATGTTCTGATTTAGATGATGTTATTATTTTCAGAGAAGACGGAGTAATGCAAGTTGTAAAAGTAGCTGATAAAGTCTTTGTAGGTAAAAATATCATTCATGTCGACGTTTATAGAAAAGGTGATGAGAGAATGGTTTATAATATGTCGTATTTAGATGGAAAAACAGGAACAAGTTATGTAAAACGTTTCCAAGTTTTGGGGGTAACTCGTGAAAGAGAATACAATCTTGCAAGCGACCATAAACTATCTAAAGTTCATTATTTTTCTGCTAATCCGAATGGAGAAGCTGAAGTAGTGAATATTCTTTTATCAAATGCTTGTAAAGCAAAAAACAAAAACTTTGACTTTAATTTTGCCGAATTAGAAATAAAAGGACGTGGTGTAAAAGGAAATCAGCTTACAAAATATCCTGTTCGTAGAATCAAATTAGCCAAAGAAGGAGAATCTACACTAGGTGCTTTAGAGATTTATTACGACAAAGTAACAGGAACACTCAACAAAGACGAAATAGGAGAAAAATTAGGTGAGTTTGATAATGAAGATACTATTTTGGTTATTTTCAAAGATGGAAGTTACGAACAAACTAATTTTGAACTTACCAATCGTTATGATGTAAAACGAGTTTTGGCGATTCAAAAATTCAATCCAAAGGCTGTTATTTCGGCTGTTTATTATGATGGAAAATCTAAAACGCATTTTATAAAACGTTTTAGAATCGAAACCACAACAGTTGGAAAAGAATTTGACTTTATTCCAGAGCATCAGAAATCAGAAGTTTTGGCTGTTCATTTTGAAAATGAAGAAAATAAGAATTCTCAGAGTAATCTAAAGGTCGAAATATTCTACCAACAAAACCGTAAAAAATTCAAAATCTCTTATCTACTTCATACTTTAGAAGATATAAAAGGTTGGAGAGCATTAGGACGAAAATTAGAAGAACCAGCCATTTATAAAGCAAATTTTGTACTTCCAGAACCCACAGCGACAGAATCTTTATTTGATCCAACTGTAAAAGGAGATATAAAGAAGGGAGATACTGAAAGTGGAAAAGATGAGAAAAATGATTCTCTTTTTGGATAATCTGTCCACAAAAAACTTTGTCAGTAGTTTTTTGGTAATCGAAACAACTCTGACAATAGATTTATAAAGCCAAAAAATCCCAATAACTTAAAAAGCTATTGGGATTTTTGATATAGATAAATCAAATCTATTTGTTATTCAACGATTATTTAGAATAAATCATTGTTTGAGTTACACGCTCTTTTCCATTACGAATTTCAGCGATATAAAGACCTGTTTTTACTCTAGCTTGGTTTACATTCCAAGTATATTGGTGTGTTCCAACTCCGTAAGAAGACAAATCAACTGTTTCAACTACACGTCCAACTGCATCATAGATAGTAAGCATTGCAGCAGAAGAGTTTTTCAATTCAAAGCTAATTGTAGTTTGAGTGTTGAAAGGATTTGGGAAAGAAGGCATTAATTTGATAGATTCTACACTATTTTCTTTAATAGGGTCTTTCACATCATTGTTTCCTAATGTATGTAAAACACCATCTACAACAGCAATACTTGTAACTAAAGACTTGCTAAAGTTTCCATTTTCAGCTTGGATAGCAACACTATAAACACCTTCTGGAAGAGTTTTATTAACAGTAGCTTTAAACTGTCCGTTGTTTTGGCTACTTTGATTAAATTCTAATACTACTGCTTTTTGTGATTTTACATCATTTGAAGTAAGAGTCATTACACCAGTTACTTTTGTTCCTTGTGTATTGATTCCTTGTTCGTTTAAAAGAGAGATATTCAAATTGATAGCTTCTCCAACATTGTAGTAATACTTTTTATCATTCAAATCACTTGTCATACGAAGTGTTACGCCTTCATTTGCAGTAACTAAAGCTACAAAAGCACTTTTAGATTCAATAGAATATGTTCCTACTTGTGGGTTTTCTATTTTTAGGGTAGTTGCAAAACCACCTAACATATCACCTGCTTTTTCAGAAGTACGTAAAGTAGTAGGGTTTATTTTGTTTCCGTTTGGAGCAATAATTACAAATTCTTCATTTGCCGTTAAGTGATGAATATCTAACATTGTTTCTGTTACACCTACTTCTACCATAAAGTTACGGCTTGTTTTTTCAGAGCTAAGAATCTGAACTCTGCTTTCAACAACTGCAGTTGGGTTTGTAGTAGGTTCGTTGTCTATTGGTTTAGCTCCTACTTTAGAAAGAGAATAAGGAAGGTTATTCTTTACAGTAGCCCACATATATCTTCCTTCGTGTACTTCGCTGTGGTCAAGGTTTGTTGTAGAGTTTCCGTTTCCACTAAGTAAAGTTATAGAGTTAGGACGTTTTGTGCTATAATAAGGAACTACACCGTCATTTCCACCAGTGCTACTTCCCCCACCATTCCAGCTAAGATATACACCTGGTACCCAAAGGATTCCACCATAACCCCAAGCACCTACTGTACGAAACTTAGCGTTTGAGTAATTTGAGTTGTTAGCCGTTTGTGTACGGAAATAACTAGCATAACCTGTTTGCATACAATTAGTAGCATCGTTTACTTGACCAAAAACACCTGACAACCAAGAAACCCAGCCACTTTGAGCTAAATCTGCTAAAGGAGTTCCATTATGAGGAGAGCTAAGTGTAATAGCACGTTCTACTTTGTTTGTTGCGCCATAGTGTACCAATGCAGCATCTGTATCTAAGCCACCTTTACTGTGTGCTACTACTACTACTTTATTTACACCAAAACGATTTGTAATTGTGCCTAACATATTGTTGAAAAGTTGTCCGTTTTCCCACATATTTTTGTCTGGATGTACAGAAACAAATGCTGTGCGATAACCATCTGCGTATGCTTTAGAATACATATCATTTCCTTCCCACCATGTACTAGCACGAGAAGAATAACCATGAATAAAAACGATTACAGGAGAACCTGCTCTAAGGTTTGAAGGAGTTGCACCATAATAGATGTTACCTGCATCACTTTCGCCACTTCCTAAAATATCGCCAGATACGCTAGTCATCTGTGTAGGAACAACAAGATTTGTTTCCTGAATTTGTTGGGCAACTGCTCCAAAGCTAAGAAGTAAGAAAACGAAAAAGGCTACAATAGATTGAAAAATTCTGTTCATAATAAAGGGATATTAATTGTTTGTGTGTTAAAATTTATAATTTATCTTTTAAATCAAATTTAGTGACTTATTGTGTAGATAAATTACACTAAAAGTTAATTCATTGAATTAACAAGTATATGTTTTTTTATAATTATCATAATATGACTATCGGTCATTTAATGAGCGATAATATAGTATGCTTGCATAACTATAACACAAAGTAAATATATAACTTTCTGATTTGCAAGTCTTTACTGAAAATATTTTTTCTATAATTTGATAGTAAAGCTATCATTTTTCTAAAAAAAATACAATTTACTTCCTTTACTATTTTTCATCAACATGGTACTGCTGTGGCTGAAAAATGCCATAAAACATACAGAGGCTATTTTTATTGAAAACTCACAATTTTTAATTAGTGATATTAATCAAATTGATTTTCTTTAAAAAATACAATAAAAAAAGTGAAAATTTTTTTTGTTTTTGTGAAAATTCCAAATAAAAAATGGCTTTTTTATATTTTTGCAGTAAATTAAAGTCAAAAACAAATCATGTGCATCTAGGAAAGATTGTCAAACAATTGTTGAAGACTAGCTGATTTTGTATTATAACTGGGGTAATAATCTGATTTTTAAAGAAATTCTTGGCTCTTCCGACAATTTAGCGAAATTATAAAATGGGGTTTGTTCGTCTTCTATTCTTAAACAGGTCGGAATCAGAATTCTAAAAATAACACCATAAAAAAAACAGAAAGTGGAAATGCTTTCTGTTTTTTTAAAAATTTTATTTTTTCGGTTATTTAGAATAAATCATTGTTTGAGTTACACGCTCATTTCCAGTACGAATTTCAGCGATATACAGTCCATTTTTAACTTTGTTTTGATTTACATTCCATACATATTGGTGTTTTCCGATTCCATAAGAAGACAAATCAACTTTTTCAATTACACGACCGACTGCATCATAGATAGTAAGCATTGCAGCAGAAGAGTTTTTTAATTCAAAACTAATTGTAGTTTGAGTGTTGAAAGGATTTGGAAAAGAAGGCATTAATTTAATAGATTCTATTTTATTCTCGTTAATAGGATTTGTTGCATCTGCCAATGTATGTAAAACACCATCTACAACAGCAATACTTGTAACTAAAGACTTGCTAAAGTTTCCGTTTTCAGCTTGAATAGAAATACTATAAATACCTTCATTTAATTTATCATTTACAGTAGCTCTAAATTGTCCATTTTTTTGGCTACTTTGATTAAATTCTAATACAACTGCTTTTTGTGTCTTTACATCATTTGAAGTAAGTGTCATTGTTCCTGTTACTTTTGCACCTTGTGTATTGATTCCTAACTCATTCAAAAGAGAAATATTCAAGTTGATTGTTTCTCCAACATTGTAGTAATACTTTTTATCATTCAAATCACTTGTCATACGAAGACCAACGCCTTCACTTGCAGTAACTAAAGCTACAAAAGCACTTTTAGATTCAATAGAATATGTTCCTACTTGAGGGTTTTCTATCTTAATTGTTGTAGCAAAGCCACCTAACAAATCATTTGCTTTTTCAGAAATACGTAGCACTTTAGGATTTACTTTTTCGCCATTTGGAGCTGTTATTACAAATTCTTCATTTTCATTTAAAGAATGAATGTCTAACATCGTTTCTGTTACACCTTCTTCTACCATAAAATTACGACTTGTTTTTTCAGAGCTAAGAATTTGCACCCTACTTTCAACAACTGCATTTGGATTAGTAAGTATCTCAGTATCTATTGGTTTAGCTTCTACTTTAGAAAGAGAATAAGGCAAATTACTTTTAATAGTACTCCACATAGAATAACCTTGTTGTACTTCAAGATGATTGTAATTTGTTCTCCAGTTTCCAAATCCACTAAGTAAAGTTGTCGAATTTGGACGCTTTGAACTTTTATAAGTAACAACACCATCATTTCCACCTGTAAATGCACTACCACCATTTAGGTCAAGATACGCACCTGGAACTGCAAGAAGAATACCATATCCCCAAGCACCTACTGTACGAAATTTTGCTTTAGAGTAATTTGGGTTATTAGCTGTCTGAGAACGAAAATAACTAGCATAACCTGTTTGAAGACAGTTAGTAGCATCATTTACTTGCCCAAAAACACTTGATAACCAAGAAACCCAGTTACTTTGAGCCAAATCCGCTAAAGGAGTTCCAAAATGAGGAGTGCTAAGCGTAATTACACGTTCTACTTTTGTATGTGCGCCATAATGTACTACTGCTGCATCTGTATCCAAACCACCTTTACTATGTGCTACCACTACTACTTTATTTACACCAAGATTATTTGTAATTGTGCCAAGCATGTTACTAAAAAGCTGACCATTTACCCACATATCTTTATCAGGATGTACAGAAACGAATGCTGTACGATAGCCATCATTAAATGCTTTTGTGTACATATCATTTAAAATCCACCATGAACTAGCACGAGAAAAATAACCATGAATGAAAACGATTACAGGAGAACCTGCTCTAAGATTAGATGGAGTTGCACCATAATAAATGTTACCTGCATCACTTATGCCACTTCCCAAAAGACTTCCAGAAACACTAGTCATTTGTGTAGGTGCAACAAGATTGTTTTCTTGAATTTGCTGAGCAACTGCTCCAAAACTAAGAAGTAAGAAAACGAAAAATGTAACGAGAGATTTTAAAATTTTTTTCATAATAAAGGGAATATTAATTGTTTGTGTATAAAATTTGAAACTTACTCTAGTTTGTTTTAATACTTACTGAATAAGTTACATTAGAGGTTAATTAATTGAATTAATGAGTATAGTTATTTTTTAAAATTATATACCTTGATTATCATTCATTTATTTAAACTCAATATAGTATGCGTGCATAACTATAACACAAATAAAGTGTATAACTTTCTGATTTGCAAGTGTTTAGTAATAATTTTTTTTGTGCTTGTTAATAGTAAAGCTATCTTTTTTATAAAAAAAATACAATTTAGGAAGTTGATTTTTTTAATCAACATTGTATTAACGCAACTCAAAAGCACTAATAAAACATACAAGAGAAGGTTTTATGAAAAAATAGGCTATTTTTAGTTAATTTAATTAATTGCATTGAATTTTCTTTAAAAAGTGCAATAAAAAAATGTAGTTTATTTTTATTTTTTTCAATTATTTAAAATAAAAAAAGGGTGTTTTCTATCTTTACGATAGAAAACACCCTTTTTTAAGGCAATATGTAATTAATTATTTGGTAAGGAAAATATCTTTTAAATATGATTTCATTTCGCCCATTTACTTCAAGTGCTTAAGGTACAAGTGCAAACTTATAAATCACTTCTGAATTTCCTTCATTTCTGCCTAAAATCATAGTGGTTGGAGTCAATTCTATAATACGTGCATTGTTAGGAAAAACATCTACTCTGAAAAATTTCAGATAACGGTCATTGGCAACAAACTCCCATCTTCCTTTTGTATCTAGTTCTCCATTTCTTATTGTTCCACCATCAAAAACACAGTTATAGGTAGTTGTTCCTTCATTTTGTGTTTCTCTAAAGAAAGTAAGCGTGTTATCTTTTTCATGATTTTTAATCAATTCCGCACCATCAGCACCTAATTTAATAGAAGTAAATTTCCATTTTTTTGATACTTGTCCTGTTAGAAGATCAATTTTTGGAGTTGGACGTATCTCAAAGTTTAAGACTTGAATAAGTATAGCTTCTCCTCCTTCATTGGCTACTCTCAAACTCACATCATATCTACCTGGGTTGTCAAAAGGATGAGAAAGAGAAATTAGAGTAGAATCATCATTAAAGATAATTTCTTGTGAATTAGTAACTAACGTACCATTGATTTTCCACTCTACTGTTTTTAGGTAACCTCCAGTTTTGTTAGCTTGTAGAACTACAGCTTCATCTGTATAAAATATTTTGTCGGCTGGTGCTAAATCTTTCCAAGATATAACAGGACGATCAGGAAGGTTTTCAGGTTGAGGATCATCTTTTTTATCACCACAAGAAACCAAAATAAAACTAAATAGAGAAAAGACTAAAAAATAAAGGAAAGAGCGATTTGAAATATTTGACATAGCTTAGATATAGATAAATTAATTTTATAAAATTGGTATAAATAATAACGGAATTAGTTTCAAAAATTCCTGAAAAATAAACATTGGTTAGTAATTAGACTATTTTTTGAGTTAAATTGCTGCATCAATTACTAAAAATGATGCTTATATAAATTATTTTTGGCAAAAATCGTCATTTTTTTTCTATTTTGCTCTATAATTTTAGTTTTTCAGTTCTTTACTTTATTAAAAAGACTTTTTTATTCAGGATACCTAGTCATAATTAACTTAATGGATACATTCGAACATATTTTAAACAGTTGTAGTACAAAGGAAAAATTAGCCTATCTTCAGTTAGTCATTTTTATTGCCTTTAGTGACCATCATTTATCTGATGATGAGGTCGTTTTTTTGGAAAGAATAACACAAATAGCAAAGCTATCAGAAGAAGAGCAACAGCTATTAGCTTCTTATTCTCGTCACCCAGCAAATATAGATATACAACTTTGTACCCAAAATATTGCTAGAAGTCCATTGAGAGAAATTTTACTGATTGATTTAATGGTTATTGCTCGTTCAGATGATGAAGTAGCCACTGAAGAGCGTAGTGCCATTACTCAAATTGCTGTTCTTTTGGGAGTTCCATTAGATGAGGTAATTAGACTCACTAATTCTGTAAATAAATTTAGTAATTCAGAAGCAAGAGCACCTCAAGACTGGATTAATCAAAGTATGATTTCTATTTTGTACAAAGATAACACACCTACAAAATCAAAAAAAATAAGCATGACTGAAAAAATAAAAAAATTTTTGGGAATATTAAAAGGATAGCTTGTAAAAGAACCTTTTTTTAGAATTAGATAACTAACTAGTGATTTTGATCAAATACAAAGCCCACTTATAAAAAATATCATCTTTATTCAGATAAATAAGGGTCAGCCCTATTGTGTCATAAAATCCGTGAGCAAAAACAAGTAAAGCAAGATTTTTTTTATTTCGATAAAATGTAAAAAAGAAAATACTACTTGATAATCCAACGGCAACTATTCCAGCTATTCCTTGATAATTATGAGAAACTCCAAAATAGATAGAAAGAATAATTGCTGAAATAATCCAAGCTCTATCTGTATTTCCTAAAAATTCAGCTAAGTGCTTCATATAATACCCACTAAATAAAAATTCTTCTCCAAATGCAGCAAAAACCCACATGATTATAAAAAGGATAAAGAAACTTGTAAAGTTCCCTCTTATTTCTTCCACAGAACTCAAATCAATCTTTCCAAAAGAAATTTCTAAAAATGGCTGAATACAAACATCAACTATTATTAGTGTTATCAGTGCCAATAACAAGCCTCTCAAAACAGTTTGAAGATTGATTTTTTTAGCAAAACCAAATTTTGCCCAATTCCAATTACTACCCCAAAGAAGAAATAAGGCAACAGATAAACCAAAGAAGTAGCCGAAATTCCTATCAAAATAAGACAGTATCGGTGCTATAATCATTACAAAAACAACTATGTATGGCTTTGAGAGAAATTTAAAGAGTCTATTTTTCATTTTTGTTTTTTTATGGTAAAAAATCTATTTCGTGTTTTTTATCAATTATTAAACGTTATAATGGTTATTTACAAGTTTGAAAATCAGCAAGTTATCTAAAAACAAAGCAGTCTTATTTTTCCATAGCGACAGGTTTGCAAACCTGTCGCTATGGAAAAATGAACATTACTAAATTAACCATGCTAATGTTTATTATATTTCCCTTTTTTCTCCATCAGCTAAGACTCTGTAATAGATATTTTCTTCAATTAGTAATCCTTCTGATTCGTGATAGGGAAAGTTTTTATGATAATCTTTAGGATGTTTTACATCAATGCCAATTACTTTTCCATTGAACTTTCTGTTTACTTCAGATTGAAGTGTGTGTCCTACCACAACTGATTTTGCATTAAATTTATCAAGTCCTTTTTCTACTTCTTCTTGGGTTAAATCATCTTTGTAATATACTCTATACCAACAAATTCCTGTTTTGGTAGAGTTTAAAAACTGTTCAATAGTTTTTTCTCTTTCGGGATAATAGGCTCTGTAATAATTATTTCTAACAATTTGATTTATTTCATCCAAACTTATTTCATAGTTTGCCAAATCTGGATGAATGCCCCCGTGAACAAAAAGATTTCCATTGATGATTTCCAATGTATTTTTACTTGACATCCATTTTCCAATAAAAGAATCCTGATTGTATAATTCGTGAAGTTGTTTGCCTAAAATATTTGAAGCTGCAAAATATTTGGGTGCTGCATCTCTATAAAAACCTTGCATATTTTTCAGTTCGTGATTTCCTAAAATAAAATGCACACCCCCACCTTGTTTTTTAGCATCTTGTTCTAGTTTGTAGATAAACCAAAGTACTTGAGTAACCGACCAACCTCTATCTACAAAATCGCCTACCAAAACCAAATGACCTTTTTTAAAAATCCAATTCAGTTTTTTATCAATGACTTTATTAGCAATGAGAAAATCACGAAAGGTTTTATAACCTCCTTCAATATCTGAAATGGCTAAAATAGGCTGATTGTCATCATAACTTGTTGGTGGAATATCAATTTCTGGATTAATTTCAATTTCAAAATAAGTAGAATCAATCTGAAAATAAGAATTTATCAAAATTTTTCCTGTGGTAGAATGTTCCTTTTGCTCCAAATAAAATCCATCATTTTTATTCCCTCTGATATGATTTACTTGTAGTGTACTATTGTTTTTATAGAAAACATACGGACCTTCTTTGTCTATAACCATCATTAAAGGAT
This sequence comes from Bernardetia sp. MNP-M8, assembly GCF_037126285.1. Taxonomy (NCBI): domain Bacteria; kingdom Pseudomonadati; phylum Bacteroidota; class Cytophagia; order Cytophagales; family Bernardetiaceae; genus Bernardetia; species Bernardetia sp. MNP-M8. The sequence continues at coordinate 3,638,600 of NZ_CP147012.1, forward strand.
GGTCATCATAATGTAGAGATGCACCGATATTTAGACCAACTACGATAGCAATAGCTGATAAAACCAAGATGGTAAGACTAATATGTTTCAAATATCTAAATAAGTTCTTTTTTAGTGTATTCATTGTTGCTTAAAATTTGAGATTTATAAAAAAAATTAGACAAATCTAAAAGTCTTCAAATTATGCTTCAATTAATTGGGATAGACACATACTTGTGAGTGATATAAAATCAAAACATGTATATAAAATCCTTTTATCACTCGTTTGAGTTAGTTGAACATCGCTAAATGGTTGTTTATCAACTTATTTGTAATAGACATTCTATGCGCTTAATTTTGTAGGATGATGATAAAACTAAGTAGAAAAAAATGGATTGTAATCACAACTTTGGCAAGTGTATTGGCACTTTTTCCAATAGTGGTAACTGCCTTCGAATTAATCAGTACAGAAAAAGATTCTGTCATTTTTTTAGAAAATTATCCTACTTCGGTTACAATTCTGATTTTATTGTATTATGTATTTCTAGTTTTGCTGGGGATTTATTGGTTTGTCAGACAACTCATTGCCTTTTTTAGCTTAAAAAATGAAAAAGAGAAAAACGAATTACTGCATCTGAAAAGTCAAGTAAGTCCACACTTTTTTTTCAATATGCTCAATAATTTATATGGTTTGGTAGAAAAAGATAGTAAAAAAGCGAAAGAGTTGATTTTGAAACTTTCGGATATGATGCGATATAGCATTTATGAAGGCGAAAAAGAATCTGTTAGTTTGGAAGAAGAAATTGATTTCTTGGAAAATTATATTGAGTTGCACAAAATGCGTTACCACAAGAAAATAAATGTAAAATTGAATTCTCAAATTGATGAAAATTATAAAATAATGCCTTTGTTATTCATTATTTTACTAGAAAACTCGTTCAAACATGGAGTTGAAAATCTAAGAGAAAATGCTTTTGTTACTATTGATGTTTTGGCTTCTGAGGATAAAATACGATTTAGAATAGAAAATAACTTTGACAATTCAGATTTTTCAGACAAAAAAGAACATACTGGAATAGGCTTGAAAAACCTCAGACGACGCTTAGAATTAGGTTATAAAAACAAATATGATTTATCTTTTTCTACAACTGAAAATATCTATAAAGTAGAATTGACCTTAAATAAAATTTAAAATTTAAATTTAAACTTTGCCGTTGTCAGTGTCTCACCGACGACCTACAAATTATGATTAAATATCTAATTATTGATGATGAATATATTGCTCACGATATTATAAAAGATTATTGTGATTTGTTGCCAACCATGCAACTTATGAAGAACTGTTATGATGCTTTGGAAGCCTTTGATTATTTGAGCAAACATGATGTAGATTTAATCTTCCTAGATTTGAATATGCCAAAACTTAAAGGTTTTGATTTTCTAAAGACTTTGACCAAATCGCCAAAAGTAATTGTAACTACGGCTTACAAAGAATATGCGCTTGAAGGCTATGAGCTTAATATTTCAGATTATTTACTCAAACCATTTGGCTTCGAACGTTTTTTAAAGGCTGTCAACAAAACGTTTAGTCAGTCTGCCAGTTTTGCTACAAATGTGCCTACAAATACAGTTTCAAATCGCATTTTTTTTCAGAGCAACAAAAAATACATTCAAGTAGAAATAGATAAAATTCAATATTTGGAGGCTTCTGGAAATTACACCAACATACATACTACAGAAGAAACTATCAGTATTCGTGATAAAATATCAAATCTAGTAGAAATTTTACCAAAAGAAGAATTTTTACAAGTCCATAAATCATTTGCAGTTTCCCCAAAACACATCAAAAGTATTGAAGGAAATCAAATTTTCATTTCTGACAATTGCATTCCGATTGGTAAGATGTATAAAATGAATATTGTGCAGTTGCTCAAATAAATTTAGCTAATCTCAGAGATACCAATAAAAACACTGAAAAAATAAATAATTAATAAATTTTGAATTTTTTCAGAAAAAAAAGAGTTTAGTATTTATGATAATTAAAATAAGGTTTTAATCTTGTTAGTCTTTGAAAATCAATAATTTATCTATCGTTTTTTTTAAAACATAAATGATAAAAAGGCTTTTTAGATAGCTAGGGAAAGAAAAAAGATAAGATTTTTCAGAAAAAAAATGAAATTCTATTTGCAGATACAAAAAAAAGGCGTACCTTTGCATCGCATTAAGGGAAAAGAAACACACAAAAATGCTTCAAAAATACCTTAAAAAGCAAAACAAATAAGTTGTTAAAAGAACAATTTTAAAAAATGCTCCGTTCGTCTAGCGGTTAGGACGCCAGGTTTTCATCCTGGTAGCAGGGGTTCGATTCCCCTACGGAGTACAACATCATAACCTTGTAGTAAATCATAATAGATTAATTTTTGGTTATAAAGTTAAAGTAGAAATTTTAGAGTGAAAAATGCTCCGTTCGTCTAGCGGTTAGGACGCCAGGTTTTCATCCTGGTAGCAGGGGTTCGATTCCCCTACGGAGTACAAAAAGCCAATTCAATATTTGAATTGGCTTTTTTTATGTTCTTTTTTATTTTAGATTTCTGATAATTGCAGCATTTAGAGGTTTTATTTCGTGTTTCTTAAAACATAATTCAATAAGAAAAACTCAATAAAATTTAATTAAGCTATGAAAATACAAATACCTCAACCTTGCCATGAAAATTGGAATGAGATGAGTCCACAGCAAAAAGGACGTTTTTGTGGCTCTTGTCAGAAAGTTGTAATTGATTTTACCACAATGAGTGATTCTGAAATAGTGAATCACTTCAAAAATTATAAAGGAAATACTTGTGGTCGTTTTTATGATACTCAATTAAATACAAATCTTGTCAGTTTAAAACCTCAAAAATCTAGTTTTTGGTCAAGACTTATTGCTGCTAGTTTTACGCTATTTTTCTTCTCTTCTCAAAGCTACTCTCAAAATACTAATCTAAAGACGGAAGTAATTGAGTCAAATCAATCTGATAAAAATGAAGATGATTTCAAGGAAACTTCTACAAATGATTATTTCCAAATCAAAGGAAGAGTAATAGATGCTAGTAAAAATTCCATATCTGATGCTTTAGTTTCTATACATGGAACAAATCATTCAACAATTACTGATAAACATGGAAATTTTAAATTTAATATAACAAAAGCAGAAATTCAGAATCAAGACAGCACAGTTTTACAAGTACAAAAATTTGGTTATACTACTTTGTCTTTACAAATTGATTTTGATATAGAAAATACAATACATTCTTATTTAGAACTACTTTTGGAAGAAGCTGTCGTTCTTGAAGAAGACGGTATAAAACAAACAAGAATCTCAGTAATGGGAAAGCCAAGTGCAATCTTTGTAGAAGAATGTGATTCTTTACCAAAGAACAATAATTCTTTTGATAAAAAAGCTGAAATAAAAGTAATTGAGAAAAAAAGCATTTGGAAGCATTTCAAAAATGTTTTTTTTAAAAGGTAGAAAACCTATCGTTTACCCACAAGTCTGAAACGTGCTTGAAATAGGTAAAAGAGCTGTATTTCTGTTTCAGTTCGCCATTATCAACGTCTTGTTATCTTCGATAACTGACGCTTGCTAAGGCAAAATGAAACACCACTATTAAGTTTTTCCCTTGGCAAGCGTGCATTTTCGAAGAAAATGGACGTTGTCAATGGGGAATACGACGAAAAAGCAATGAATGAATACATTTTTTGCTTTTAAAAAACATGTGGGTAAACGATAGGGTAGAAAACCTATTATATTTTTTTAATTCAGTTCAGCATCATAAATCAAAATAGAATGTGTTTTTAAGAACTTTTTGAAGAGAAAATAATGTTGATAAGAAAATTAGTTTAATTAAAAATCAACAAACTCTAAATTATGGATGCTTCAAAAGTAAAACAGCGCAGTAAATTTTTATCTCTACTTCTTCGTCATCAACCCGAATTATTAAAGCTACAATTAGAAGAAGGAGGCTGGACAAACACAAAAATACTATTAGAAAAAATCAATACACATAAAAAAAGTCAGAGTATGACTTTTGAAGAATTGGAATATGTTGTTCTAAATAATGACAAACAAAGATTTGGTTTCAATGAAGACAAAACCAAGATACGAGCAAATCAGGGACATTCTACACAAGTAGAAATGAATTATCAACCCACAAGTCCACCTCCAGTTCTCTATCACGGAACAGCTACAAAAAATGTAGATTCTATTTTAAAAAATGGAATTCTAAAAGGAAATAGGCAATATGTTCATCTTTCAGCAGATCAAGAAACAGCACAAAAAGTGGGTGCAAGACACGGAAAGCCCTTCATTTTTAAAATAGAAACGTTCAAAATGATAGAAGAAGGAATAAAGTTTTATAAAGCTGAAAATGGTGTTTGGTTAATAGACTTTGTCCCAAACAAATTTTTAAAGTAATCTTTATTTTATCAGTTTAGTAAACTGCTTTTGCTATGTTATCCCAACCATTTTGCTGAAAAAGTATTATTTTTCTTCCATTTTCAGGCAAATCAATGATAAGCAAATGATAATTATCTTTCAAAGACATTCTATATCCATAGGCTCTTTGTCCATTTCTTATTCCAAATTGTGAAATGGTAGGCAAAAATTTGTCTAATTGATGTACCTCAAAATTAGGCTTATCAGAAGAAGCAAAAACATAATTTTTGACTTCTTCCAATTGATTAGTATTTACAAATTGCTTTCTATAAAAATCATATATACGTTCGATAGGTTGCATTCTGAACGCAGAAATAGTAGAATCAGCTCTATTTTCTCTCATATAAGCAATTTTATTTTTAGCAACAGCAATCGAACTATTTATACCATAATTTATATCACTAATTTCTTTCAAACGTGTTGGAGTTGCAAAATAAGCCACAGCAGCTTTGTAAGTTCGGTATGTGCTTGGCTTTAAATCTTGTAAAATAGTAATGCGTTCTAAGAACTCATTTTCAGTTAAATGTGTGCTAGAATCGATTTTATATTTATCAAAACGTTCTTTTATTTCCTCTAAAGTATAATATGTATATTCAGGAGCAGTTTCTTTAGTAACAATTTGTGCTTTTAGATCAGCCAGAATAAAGAAATTAGTCAAAACAAATAAACTCAATATAAGCACTAAACGTAATTTTATTTTTTTTGTAGTTTTCATAATTTAAAGATAGTTTTGTAGATACTCTGCAATGTTTTTGTTGTAAGTAAGTTATAAATTTAAGCTAAGCCAATAGTATAACAAATTTTAATTCTGTAAAATAGATAGCAATAACTTCTTACTCAATAATCAAATTATTCAAATTTCATTCTCAATTTATACAATTTATGAAAAATTTAATTTTAGTTCTTTTAATTTTGTCGTCTTTTAGTTGTGCAAATACTAAAAACGGCAATTCTAATCAAGATTCAACTACCAAGCTAAAACAGAGTACACCCATGAATTACAAAGAGTTAGCAAAACAAAAGTTTCAAATTACTGACAAAACTGAACAAGTATTTGAATGTATAGAAAATGAAGACAAAACTTTTTCACTTTGTAAAGTAATTAAAGAAGGCACAACTATGCAACCTAGAAATTCAATTCAATTCGCTGTTTATGATATGAAGACAAATGAAATGGTCTATGAAGGAGGTGTAGATGGTGGCAGTGTTGAGTGGTACGATAGCCAACGTTTGGAAATCTATCAACAACCAGGAATTCCTATGGAAGGAATGACTAGAGAGGATATGATACAAATTTATGATGTTGTAGAAAAAACACAAAAACGAAAAAGTGAAGTTGAGAAAAAGTAAAAAATCAACTTTATGTCTTTTTATCTTTGGAAACAAATAATTCTTGATACTTTAAGAAAATAGCTTTAAATTCGTTTTGTGATAGAATAAAGAAAAAATACTTCAAAAGATTTTCAAACGCTTATACTAAAGTGTTTTATATACTATGGAAATAAATACAGTTAGTAAAAAAATATTTACAGGCGACAAAATCATTTGGGGAGTTGTTTTCCTTTTGGTTATTATCAGTGTTTTGGTAGTTTATAGTGCTACTGGAGCAATTGCCTTTAAAAGAATGGATGGAAATACAGAGTATTACCTCTTTAAACATGGCGTTCTTTTATTTATGGCTCTAATTATTATGTGGGTGTGTCATCGGATAGATTACCGTTATTATTCTCGGCTTTCTCGTCTAGCTTTGCTTATTTCTGTGCCTCTTTTGATTCTGACGTGGCTTTTCGGAACTACAATCAATGAAGCAAGTCGTGTAATTACAATACCTTTCATCAATCAATCTTTTCAAACTTCAGATTTTGCTACCCTTGCCTTGATTGCCAATGTAGCCAGTATGCTCTCTAAACGCCAACAGAGTATTAGAGAATTTCAGCGTTCGACGTTGCCAATTATTTTTTGGTCTGGACTTATCTGTGGTTTGATTGCTCTGTCAAACTTTTCTTCGGCTGTTTTGCTTTTTGCTACTTGTCTTTTGATTATGTTTATCGGACGTGTGCCTGTTCGTTATTTGGTAATGACTATCATAATTGGTGCAGTCGTCGGAATGGTTGCCTTGAAGTTAGGGCAACGCTCTGGAACAGCAGTTTCTCGTATGAAGGCATTTTTTGATACTGAACAAGTTACTTTTCAAGAAGAACAATCGTATATAGCTGTTGCAACTGGAGGTTTTGTAGGAAAAGGCGTCGGAAATAGTCAGCAAAGGAATTTTCTTCCACACCCTTATTCTGATTTTATTTATGCCATCATTATTGAAGAATACGGACTTCTTGGTGGAGTAATCGTTTTAGGTTTGTATCTCATTTTACTCTATCGGGGAATGGTAGCCATGGCAAAATCTGAGCGAGCCTTTGGAGGACTTTTATCGGCAGGGTTGAGTTTTAGTTTGGTAGTTCAGGCACTTGTACACATGGGAGTAGTAGTCGGACTTGTACCTGTTACAGGACTTCCTTTGCCCCTTTTGAGTATGGGTGGAACATCTTTATTTTTTACAGGAATTTCTTTAGGAATTATATTAAGTGTAAGTAGAGGAGAATTAGAACAAGCTGAAAAAGAAGTTATTTCTCCTGCCACTACTGGAAATAATTACCGTAGAATTGTTCATACTATTGAATAAAGTATAATTTTTATAACCAAACCATGTCAGAAAAGAAAAATAGTCTTCCTAAAGCTGCTTTTTTTTGGAGTGGTGGAAAAGATTCTGCCTATTGTCTTCAAAAGGTTCTACAAGAAAAAAAATATGAAGTAGTTTATCTTATCACTACACTTAGTTTGCAATATAAAAGAATTACGATGCACGGTGTAAAAGAAGAATTACTAGAAAAACAAGCCGAAAAAATCGGAATTCCTTTATTAAAATTCTTTCTATCAGAGGGAACAAATAACGAATATGAGGAAAAAATGAACGAAGTTCTGAATCAATTGAAAAAAGAAGGAATAGAAACAGTTGTGTTTGGAGATATTTTTTTAGAAGATTTGAGAGAATATAGACAAAACCAACTTAAAGAAACTGGAATAAAAGCAGTTTTTCCTCTTTGGAAAATGGATACCACTTTTTTAGTAAATGATTTTATCAACCAAGGTTTTGAGTCAGTTACGTGCTGTGTTAGTGATGCTTTTTTAGATGAATCTTTTGTAGGAGAAAAAATTAATACAGCATTTTTACAAAAACTTCCCAAACAAGTAGATGCCTGTGGCGAAAATGGAGAGTTTCATTCATTTTGTACTTCTGCACCTTATTTTTCTGAAAAAATAGAAATTAAAGTAGGCGAAAAATTATACAAACCTCTTTCTATAAAAACAAATTCAAATTGCGATTTGCCAAGTGAGAATCAAGTAAAGGGATTTTGGTTTGCTGAATTAGAATTAGTTTAGCAATCTATTAAAAACAGGGTTAAAACCATGTTCAATTCAAAAACACTGTTTTTATTCTTTCAAAAATTTATTGTAAATTATCAATTGGACAGGTTGAGGTAATATTCCTAATCAAAAAATGACCAGAAAAGTGATTGATATTTTACATTAAAACAAAAAATCAATGCCAATTATAAAAATAACTACCTTCATTGAAAGCAGTATTGAAATTGTCTTTGATTTATCAAGAAGTATAGATTTACATAAAATTTCTACAGAAAAGACAAAAGAAGAAGCCATTGCAGGCATCACAACTGGACTAATTAGTTTAGACGAATGGGTAACTTGGCAAGCCAGACACTTTGGTATTTATCAAAAACTGACTTCAAAAATCACAGCTTTTGAAAGACCTAATTCTTTTACAGATGAAATGGTAAAGGGAACTTTCAAATCTTTCAAACACCAACATATTTTTAAAGAAACAGAAAATAGAGTTGAAATGATAGATATTTTTGAATACAAATCACCTTTCGGAATCTTTGGAAAATTAGCTGATACTATTTTTTTGGAAAGCTATATGACAAATTTGTTGAAAGAAAGAAATCAAATTATCAAAGAATTTGCAGAATCTGATAAATGGAAAATGGTTTTAGAGGAAAATTCATATAAACCATAAAACCCACAATTTTAATCGTGGGTTTTTATCAGTCAAAAAACTTTGTCAGTAGTTTGCCTAAGCAAACTCTGACAATAGTTAATACTGTATCTGACGAAGTTTAAAAAACTATTTAAAAATTCTAAACTACCTGCAATTCATTTCTCATAAGAGTTGCTGTACGTTCAGGTCCAAAAGAAACAAGTGTAATTGGTGCGCCTACATTTTCTTCTATAAACTGAATATACGTTTGTAGGTTTTTAGGAAGCTGCTCAAAAGAAGTGATTCCTTCTGCAATATCTTCCCAACCTTCAAATGTTTTGTAAATTGGTTCTATGTTTTGTGTTACAATATCATGGGGAAGTCGGTCTGTAATTGTTCCATCTTCCAATTTGTAATGTGTACATACTTTTATTTCATCAAAAGGCGTAAGAACGTCTGTTTTCATCATAAAAAGTTGTGTAACTCCATTTATCATAACAGCATAATTCAAGGCAGGCAAATCTAACCAACCACAACGACGTGGTCTTCCTGTTGTTGCACCAAATTCACTTCCAAATTTTCGAAGAGCCTCTCCTGTTTCGTCTTCCAGCTCAGTTGGAAAAGGACCACTTCCTACTCGTGTACAATAGGCTTTAAAGATACCAAAAACTTCTTTTACTTTACTTGGTGCAACTCCCAAACCTGTACATGCTCCAGCCGAAACGGTATTTGAACTTGTAACGAAAGGATAAGAACCAAAATCAATGTCTAAAAGTGTTCCTTGTGCGCCTTCTGCCAATACTTTTTTGTTTGCCTTGATAGCATCATCGATAAAGTATTCGCTTTCAATCATCTTGAATTCTTTTAAAAATTCGATAGCAGCAAAAAACTCTTGTTCTATTTGAGCAAAATCAGCAGGCAAAACACTTTCGTTTGAGTCATTATTCAAATCTCCTAATCTTTCCAAATGTTTTGTTTTAGTAGTTTCATAACGCTCTTCAAAATTAGGATATAAAGTATCTCCCAAACGAAGTCCAGAACGACCAATTTTATCTTGATATGTAGGACTGATTCCTTTTAGTGTAGAACCAATTTTATTATTTCCTTTTGCTTTTTCTTGAGCAGCATCCAAAATTCGATGTGTAGGCAAAATAAGTTGTGCCTTTTTAGAGAAAAACAATGATTTTTTTACATCAACACCCAGTTTTTGGAGTGCTTCAATTTCTCTTTTTAAGATTACGGCATCCAAAACAACACCATTTCCTACTACATTTTGAATAGTAGGACGAAAGATGCCTGATGGAATTTGATGTAAAACGTGTTTTAGTCCATCAAAAAAAAGTGTATGTCCAGCATTTGGCCCTCCTTGAAAGCGAGCTACAACATCATATTTAGGAGCTAAAAAATCGACAATTTTTCCTTTGCCTTCGTCGCCCCATTGTAAGCCGAGTAGAATATCCATTTTGTTTATTTATAATTGAATGTTACTCACCAAAAAATGAGCAACAGAACAGTTAGCTTTTTTATACATTAAAAAACTCTTTTACAGAAAAGTAAAAGAGTTCGTTTTTATTGATTAGTCAAATAATTTTACAGCTTCTTCTTCTGTTTTTGCAACAGAAAAAATGTTGTTAAGTTTTGTAATAACGAGCAGTTTTTTTGCTTGGTCAGATGGCTTTAAAAGCACTAAGTCGCCACCTGCATTTCTAAAACGAGTAAGCAAACGAATAAGGAAACTCAGTCCTGTACTGTTCATATAACCCACCTTCGAAATATCAATGACACAAGAAGTAACTTTTTCTTCAATTTGGTCTTTGACAACTTCTAATACTTCGTTTTCCTTGTTTGCTCCTAACAAATCGCCTTCTAATTCTAAAAAAAGAACATTGTCTTTGAGCTTATGTGTAAAATTCATTTTTTGATAAATTAATGAAAAATGTATGATTAAGATATATTTAATTCTTTTTCTCTAGTTGATTTTTTGCGTTTGACTATTCTCAGTTTCTTTAAGAGATTCTTTTTCTTTTTGATCTTTTTCGTGTTGTGTTTTGGCTTGACAATCAGCACAGACACCATAAAGGTTTAAAGAATGGTGCATCACTTTAAAATTCAAAAGTTCGCCCACCATAGTTTGAATATTATGAATACGAGGGTCACAAAATTCAATTACTTTATGACAATCTGTACAAATTAAATGGTCATGCTGACGGTAGCCATAACATTTTTCATATTGTGCCATGTTTTTGCCAAACTGATGTTTACTAACCAAATCACAATCTACCAGCAAATCTAATGTATTATAGACTGTCGCACGACTAACTCTATAATTTTTATTTTTCATACTAATATAAAGCGATTCTACATCAAAATGACCTCCTCGTGTATAAATTTCTTCCAAAATAGCAAAACGCTCAGGTGTTTTGCGTAATGATTTATTTTCTAAATAAGCTGTAAATATCTTCTTAACTTCGTTATAAATTTCTTCGTTGAGTGGCATAAATTTAAAATTGTCTATAATAAATAAAAAATCTTGTTGAGGGCTTAATAAAGTCTAATTAATATTCTTTGTAAATATAAGGTAGCACTGCTATTTTAAATAGATTTGCTCTTCTTATCTGTTATTGATTCTAGTTTCCCCTAATTTTTATACAAATATAAAAAAATAAAGGCAGAAATAAGACCTACACTATTCAATTTCTTATCTAATCCTAAATATGTTTTGGATTAGGATTTTTAGTAATTTGAATCAAATACCTCATAATTTATAAATTAATGATAAAAAGATACGTAAATTTGAGTTTGTAGAATTATTCATTTTTCTACTTATAAAATCTGACTTTTAACTTTGTATATATGTTATCCATAAAAAACCTCACAAAAATTTACGGTTCACAAGCTGCCGTTGATAACCTTTCTTTTGAAGCCAAAAAAGGAGAAATTTTGGGTTTTCTAGGACCAAATGGAGCAGGAAAATCAACAACTATGAAAATTGCAACCTGTTATATGGCTGCAAGTAGTGGAAATATAGAAGTTTGTGGAATTGATGTAGCTCAAAATCCAAAAGCTGTTAGAAAGAAAATAGGTTATTTGCCTGAGCATAATCCGTTATACTTGGATATGTACGTGAAGGAATATTTGGCTTTTATGGGCAAATTTTATGACTCTGAAATATTAAAAGGAGGAAATGTTCTTAAAAATAGAATTGAAGAAGTAATCCAATTAGTAAAACTAGAACGAGAATCTCACAAACAGCTTCGTCAGCTTTCGAAAGGCTATCGTCAGCGTGTTGGGTTAGCGCAAGCATTACTTCACAACCCAGAAGTTTTGATTTTGGATGAACCCACGACAGGGTTAGACCCAAATCAGATTGTAGAAATTCGTCAAGTAATAAAGAGTATTAGCGCAGAAAAAACGATTATTTTCTCAACACATATTATGCAAGAAGTACAAGCTCTTTGTGATAGGGTTGTGATTATTAATAAAGGCAAAAAAGTCTTGGATACTTCGATTGCTAAACTGAATGATAAGCTAAAAACAGAACTTAATCAAAACGAATATGTCGTAAATTTAGAAACTGAAAGACAAATTCCAGAAGAAGATTGGAAACAAATTGGAGGGGTTGTGAAAGTAGAAATAAATCAAATTGAGCCTACAAAAGTCAAATTATTTACTCAACATGATTTGAGAAAAGAAATATTTTTATATTCTGCTAGTCAGAATTGGATTCTTTTAGAAATGCAGCAGCAAACACAGTCTTTAGAAAATGTTTTTCATCAGCTTACTAAATAAAATTTATAGAATGATTTTGTCAAGAGAAAATAAAATGAAAACTCTAATAACTTCAATAATAAGCCAAGCTGCAAATTTAGAATTACCCAATCAGAATATAATTGATGCAAAAGAACTTGTAGAGTATAATGAAAGTGGAATAGCTTTAGAAGTGATTATAACTCAAATCTACGAATATGAAATAAAAATCAATAAATCACTTTATGAAGATATTGAAAAATTAGCAAAGAAATTTAAAATGGAAGAAGAGCATTATTTATTTTTAGTAGAATTGATTACAGATTAAATTGTATTACATACTCTCTGCCGTTGTTGGTGTCGCACCAACGACATAAAACCTATGCAAAAACACAAACTTTTAGAAATCTATCAACGCAGACTGACCAATCTTTCGGGAAAAAACCGTTCGCTTTGGCTTCCTAAAATCTACAAAAATTCATTTTTAGATATAAATGAATTAGATTTTTTGTTGAATAAACCTGCCTTTTCAGTTGTTGAAAGTTTGCTAGCAAATAAAAAAACTATTCCTCTTTGTCAGCTTTCAGATGCTAGAGATTCAAAAAACAATCAAATTAGCCGACAATTAAAGGGAATTGAACGAAAGACAACGTCTATTTTTGAGGAAAGTGGTGCATTCGATTTATATGTTGGTTTTCCGTTTATTGAAGGAAAATTGCACGATGATACAGTTGTGCGTTGTCCACTTTTATTTTTTCCTGTCACCTTGGAAATCAAAAACAGAAAATGGCAAATTACACAGCGAACTGATGCAGGAGTTAGTTTTAATAAGGCTCTTTTATTGGCGTATTCTCATTTTAATGAAAGTGAAATTTCAGAATCTATTTTAGAAGAAAATTTCGAAGAGTTTCCGAATAACGCATTAGAATTTCTAACCCAATTATATAATTATTTAGAAAAAAGTGAGCTAGAAATTAATTTTAATCAAGAAACGTTTGCTCAAAAACTCCTGCCTTTTTTCTCTCAAACCAAACAAGATGCTACAAATCTTTTCGAAACTGGTAAATTGAAACTCGTTTCTCAAGCTGTTTTGGGACTTTTTCCTCAAGCTGGTTCGTATTTGTATCAAGATTATGAAAAATTGATAAATGATGAAAAAACGCCACAATTGGAAGATTTTTTTCATGGCGATTTTACTAAGTTTAATGATGTATTTGATGGTTCTGGGAGTTTCAGAGAAACTGAATATCAAGATGAGATTTTAAAAAATAATACAAATCAAAAAGAAATTACAGAAGAAGAAATTTTTGCTCCCTTTGCACTTGATGCCTCACAAGAACAGGTTTTGAAGGCTGTCAAAAATAATAATTCGTTTGTGGTTCAAGGTCCTCCTGGGACTGGAAAATCTCAACTTATTTGTAATTTGGTAAGTGATTTTGTAGCACAAGGAAAAAAAGTATTGGTTGTTTGTCAGAAAAGAGCAGCCTTAGATGTGGTTCAAAATCGGTTGAATGAAATTGAAATTTCGCCTTTTATAGCCCTTGTACACGATTTTAAACAAGATAGAAAAATTATTTATGAGCAAATTCAAAATCATATTCAGAATTTAGAATTATATGAAAAGCAAAATAAAAGTCTGAATGCCATTCATTTAGAACGCAATTTTCTGAAAATTAGTAGAGAAATTGATAGTCTTACCAACGAATTTGAAGAATATAGAACAGTTTTTTTTGATGAAAAAAACTGTGGAAAATCAATCAAAGAATTATATCTAAATGCTGATTTAAAGAAAGAATATACAGAATTATCACAGGTTTCTAGTTTTGTTTTTGATGATGAATTTGATTCTAGTTTTGATAATGAGCCGTCGTTGAGAGTTCGCCGTCAACGAGGTATTTCTGTATCAAAATTTAAGAAAAATCTAAAAAACTACATTCGTCTTCAAAATAATTACGAGAATCCAAGCTACATTTTATCAGAGAGACAAAGTTTTGCAGGTTTTGATGAAGAAAATAAAAAAGAAATTTTAGCTCTTTTTACAGAAATTCCAAATTTCAAAAAAAGTATTGAATCAAAATTTTCGACGCTCTTAGGCAAACCGATTTCTTACGACCAAGCCAAAAAATGGACTGAAAAAGTTCCTCAATGGAAACAAGCTGTTAAGGAGTTACAAGACAAAAATTTATGGCAAATTTTTAAAGAAAGTCGTTATTATGAGTTTGAACAACCTGAATGGCTCAATGAATATATAGAAATTTCTCAAAAAGAAAATATTGCTGCTTCGTATGCAAATGCAGAAAAAAAATGGCTTTCTCAAAAAGAAAAAGATTTATTGAGTTATTTTTCTGATGGTGGAATGGAAAAGTTTTTGGAACAAAGAACTCTAAAGGAAGCTAATTTTTTAGTGCAAGAATACAAAAAACAAAAGCAGTCTTTTTTGAGAAAAGTTTGGAAACGAATGGCTGCACCAAAAGCCGAAAAATTCACAAAAGAACTATTAGAAAAGTATAGACGAAAAGATGAGATAAAAAATATTGATTGGCTACTCAAAAAAATATCAAAACGCAATAGTTTCGAACTCAAAATGATTGCGATGCAGGCTGTTGAATGGGTTTCTGAACCTCCTTCATCTATCGGACTCAAAAAAAATGAGCTTAAAAATTGGTTTATTTCGCACCGAAAAGCCTTAGCTTTGAAGTTACTTTTAGTGGAACTCATAGAATACAGTCGTATTTTCTTAGAAAAAGATATTACACATCAAGATTTGAATTTGTTTTTAGAAGAATTTGTAAATCTGCTAACTGAAACAGACACAGAAGAAAAAAGATGGAATCAGTATTTGACAGAAAGTCAGATTAATTTATTATTAAATATAAATAATTCTGAAATTCAAAGTGAAAAGTTATTTGAAATAAAAACAGTTATAGATTCAGATTTTAATAAGTTAGTAGAGTTAGATACTTTAAAAGCTAATTTTTCAAAAGCAGAATTAAAGACGATTGAAGAATTAAAGAAATATTTTTCTGAAAATGAGCTGTTAAATGAAACAGAAATTTTGAACTTATTTGATAATTCTGTTCAAATCAGTTGGATAAACGAACTTGAAAATCATTTTCCTATCTTGAAAACAGTTGGTTCTCAAAATTGGAAGGAAAATGAAGAGCGTTTGAAAACTTTAGTTGCTCAAAAACAACAAATTAGTGCTGATATTTTGCGTTTAAAAATCAAAGAAAAAACTTATAAAGACATAGAATTTAATCGTTTGGGAAACCGAACAACATATAGAGATTTAGAGCATCAAGTCAAGAAAAAACGGAGTATTTGGGCATTACGTAAACTTCTATCTAATTATTCAGATGAAATTTTTAGGCTTTTGCCTTGTTGGTTGGCTTCTCCAGAAACGGTGTCAGCTATTTTTCCATTGATTCAAAATTTTGACTTAGTAATTTTTGATGAAGCTTCTCAATGTTTTGCTGAAAAAGGAATTCCTGCACTTTATCGTGGCAAACAAAGTATTATTGCTGGTGATGAAAAACAACTTCCTCCACACGATTTGTATCAACCACGTTGGGAAGAAGATTTGGATAAAATTGATTTTGATTCAGAAATATTTGAAAGTCAAAGTGATAAAGAAATCAATGAGGAAATAGATGAAATTCAAGAAATCCAAAACTATGAAAATACGAAACTAGCCCTAGAAGTAGATTCACTTTTAGATTTGGGTAAAAATTATCTTCCTTCTTTTGAATTGAATGGACATTATCGCAGTCGTTTTGCCGAACTGATAGCCTTTTCGAATTATCATTTTTATGGAAATCGTCTGAAAGTTGTGCCTGATTTGGGGATTATCGAAGAATATCAAGATTCTACACCCATAGAATATTTGAAAGTAAACGGAACTTGGCATCAAAATCAGAATCAAGAAGAAGCTGAAAGGGTAGTAGAATTAGTCAAAAATTTGATAAAAAATGAAGAAACTCAGAATCAGTTTAAATCAAAATCTATCGGAATAATTACGTTTAATTCAAAACAACAAAATCTTATTCGTGATTTACTAGAGGAAAATTTGGAAACAATTCCAGAGGATTTATTTATAAAAAACATCGAAAATGTACAGGGAGATGAGCGTGATTTGATTATTTTCTCGGTCGGTTATGCCCCAAATATGGCTGGAAAATTCCGTTTGAGCTTTGGTTCATTAAGTCAAGCAGGAGGCGAAAATCGTCTGAATGTAGCCATTAGTAGAGCAAGAGAAAAAATTTATGTAGTAAGTAGTATTTTTCCTCATCAGCTACCCGTTTTGGAAACGCATAGCTTGGGCGCACAACTGTTGAAAAAATATTTATCTTTTGCACATTCTATTTCAGAAGGAAAAAGTTGGCATCAAATCAATTTTGAAGATAATATAGAAACTCCATCAAATAAAATTACTCAAAAAATAGAACAGAGTTATTTTGCAAATCTGAAAAATACAATAATTTCAACCAATCAAAATTCAGATATTGAATTTTCTCAAAATACATTCTCAGTAATGGATTTGGTAATGCTATCTAAAAATAATACTCAAAATAAAGAAATACTAGCAGCAATTTATACTGATGATGAACGTTATTTTGCTTCTTATTCAGCTAAAGAATTTCATGTTTATATGCCTATGCTTTTAGAGAAAAAAGGTTGGAAAGTGAAGTTTTTTTGGTCTAAGGATTATTTTTTGGGAAATTAATATAAAATTTAACTATTTACTTATTTTATCAATTATATTAAGTTGTGGAATTTGTAAATCAGATTCAAAAGAGATAGTAAAAAGTTTAAGGCGAGGATATTTTCTTAAAATATTTTTACCATTCCAGTAGTTCTTAGCTTCGTACATGCTATATATGTATAAATTTCTCATGTAATACACAACATAAAATTTATTAGAATAACTTAGTCGTAAATGACTTTTAAACACAGACATATCTACATCTTGTTTCTCTAAGAAATCTATAATTCCATTAATTTCATGTTGTACAAAATTTTCACTATAGGAATAATGTTTAAAGTGCATTGAGGCATCTGCATTTAACATCTTTGTATTTATTGTTCTTACAAACATAGAGTCCAAATCTAAATTAAACTACTCATTCCTATAATTTGGTCGCTAATATCTAAAGACTTTTTATATACATAAATCTGATTAGAAAATATATTATCATTAAAATAAATACTATCATTCCAACACATTAAATTAAATGTTGTTCTTCCTTCCATATAAACCTGTATATCAAATACATGTATATTCTTATATAGATAATCTTCTTTGTAAGAACTTATTGTATCTAATTTTTTTCTTCTAGTGTAATCTAAAGTAAAATTATTTACTTTTTCTTCACAAGAAATAGCCTTATTGTTTTCTTGATGTAATGAATGACAGCTAATAATTATAAAAATAAATATAATATAAAATATTTTCATCGTTGTTCTTTTAAGATTATAAATCTAATAGAGTTTTAAACCTCAATATAGTAAAAGCTATTTACTCCTCTGAATATTATTTTTGTCCAAACTATCCTCTTATTTCAGTAAATTTGTCTGTTTAAAGACTAGCTCATAGTTATTTTTGTTCAATAAATTTCTATACTTTTAAAATAATAAAATCTGGAAACTTCAAAAAATACTTTCACAAAACAAGAACGTCTCTCTTCTGTCAAAGATATCGAAACACTTTTTAAAAAAGGCAAATCATTGTTTGTCTTTCCTTTAAAAGTTGTTTTTATTCCCAAAAAAGTAGAAGACAAAAAAGAGGAAAACAACCAAAAAAATACTCTCCCTGCTCGTCTATTGATTTCAGTTTCGAAGCGAAATTTTAAAAAAGCTGTCGATAGAAATCGTATCAAAAGGCAAATTAGAGAAGGATACAGACTTCAAAAATCTGAATTTGATTTGTCGCATGTAGATACATTTGCTTTTATTTGTATTGCTAAAGAACATATTGATTCAAAGTTTTTACACAAACGTATTAAAAAATTATTACAGATGTTGGAAAATGAAGGTAAAAGTAGAGTTAATAGCTAGTTTGATTGGTTATTGTTTGCATGTTAGTAATTCTTTTCAGAGTATTGTATCAAAAAGCCAGTTATATTGAAGTATCTTTAAAGAAAAGTACTTGATATTTCGTTATCCTATTCTAAAAACTAACTGTTCAATAACACATAAATTAAATGTCTAAGAAAACACCTCTTTCTCTTTCTTCTTCTGGACAAGATTCACAGCAACTTGTAAAAGGACAAGGATTTGGAACTGCACCTGTATTTTTTACTGCTATTTCTACTATTTTGGGGGCAGTCATGTTCTTGCGTTTTGGGTATGCTGTTGGAAATGTTGGACTTTTGGGTTCTATCGGAATTATTATTTTAGGACATATTGTAACTATTCCAACAGCCATGGCAATTGCCGAAATTGCAACCAATCAAAAAGTAGAAGGAGGAGGAGAATATTATATTGTCTCTCGTTCCTTCGGACTAAATATTGGCGCAACTATCGGAATTGCGCTTTATCTTTCACAAGCAATTAGTGTAGCTTTTTATATTATTGCTTTTGCTCAAGCCTTTCAGCCTGTTTTAGAATATCTTCGAACACTTCCGTATGTTATCGACAATGGGCTTTTATTTTTTGTAGAAGATAGATTGATTAGTCTTCCTGCACTTTTGTTACTTATTTTAATGGTTTCTACAAAAGGTGCTGATTTGGGCGTAAAGGCTCTTTATTTTGTTGTTGCTCTGCTTTTTATTTCTTTGATTATGTTTTTTGTAGGAACTACAAATTACGTTTATGATTATAATTCAGTCGGTTTGAGTGATTCAATTGCCAATCCAGATTCTTTCTTTAAAGTATTTGCTATTTGTTTTCCAGCGTTTACAGGAATGACGGCAGGCGTAGGCTTGTCAGGTGATTTGAAAAGCCCACGTAAATCAATTCCCCTCGGTACTCTTTCAGCTACTTTTGCAGGAATGTTTATCTATTTCTTTATCGTTTATAAATTATATGTTTCAGCAACTCCACAAGAACTTCATACAGACCAACTTATAATGGAAAAAATTGCCCTTTGGGGTCCAATGATTTTGGTAGGTTTGGCTGCTGCAACAGCCTCTTCAGCTTTAGGGTCAATTTTGGTTGCTCCCAGAACACTCCAAGCCTTAGCTAATGATGATGCGTTTCCTTCTCAAAAAATGAACAATTGGTTAGCAAAAGGAAAAGGTAAAAAAGCTGAACCTTTTAATGCTACCTTGATTACTTCTGCTTTTGCACTTATTTTTGTTATTGCTGGTGATGTTAATGCTGTGGCTGAAATTATCTCTATGTTTTTTATGGTAACGTATGGTACTATTTGTTCAATTTCGTTCTTAGAGCATTTATCTGGCGATACTTCTTACCGTCCTACTTTTCGTTCAAAATGGTATATTTCACTTCTTGGTGCATTAGCTTGTATTTTTATGATGTTTAGTATGAATCCTACTTATGCTTTTATTTCTTTGATTTCAATGGTAGTTCTACACATTGTGATGAGCCAATATCGTAAGAAAAGCACAGGAATTGTTTATCTATTTCAAGGAGCTATTTTCCAAGTCAATAGAGAATTACGAGTATTTTTGCAAAAACGTGAAGATGAAAAAACAACACAATGGAATCCTGCTATTGTTTGTCTTTCGCAAGATTTTTTCCGTCGTCAGAGTGCTTTTAATATGCTGCGTTGGCTTTCGCATCGTTATGGATTCGGAACATATATCCATTATATTCAAGGGTTTTTATCAAAAGATACTAATATTATCGCTAAAGAAACCAAAAAGGATATTATCCAAATGGCTTCCAAAACTAAAAGTAATGTCTATATAGATACACTTGTAAGTCCCTCGCTTACTTCTTCGATTGCACAAGTATTGCAATTACCTGGGGTTTCAGGACTTGAAAATAATATGTTTTTATTAGAGTTTAGTAAAAATAATCCTGAAAACCTGAAAGGAATTATTGATAATTACCCACTTATCAAAGCCACTTCCTTTGATGTATGTGTATTAGCTACCTCCGAAAGAAATTTTGGATTCAAGAAAAGTATAAATAT
This sequence comes from Bernardetia sp. MNP-M8, assembly GCF_037126285.1. Lineage (NCBI taxonomy): Bacteria > Pseudomonadati > Bacteroidota > Cytophagia > Cytophagales > Bernardetiaceae > Bernardetia > Bernardetia sp. MNP-M8. The sequence goes on from NZ_CP147012.1 coordinate 3,658,949, forward strand.
TTGGATTACTCGTCATAGTTTCCAAAATGCAAACTTGATGATTCTTTTGGCGTATGTAATTGTGGGGCATAGAGATTGGAAAGATGCAGATATAAAACTATTTGCTGTCTATGCTGATGCAGAAATTGAAACTGAAAGAGTAAAACTCATCGAACTTATTAAATCAGGTCGTTTGCCTATTTCAGCTACAAATGTAGAATTGATTGCACAACGAGGAAAAAGTATGAAACAAATCATTAATGAAAAATCAAAATCGGCTGACCTTACTATGATTGGACTCAATGACAAACAGGTAAAAGAAGAGGGAGAAGCTATTTTTAAAGGTTATGATACCATTTCAGATATTTTATTTGTAAATAGTCATAATCAGAAAATTATTGAATAAAAATGATATTAGTAAAAGCAATAGATAATCTTATCGATAAAATAGGCGAATTAACACAATGGTTGGCTTCTATTTTGGTGATTTTGGTTTGTGTAGACGTAATTTTACGTTATACAATTGGTTTTAGTAGTGCTTTTTTATCAGAACTAGAATGGCATATTTTTTCATTTTTCTTTCTAGTGGGTGCTGCTTATACACTTAAAGACGACAAACATGTGCGTGTAGATGTTTTTTATGCTCGTTTTTCTGAAAAGAAAAAGGCTTTAGTGAATCTTTTTGGGACACTTATTTTTCTGATTCCTTTTTGTGTTGTAGTCATAAAAGGTGGAATTCCTTATACAGAATTTGCTTTCAGACTTTCAGAAGGTTCGCCAGATCCTGGGGGATTGCCTGCTCGTTTTATTGTAAAAAGCTTTATCGTTATTGGCTTTGGACTTCTTTTTTTACAAGCTATTAGTTTAGTTTTGAAGAGTTTTTTTATCATAATCAAAAAATAAAACCCACAAATCAGTTTGTGGGTTAAATAATTATAGTAAATGAATTACGTTTGTAAAATTGTAATAAATTGTATTCATTCCGTAATCCGTAATCGATTTACTTATTAATCAATTCTTTCACTACTTTAGCAATTGTTTGTTTTTCAGCTTCTGTGCCTAATTCTTTAATGGCTGCACCCATTACTTGTCCCATTTGTTGAGGAGTAACTTCGCCCATTCCAGCCAAAATTTTCTCTACTCTTATTTTTACTTCATCTTCTGAAAGCATTTGAGGTAAGAATTTTTCAATAACTTCTAACTCTGCTTTTTCAGTTTCGGCAAGTTCTGTACGTCCTTCTTGCTCATAAAGAGCTAAAGATTCACGTCTTTGTTTGGCTTGTTTTAATAAAATATCTAATTCTTGTTGTTCTGAAAGAGATTCTGAGGTGCTTCCTTTTTCAGTTTGAGCCAATAAAATAGCTGATTTGATAGCACGAAGAGCCGTTAATTTTGTTGTTTCTTTTGCACGCATAGCGACTTTCATTTCGCTTTCTACTTTTTCTTTTAAAGTTGTCATTTTATGGGTTAATTAAATTATAAAAAATAAACTGAATCACACTTTAAAGTTAATTCAAATTAATAAACACGAATTTAATCAAAATCAATCCCTAATGACAGTTTATTTTTAAATTAGATAAAAAGACTTCAATTTCAAACTTATATTATATTTGGTTTAGGATAGGTTTTTGATTGTGTTTAAATTTTAAAAATTAAGTTTTTAAGAATAAAATTTGTATTTATATTTAATTCACTGTAAGCAGCATTATATGTCTGTAAAAAACAATTTAATATCCCCTCAATTTTATGGAAAAGAAACTACTAGAAAATCAATTTTGTACTTACTATTATGATAATACAAATAAATTTCTCACTCAGTTATGGACAAATGAAAGTGATGATATGACAGAAGATGATTACAAAAAAGAAATGCGAAACTACTTAGGTTTTGTTCAAAAACATGTTGTATCTCATGCTTTGATTAATCTTCAAGAGTTCAATTTTACTATTGTCCCTCAAGTTCAAGTTTGGGTAGATGAAAATATAGCTATTCACGCAAATAAAATCGTACAAAAAATTGCTTTTGTTTTACCACAAGATTTAATGGTAGAGTTATCGGTCGAACAAGTAATGACAGAAAATGAAGGTAAAAATTATAAAGCATTAAATTATTTCGATAATGAGAAAGTTGCCAAAAAATGGTTGTTAGATTAATTATTGAAAATTAGTAGTAAAAAAAGTAGAGTTTGGTTATTAATTCTTTAAAACAAATTTGATTTTTGTATTTTTATACAACTAGAATTTATCAATCAATCGCTATTTTTTTTTAATTATGGATACTTTTAAAATATTTTTTCGTCGTTTTTTATATGTACTTGGTTTTTTTGCCATTCTCATTTTAGGTCTTTTACTATTTTGGATGTACAAAGGGATTCCTATTATTTCTCTTGATCCCTTTAGTTATGTGCCTTCAAGTGCAATGTATATTTTAGAAACTGACGAACCTGTTGATAGTTGGGAAGAGATTAGTAGTTCTCAGCTTTGGAAACATCTACAAACGCAACCTTATTTTGGCGAACTTACAAAAGATGCAGCTTCATTAGACACAATGATTCATCAAAATAGAGAAGTTTTTGACTTTCTTGGTAAAAGAAAAGTTTTGGTTTCTTCACACATTCACAAACAAGGAGATTATGATTTTTTATTTATTGTTGATTTGAAGCGAGAAATTCCATCATTTTTAGAAAAAAATATTGGAACATTTATGAGTAGTGTTGAAGATTCTTCTAAATACGAATACAAAGGAAATCGTATTTATTTAATAAAAAATACATCAGATAATTCTCAATGGGCAATTTCTATTCGCCAACATCTGCTTTTATGTTCTCAAACTCCTGCCTTGATTGAAGCTGCTTTAGATGAGCGAGAAAATCCAAATAATTTTGAAAATAACCGTCGTTTTAAAAAAGTTGTTTCAAAAACTTCCTCTAGAAATTTAGGAAACTTATTTATCAACTATGATTTGGCAGATGAATTTTTTGGTCTTTATATGGACGAATCAAATGAATATCTGAATGATATTTCAGAAGCTCTGTTTTTCTCTGGGCTAAATTTAGATTTGGAACAAATAGGCGACGATGACGATGAAAATGCTTCTACACTAGTTAGGATGATAGGAACGACAGTAATTAATGATTCTGTGCCTTCTCATGTACGTGCGTTGTTGCGTTCTGGAAGTAGTGATATTACGGCTGCTCGGGTTGTTCCACAGCGTTCTGCATTTTATTTTAGTGTCAATTTTGATGATTTTTTGAGCTATTATGATAAGTTTACTGAGGTTTTGCAGCGAGATGAAGAAGCCTATCAAGAATATCAAAATCAAATTAGAACTGTCGAAAGACTTTTAGATATTAGCGTTCGGGACAATTTTTTCTCTTGGATTGGTTCAGAAATGGCAGTTATTCAGAGTGAAGCAACAGAGTCGATTGATAAAAATGATGAATATGCACTTGTTTTGAAGGCAAAATCTATTTCGGAAGCAACAGCTCAATTAGAGTTTATTGGAGAAAAAATTCGTAAACGCACACCTGTAAAAGTGGTAGTTTCCGAACACAAAGGACACAAAATAAGCATGCTTGCTGTAAAGGGATTCTTCAAATTGGTAATGGGAAAATATTTTGAAAAAATTGATAAACCCTATTTTACTTTTATTGAAGATTATGTCATTTTTAGTAATAGTCCTAAAACACTCAAAAACTTGATTGATGATTATGAAATGGGACTTACTTTGGCAAAATCACCTTCTTTTCAAAATTTCTTTAAAGAATTTGAAGCTGATAATTCAAACTTTTTTGCTTACATAAATATGCCTGTTGCTCTCAAAACTCTAAAGCGTTCGATGAGTCCAGAAACTTGGAAGACAGTTCAACAAAATGCAAATTATGTGATTTCTCAACCACACTGGGGTTTTCAGCTTCGTAGAGATGAAACCAATTTTTATGATACTCGCTTAGTTACGGTTTATGAAAATCCTGAAAATGTTAGAAATGATTATAAACTAGCACAAGAAAACCGTAAAAAACTGCTAGAACAACTCAATAGCAAGAATATTTTAGAAAAAGTGTTTGGAACAGAAGAAAAAATAGACCTTTTCGAACAGCTCCAAACTATTCCAGAATCTGAATTGATTGAATTAGATAAAGATAATGCTGAGCGTCGTTTGATTGTCAGAAGTCAAGAAGATACTCGTTACGAATATGAAGTAAAAGGAAGTATAAAAGATGGAGTTTATCGTGAATTTAAAGCTGGAAAACTTATTATTGAAGGTTATTATAAGAATGATAAGCGAGATGGAAAATGGCGTTTCTATGATAAAAATGGCAAGATAAAAGAACGAAAACGCTACAAAGAAGGAGAAGAAACTAAGTTTTCTTTATTTTGATAAAAACAAAAAATGGCAATTTTTACGAATTGCCGTTTTTTTATCATTTCACTTCTATAACTTCAACTTGATAGGTCAGTTTTGATAATTCTTCTTCTTTTACTTTTGGAACAGCCATAGTTGTACTCAAAATACGTATTTGATTGCGTTTGAGCTTAGAAGTAGAACCCGAAACACCATATCTGACTTCTGTTCCTAATAATTTTTTAGCAGAATTAAACCAACTAAATTGAAATTTGAGAAGAGAAATAGACGCATTTCCTGTATTTTCGATTTCTAAAGTGATGCGATGAAATCCATTTCCAAGTATACCCTCTGAAAAGTTGCTTTGTCTTTCTCTAAGCTGAATATCTGTATTTTGAGGTCGTTTTTGCGCCCAAGTTACTGGGATTTTTGGTGAAGGTTCATAAGTTAGTGCTTCATTTAACTCCTCTTGCTCTATCACCGAAGACGAGATTACTACTTTTGCAATATTTGGAGCTATTGTTTTTTCATATTTCATAACTTGAAATGGAATCAAATCATCTTTTCGTAATGTCAAATCTGACTCCTTTACCACCTCTTCATAGGTTGTTCTGATTATTTCTCCTTTATCATCAAAGAGTTCTAATTTTATTTTTAACTGATTAATTTCAGCATTTTTGACTAAAAAATCACCAATTAGTTCTACTTTATAACTCTCATTATATTTTGTAACAAGCGCACTTTCTGTCTGCCATTCTAAGTTTTTTAGTTTTGGGTCTGTAATTTCTATAGGGATTTCATATTCATTTGCATTAAAATCTATATTTTTATTTGGAGGATAATCTGATGCTACTTTTTTTATTTCTTCATCAATATTTATATTTATTTCTTCAGTTGATTCTGCAACAGGAAATTCTTCTTGTTTGACTCTATTAGGAGAATTGAGAAAAAAGAAAGCTAAAATGCCAAATACAATAATTAAAGGAAGAATTATAAATAGATTTCTCTCAATATAAGATTTTCTTTTAGTAACTATTTGAGTGTTTATTTTTCGTGGCTTGCGCTTCAAATCCGAAATTATCTTGAGCGATTGGTTATGACTAGGATTTTGATTCAAACAAATTTTGCTATATGAAATAGCAGCTTCTTTGTCTTTTTTATCAGCATATTCTCTAAAACGCTCAAAATGTGCCTGCGCCAAAGTAGCTGTTGTATCTATCGAATTATAATCCAAAACATTGGCTTGCTCAAGCTCTGCAATGGCATCATCATAATTTTGATGTGATAAAAAACCACGTCCACGCAACAAATGAGCTTTGTAGGTTTCTTGCACAGCCTGCCAATCTGCATCTGAAAGACCAATTTGAGCAGCTATTTCTTGTTGGTCATTTTTAGAAAGAGGTTTATCTTGTCGTTTTTGCTGAACAGCTAACAATTTTTCTATAAACTCTCTTTGTCTTTGTTGGTCATTGTCTTTGTTGGTCATTATTCATCTGTAAATTTATAGTTGGTGATTAGCTATCTTGAATATTGATTTCCTGTTTTTTTAATTTTGATATTTTAGGACTTATAAGGTACAAAATAATTCCCTTTTGCTGAAAAAAAGACAGTAAAATTTATCAAAACAAAATACACTGTTTTTCCGTGTTACTTCATACACAAACATATCAACATTTATTCATATAAGATAAAAATACGTTACTCATTATGGATTATTTAGATAAAGACTATTTAGAAAAATCTCTTTCTTACCAAGAGTACAGAACACTTGGACAAGAACTTTTAGAAAAAGCAACCACCACAAACAGAGATAATCGTCCAGAAATTTTGGAATATACAAATACAAATATGTATCGTATGAACAGGCTTGACAAGACAACAAAAGTAAACGAGAATGTCAAAAATGCTTTAGCTACTATTTCATCAAATGAAAAATATTATTGGATCGTTTTGACAGAGAGTTGGTGTGGAGATGCTGCTCAAATTGTACCTGTTATGAATAAAATTGCAGAAGAAGCAGGCGAAAAACTAGAAATTCGTTTTCCCCCTGTCCTTGCTCGGTTTTTTGTGGCTATCGCTCGTTTTTAACGAGTGATTTATATGTATTCGGCTGTAGCCGTGGTTTTTGTATTTGTTGTTCTAGCAGCACATAAACTGTGAAAAAACACCTATTTAGCTGCAACATTATATTTTTTAATACAAATATACGGCAGGAATGCCGAATACATATAAGTCACTTGGCAAAGCCAAGCTTTTAGGTTTGTAGTAGATAAAATAGATGTAATTTCTTATCTTGTATTTAAGAATTCATCTAGTAGGAAGAGAACCTATAGCCGAGCAGCAGCAGAGAGGTAGTTTTTTATAGATATTGTGATTAGATTTTTATTCTTTAATATTAGTGTTTTTTGAGAATGTAAAACCTAATTTTAAAATTGATTAATTATGAATATTTCGCTAATCTCTTTCATCGTTTGCCTTCTTTTTACCTTTTCATTCCAAATAAAAGCACAAGATACACTTTGTTATGAAGAAATAAATAGACTTCATTTTGATAGTTTATATTTATCTTTTAATGTCGCACCTTCTTACACTAATAACTATCTTTTTTATGTAGAAAGAAAGGGAGGTAGTATTTGTATAGTAAAACATAATGGACAAGATATATACAAGAGTAGTTTAATGAAAATAGAATACAATTTCTATACTGTAGGTTCTTGTAAAAATGGTAACCCCTTCATTTTACTATACGATAGTCATATAAAAGATAGAAAAGGTAAAAGTCATATAATTACATTTGATTCTTTATTAAATAAGGATAAAGAATATAGTATAGCAAAAATAAATATGTATAAATATAATGAAGAAGTATACAGATCTATCAAATATTTATACTCAATAGAAATTGGTTTTCGAAAATTGGACGTGAAAATTAGGTGCTAAAAGTGTTTCTAGCTCATCTTTATAATCAACGATATATTCAAAAAATGCAAGGACGTTAGTCCTAAATTTTTCAAATGTATTGTAGTATTCATAATCAATTATTTTCTTTCTCATCAACTTCCAAAGTCTTTCAATTAAGTTTAAATTAGGCGAGTAGGCAGGCAAGTAAATGAGTTCTATTTTAGAGCCATATACCCAGTCTTGCACCAAATAAGATTTGAAATAGGAGGCTTGGTCTAAGACCATATACACCTTGCTTTTATCTAAATAGGCTGCTTCTACTTTATCTAAAAATTCTCTTACACTCTCTGAATCAACTGTTTCTGATTCACTAATGAGTATATCGCTTGGATTTTGAATGTTTACTGTACCTGTCAAATTTATGCGCTTTCTACCACTACTACTTTTAATTTCTCTTTCCTCTCCTGTTGGAATCCAAGCATAATTACTTCGGGTATTCCATTGAGGATGAACAGCATCTGCGTAGAGTAGAACAGCATTTTCTGAATCTAAACGCTCTATCAAAGCCTCTATATCTTCTATAAAGTGAGTTTGAAGTTCTTTATCAGCTTTAGCAGGAACTGTTTTTGTCTTTTTATAAGAAAAACCTAGACGTTTCATCAAACTAGGAAGACTTTTAATAGCGTAATCAATACCTAAATTTTCTTTTATCCAATAAGCAATAGACTGGCAGTTTTTATGCAAGTGAGAACGAAGTTCTTTATCTAAAGCTGCCAAATCAAAACTATCCAACTTACCCCAAAAACCTAAATAATTAGAAGAAATAAAACCAGAAAGACCACAGGAATTATAACTTTTTACATAATTATAAAAACTACTTAAATCAACACCTAAAAGCTCTGACAACTCTTTTGCTGACTTACCTTGGTCAAGACCTAAAAGAACAGTACAACGAATATAGTCCTTCTTTCCTGAAGAACTTTTACGATAATCTTTTAAAATATCTCGTTCAGAAATACTAAGTTGAAAATTCATAAGCTAAAAATAATCAAAATTTAGATATTTTTGAAATCTAATTACGGATGAGTATAGATACACTACAAGATAGTATTATATTAAATCCTTCCTTTTATGGAGGATTCATAATTAAATTCAACAAAACAACATTTTCTAATGATCTAGTATCATACCCATACGATTATGATTTTTATAATTCTGAATTTGTATCAATAAGAGGTTTGATAGGTAGAATAGAAGAAAAAAGAGTGTATTATTATAAAGAGGAAATTACGTTGGACGGTATAAAGAAAGGTCTTATAAATAAAAAAAAATATTTATAAAAAATGGCTTTGTTTCTCAACTAGATAACGGAGATATTGTATTTTTTAAGTTTTGTGATTGAGTAATTTTTTGCTCAGACTAATATATCTTGAAGAGGTTGGTAAAACTGTTTGGTATATGTTTAAAGAAATGAAGTCTTTTAATCTTAGCAAAGAACTTGTAGTAGATGTATTGAAGTACTCAAACAAGAAACCAGAAGTATTTAAAAATGTGGAAGTAGAAATGAAGAAACCACAAAATATAATCTCCTGCATTAAAAACATTATCACTTCCCAACTCTATAAAAAAGGCATTTTCCTTCAAATCTGAAATACGTGAAACTGAATTGGCTTGTGGGAGCATTCCACCACCATTTCCAAAAATTTGAATGTTATTTGGATTGATAGTAGAAGGATTCAGACCTGCTGTTTGAAGGTCTTGAAAAGTAACTTTATGTACTCCATTTTTTTTCTATTTTTCAACTTCAAAATTTGTCCCTCTGAAAGAACTGAATTTTGAGCGAAACCACTAAAAGCAAAGAAAAAAGTAAGAAGAAGAAAAAAGGAATACTGAATATATTTTGATGTATGAAGATTCATAGAACTTATTTTTTATATAAATTAGTAGAGCTGGAAGTATTTTGAGCTATATGATGCTGATTATCAAGTTTTTGATTGATAAAATAGTTTGTAAAGTTACGATTTTTTGGAATACTTCTTTTCTTAAACAAAAAGACACCTCAATTTTTTTGAAGTGCCTTTTTTATCCTCGTTGACGATTTCATTTGAATCTCAACGACGGTGGAAAATTTTACTTTTTAGAGCAACCGTCAACGAGGCGTTGCCGTCGTTGAGGATTTTTGAATATGTAAAAATCTATTTGCCATTGTTATCTCCTACTCTAACACTTCCTCCAATATTTCCAAAGTTAGAGGTGTTTATTACGTTTTTGCTATTAACAATTCTTGTCTGAACATTCGAATTTGTAGTAGGCTGATGTTCTGCTAAAAGAGCCTTGAATTTTTCTATTTCTGTTTTTAAAGCTGAAATTTCTATTTCTTCATCTTCAATAGCATTTTCTAAAACAACTTCTAATTTTGTAGCTGCTTTTTCATCTTTTGCATTCTCTTCTACAGCTTAAATAGCTGTTTTCTGATTTTTTTGCTTAAATAAACCTCCTAAGTAAGAGAAAATTTCTTTTGAATCTGTTCTTATTTTTCTATTATTATTTTACAACATAAAATCAGTATAAGTTTTTATTATAGAGTATTCAAATAAAAATAGATGACTCAAAGAAAATTAGCCAAAAAAAGCAAAGCCCTAACTAATTTTACGTGTTTTTGATAGGGTTGGAATAAAAAAACTTTGACAGTCCTTTCAGAAGGCTGTCAATAGTTCAAAATATACGTTTACATTTTAACTATTGTCAGATTTATTTTGGATTACCAAAAAATTACTAACAAAGTTTTATAAACTTGACTAGAATTTTATTCCAAAAAATAAAAACTAATTCATTAACTTTGTAAGTTGATAGAAAAAACAAAAATCCAAATTTTAAATAAACGAATTTGGATAAATACATAAAGAAAAATTCAAAATGAATAAATTAATTGCTGATATTGATATAGTTGGCGAAAAAAACGCAAGTGAAGCTATACACGAACCTTGCGAAACTGTCAAAAAAACAGCCAACAACGCCAAAGAAGGAGAGCGAAAACTCTACATCGAAAGTTATGGTTGTCAAATGAATTTTGCTGATAGCGAAATCGTGGCTGCCGTAATGCAAGAACACGGTTTTGGAACAACCGATTCGGCAGAAGATGCTGATTTGATTTTCCTAAACACCTGTTCTATTCGTGAAAAAGCCGAACAAACCGTTCGCAAACGCTTAGTTCATATCAACGGACTCAAAAAACGTAAGCCTGAAATGATGGTTGGTGTTTTGGGTTGTATGGCAGAGCGTTTGAAACACAAATTTTTAGACGAAGAGAAAATTGTAGATTTAGTGGCTGGGCCCGATGCCTATCGTGATTTGCCAAAACTGGTCGGTTCGGTAGATGACGGACAAAAAGCTGTCAATGTACTTCTTTCAAGAGAAGAAACCTATGCTGACATTTCGCCTATTCGTTTGAATAGTAATGGAATTTCTGCTTTTGTTTCGATTATGCGTGGTTGTGATAATGTTTGTAGTTTCTGTGTTGTGCCATTTACTCGTGGTCGTGAGCGCAGCCGTCCTGCTGATTCGATTGTACAAGAAATTAAAGATTTGGTAGCTCAAGGTTATAAAGAAGTTACTTTATTAGGACAAAATGTAGATTCATACAAATGGACAAATGTTCCAAGAACGATAAGAGCCGAAAATTTTGAAGCCGAAACAGGAGAAAAAGTAAGAAATGAAAACTTTGCTACACTTTTAGAAATGGTTGCTCAAATTGACCCAAATCTAAGAGTTCGTTTTACGACTTCGCACCCAAAAGATATGACGGATGATGTTTTGCATGTAATGGCGAAGTATGAAAATATTTGTAAATATATTCACTTGCCTGTTCAGAGTGGAAATAGTAGAGTTTTGAAACTCATGAATCGTACTTACACTCGTGAATGGTATATTGACAGAGTAGATGCAATTCGTAGGATTTTGGGAGAAGATTGTGCCATTAGTTCGGATATGATTTCAGGTTTTTGTACTGAAACAGAAGAAGAACACCAAGAAACATTGACTTTGATGGACTATGTAAATTACGATTATTCGTATATGTTTTTCTATTCTGAACGCCCTGGAACATTGGCAGCAAAGAAATATTTGGATGACATTCCGATGGACGTAAAGAAAAAACGCCTAAGTGAAATCATCGAACTTCAATCAAAGCATTCATTGGCTCGTAATCAAAGATTGATAGGCAGAACACATAAAGTTTTGGTAGAAGGAGAATCAAAACGCTCTGATAAAGATTTGCAAGGCAGAACGACAGACAATAAAGTAATCGTTTTTCCTAGAGAAAATTATGAAAAAGGACAGTATGTAAATGTACATGTCAATGATTGTACTTCGGCTACGTTGTTTGGAAAAGCTGTTGAATTGGCAAATTAAAATTTGCTTTATTCTATCATAGAACAAAACCCTAAAAATCTAATTTTTAGGGTTTTGTGTTTTAGAAATTTAACCAAAAACGAATAAAACTGCTTGTTGAATTATTTTTTTGAGTAAAATCGTCGGTGAGATACCGACAATGGCGAGGTATTTATGGTTTTTTTTGCTGTTGTTGGTGTCTCACCAACGACCTCTACATTCTCAGATAACCATAAATATTATTTTACAAACTAACTAAAAACCCTCAAAATCCGATTTCTATAATCAAATTTTGAGGGTTTTTTATTGACTTTTTACTTTACAAATTCCCAAGCAAAATTAGTTCCTTTGTGTTCGACAACAATTTTGTTTACAGCACCAGATGAATAATCGACTGTTCCTTCATATTTATTTTCTTCTTTCTGATTGAGCAAAACGGAATTAACTTTTAGTCCATTTGTTATATGTTTCTCAATGCGATAACGGAGTGTTGTTGCAAGGGAAGTAGAAGTATTTTCAGGATACCAACCACGAATTATATCCACAAAAGCAACCAAGTTTTCATTTTTTTCAGTTTTAACAGTAAGTTGAACAAAATTATTCACTATTTGTGCGCTTTCAACTTGTAGTTTTGTTTCCAAATCATTCTCTAAAAAGCGTTGAGCGAGTAGTTTTTTATTTGTTTCATTCACGTCAGGAAATTGTATTCCTGCTTGTTGTGTGTATGTAATAGTTACTTCATTTCCATTTTCAAGAAGCATTTTTCCTTCGTAATTATTCTGTTCTGCTTTTTCAAAACTTAACTTTTCTATTGTTTTAACGCCATATTTTTTTCTCATTACATATTGAAAGTAGCTTGAAACTGCTGCTTTATCTTGCTTTGGAAACACACCTGTTTGTGGATCAAGAGTTAAAGGAAGTTCGCTTCCATTGTCAGTCGTAACAATGACATCAAATCCATTTCCTACAGTAGGAATAAGTTTTACTTTTTCAGTAGGAATCCCCATTGATCGGATTAGATAACGCTTCGTACTAGATTCTAAAATTTCTTTCCAAACAGGTTTTAAAAGACCTATTTTATCTTTTCCAACTCGCACAAAAATAGTTGCTGTTGGCATTGCAGCATCTTCAAAAGTAGTTTTGGCTAGATAAACCCACTCATCATCAGTAATAGAAGGTGTTTTTTCTAAATGAATAGTTTGTTTTATATCTCCCCAATGCTTTTTTTCTAGTTGTAAGTCAGTTATTTTCTGTTTGAATGCTTTTTCAATTTCAGACTCTAAAAATACTCTTATCTGCTCTTCATCTGATGGTGTTTTATCTTTTGGAATAAATTTTTGAACTGAACTTCCTTTAGTCAAAACAAGTGTATCTCCTTTAAAATCAAATTGATAACTATCAGCAATTCCATAAGCCATTACTTTTAATGTATTTTCATTAATTTCATAGTCTCTTTCAGTAATGTTATCAAAAGTTATTTTTTCATCTGTAACTTGAAGTGTACTTTTGTAATCTGAACGCACCCATTCGCCCTCTAATTTAGAAGAACTAGAACAGCTACTCAAAAAAACGAGCCCTACAAAACTTCCTGTATAAAATAGTTTTGATAGAAAATAAGGATATGTATGTTTAAATTTCATGATAGATTTTATTTTGAATAAACTATTTTTTTATTTTGAATAAACTATTTTTTTATTTTACATACGAAGTGTATGTTACAAGGCTGCAAAAGTAAGAAATTTTTGACTTTTTAGACAGATTAGTCATTTTGAAATGCTGTAAAAAAGTTTTTTTAGAGATTCTTTCTTTATTTTTTCAGTATTTTTTAGCTTTTTTATAAGAATTAATAACTCTAGTCGCTAAAACTTGTTAAGTCTTACTAATTAAACGCTTCATTTTTAATAAATTTGTAGTTACGTTTTGCAAATCTGATTGTGTAGCCTATCAATTAGATTTTAATACACGCCAAATTACTTTTTGATTTTCTAAAAATTACATGAAATACCTACCTTATTTTCTTATTGCGCTAGGCGTAATTCTTATTGACCAAGCTCTCAAATTATATATTCATTCTACACTTTCTCTAGGTGAAGACATTCTGATTTTTGGCGACTGGTTCAAACTTCATTATACACTCAACCCTGGAATGGCATTTGGTATTACGTTGGGTTCTGATTATGGAAAACTTATTCTGACTGTATTTAGAATTTTTGCAGGAATAGGAATTGCTTATGTGATGGCTCGTGCTGCATTGCGTGATGCTCCAAAAGGCTTTGTTTTTAGTATGGCTCTTATTTTAGGAGGAGCATTTGGAAATATTGTAGATTCTACTTTTTATGGTGTTTTTATAGAAGGAAATGCTGTTGCTATGTACGGAAATGAACCAAGTTTTTATCCTTGGTTTCATGGGCAAGTAATCGATATGTTTTATTTTGATATTGCTTCAGGTTATTTTCCTGATAATTTGCCTTTTGTTGGTGGCGACCATTACTCATTTTTTCCAATTTTTAATATCGCTGATGCAGCTATTTTTATAGGAGTTTGTATTATCTTGATTTGGCAAAAACGTTTCTTTCCAAAAGAAGAAGTGGTTGAAATAGAAGTGGAAAAATCTTTAGAAGATGAAATTAGAACAGACAACTCAAGTAATACAGAAAATACAGAAGAAGATAAAATATCTGATACATCTGATGAAGATACAACTATCTTTGTAGCAGGAGAAAATGATTTAAAAGAAGATAAAATAAATGAAGACTTTAAAAAAGAGAATTAGTCTTTAAATCAAAGAAAAAACTGTTTTGAATATAATTTATTTGAACAAAAAAATCCTGTAAAATCGTTTACGTTTTACAGGATTTTTGATTTTTACTTAATTATTTGGTGATGTTACAAACTGCCACCATGCCCTTGTTAGTATTTTAGCGAAGCGACACAAACAATCAAATAATTATTTCTTTGCTCGTTTTAGTTCGTCTTCTTTGATGGTAAGTGAATACAAATCTTTTCCATCTTTGTCTTTATAAGTAATTGTCAGGATACGTTCTTTACGTTTTCCATCAATTTCAATGACTGCGTAATTGTGTTTTCCTACAATAAATGACTCTTTAATGGCTGTCGGATTTTCGTCTTCTTTTGGTGTGGCAGAACCTGCTGTAATGGAAGAAGAAGTAATATCATACAAAGGATAATCATTTTCACGTTCCATTTTAGTAATTACACTATGATGACGGTCACCTGTCAGGAAAATTACACCTTCAATATTTTGTTTTTGAATGGCATCCAATACTTTCTGACGTTCTTCTTTGTAGGTTGCATAGTTTTCAAAGATTGCACTTTCATTTAAAACCTGTCCACCAGCTACCACAAATTTAAAAGGAGCTTTACTAGAAACTAAAGACTCAATAAGCCACTGCACCTGTTTTTCGCCAAAATAACTTTTATTTTCAGCTTCATAATCTTGTGCTTGTCTGAAAGTACGATTATCTAACATAAAAAACTGTGCATCTCCCCACGTAAAAGTGCTTACTACATTATTTGCCCCTTCTATAATACTTGTATTTTGGCTGTGCCAAAAAAGTTGAAAGGCTTCTGTAGTAATATCTTTATTGGCAAATGTATAGTCAGAATCATTAGGGCCAAAATCGTGGTCATCCCAAGTAGCATAATTATGAATACCTGCTAAAAGAGGTTGCATTTCTGGAAGCGAACGAGTATGTGTATAACGGTGCATAATTCCCGAACGACTGCCCCAGTCTGGGTCACGTAAATAAGTATTATCTCCACCCCAAACCATAAAATCAACATTTTCTTTATAAAGAGAAGTGAAAATTTCATACTCACTTCCATATCCTTTTCCAGGACGGTCAGCTTCAGGTTCGTTTACATACACACAAGAGCCAAAAGCAAATTTAATTTTTGGTGGGTCAGTTCGGTATTGCCAAAGTAGTTGAGTTTGGCATTTCAAATCATACTCAAAAGGAACTTCTTTATCATTTATGAATACTTTATATTCATATTTTGTAGAATGCTCAAGATTTCTCAAAACTGGTTTTGCAACAAAAGCTGTTAGAGAGTTCGTTTGGATAGGTTCTGTAAATTGGAAGGGTGCATCTGAAATAGCTTTTTCTGTTGCTAGATTTAATTTTGGACGATAAGCAATATGTACTTTTGCAGCTTTTTTGGTTTGTACCCAAAGACCAATTTCACTCATTTCAGAATACCCAACCATAGGACCTGACTGTACAAATTCAGTTTTTAAAGCACTTTTAACCTCTTCTTGAGCAAAAGAGGATGTAGAAAAGATAATTGCAAATACGATTGACAAATAAGTTAAAGAAAACAGCTTTCTATGAGATATGTTTTGACAAAAGTTCATTAGATAAGGGATTTGTTATAACAGATAATTATTTTCTGTAAAAATACGCATCTTTTTAAAAAAGAATGATTAATTTCTTATTAATGATAGTTGGTTTCTTACTCTTCATTGGTAACAGCTACTATTTTTTGAATGATTTTGTCAAGTAATTCGACTTCATGTTGTAAGTAACTTAAATAAAGTAATTTGTTTTCTTGATTACTTTCCATTTTCATCAAATTCATTAATCCCAAAATAGTTGCAACAGGTCTTCTAACTTCGTGAGACTGTTGCCAAGCTATTTCTTTCAAACGCTCATTTTGCTTTTGTATTCTAATCTCTTTTCGCTTTTGATCCGTAATATCTGTTACAGCAAGCACAAATGTTTCTATTTGATTATCTTCATTCTGTATGGGAGATATTTTTGTTAAGTATACTTGCTCTTTATAATCTACTTCATACGAAACGGTAAGACCTCGCCAAATTTTGGGAATAGCTTCTTGTAATTTACGATATAACTGAGGAAGAAGCATTTCACTTGCATGTTTGCCAAAAAAGTTCCTTGGATTAATATCATACATCTTATAGCCTTGTCCTCCTGTATATAGAACAATCATATTTTTATCTATTAATGAAATAGAACCATCAGGAAAATTTTGTGCAAGAATATCTAAATCATGTTGTAGTTTTTTGGCTTGAGAAGTTATATTTTTATATTTTGTTATGTCTTCTAAATTATGAGAAATTCCAATAATATCGGTATTTTTATCATAGACAGGAAGTAATCTAAACTGCCACCAATTTTCTCCTTCATGTTTCTCCACTTCAATAGTTTCTCCAGCTAATACTCTTTCATAATATTGCTTAAATTCGTCTTGAAATACTGGTAATATAAAATCTAGCAAAAAATCTCCTTTTTTTGGTTCTTTTCCAAAAACGATTTTACATATATTTTTTGTAACTTGATTTGTATGAATAATTCTTAAATCTTTACCAATAAAACTTTTTGAATAATTACTACTCTCATAAAGAGAATCAAGCATGTTGAGGGTATATTCTTGTACTTGGATAGCCTCTGTTGCTGCTAAATGAGTTTTAAGTTGCTCAATAACTAAATCGGCAAGAGATTGGAGAATTTCTTTTTCTTTAGTAGTAAGTACACGAGGTGTTTTATCCAAAATACAAATTGTACCTAAATTATACTTTCCTTCAACTTTTAAAGGAACAGCAGCATAAAAGCGCAACCCAAACTCTCCACGCACCAAAGAGTGATTTAAGGTAGCTGGATTTTTGATGGCATTTTGTATTTCATAAAATTCATCTGAAAAAATAGCTGAGCTACAGAGTCCTTTTTCTTTTGGAATTTCTTGTATATCTAATCCTTCAATTGATTTAAACCAAATTCTATCTTTATCGACTAAAGAAATAATAGAAATAGGAACATTAAATAGTTGAACGGCAAGTTTAGTAATTCTGTCAAATGCACTATCAGCAGGAGTATCTAATATTTGATATTTATTCAGAATATTCAAACGTTCTTGTTCCGATGTTTTATCGAACATACGAATAATTTTAGAGAACGTAATTACGTAAGTATTGAGATTCAACAAACAAAATCAATTTTTTGTTTTCCTTTATTTAGCTGATTATAATTTTTTTGTAAAAGACATTTTATTGAAAATACTTATAATTGCTTTACAGGGACATTTAATAGCGTCTTTTTTTAAGAAAAATAACTAGGTTATTAGAGAAAATTCACTTGAATTGATACTTCTTTCAAAATTGCAAATTCCCTTTCAGATTCGTAACTTTGTATGTTATTATAAATCAATAGATTCTGCCATTTTGTCGGTCTTAGTTTATCATTTACCCTTTTTTATTCATTTTAAATAAAAAATGAGTAAAATTTGGACAAAAAAACGCCTTTGCTTAATTTTTGACTTAGATAGAAAAGCATCTGCAAAACAGCAAAACACAAAAGAGCTATTTAACAGCAGCTATATTAATAAGCAATCAATACGAACTATATAAAATATTATGTTTAACTCAATTACAAATGTGGTCGCAAAAGTATTCGGTACAAAATCGGAACGAGATCGCAAAAAACTCATTCCTTACGTAGAACAAGTAAACCAAGAATACAAACAACTTCATGGATTGACAGACGATCAGTTAAGAGCTAAAACTCGTGATGTAAGAGCAGAAATAAATGAACACGTATCAAAAATAGATATAGAAATTGCAGAATTTAAAAAGCAAATTGCAGATGACCCAGAAATGGACATCAATGCAAAAGAAAAAATATTTGTACAAATAGATAAATTAGAAAAAGATAGAAATGTTAAGTTAGATGAAGTATTAGATAAAGTTTTGCCAACTGTTTTTGCTATCGTAAAGGATACAGCTAGACGTTTTACAGAAAATAAGAAAATTACGGTAAAAGCAACTGACCACGACCGTAGAATTATACAAAAAAGACAACAAGAAGGACGTTATAATAACGAAATTGAAATTACAGGAGAAGGAGATAATGCAACCGTTACATGGCACAACAAATGGACAGCCATGGGGCAAGAAATTGAGTGGAATATGGTTCATTACGATGTCCAAATTATGGGTGGTGTGGTGCTTTATGAAGGCAGAATTTCGGAAATGGCAACTGGAGAAGGTAAAACATTAGTGGCTACTCTTCCAGCTTTCTTGCGTGCTTTGTCAGGAAAAGGAGTTCATGTAATTACAGTAAATGATTATCTTGCAAAACGAGATTCTGAATGGGTTGCACCTATTTTTGAGTTTCATGAAATGATGGTTGATTGTATCGACAAACATCAGCCAAACACTGAAGCAAGAAGAAGAGCTTACGCAGCAGATATCACTTATGGTACAAATAACGAATTTGGTTTTGATTATTTGCGTGATAATATGGCTCGTGAAACTGAAGAACTTGTTCAACGTGGACATTACTTTGCCATGATTGATGAGGTAGACTCTGTGTTGATTGATGATGCTCGTACGCCTCTTATTATTTCTGGTCCTGTTCAAGATGCAGGAACACAAGAATATGATATTTTCAAACCTCGTATTGAGAAATTAGTTGGACTTCAACGTAAGTTAGCTCAAGATTTCTTGCAAGATGCTAAACAAAAAATAAAAGCAGGAAATGAGAAAGAAGGTGGCTTATCGCTTTTTAGAGCCTTTAGAGGTCTTCCTGAATATAAACCTTTGATTAAGTTTTTGAGTGAATCAGGAATGAAAGCGTTACTTCAAAAAACGGAAAACGAATATTTAGCAGATAATGCTCGTCGTATGCCTGAAGCTGATGAACCTTTATATTTCTTTGTGGAGAAAAAACAAAATAAGGTTCAGCTTACAGAAAAAGGAACTCAAGCCATTACAAGAGATGGAGAAGACCCTCGTTTCTTTATTCTTCCTGATGTTGCTACAAAAATTGCTCGTATAGACAATGATAAAGACCTCACAGATAAAGAAAAGCTAGAAACCAAAGAGAGATTACTTACTGATTACTCTATCAAAACATCACGTATTCATACTGTAACACAACTTTTGAAAGCATATACACTTTTTGAAAAAGATGTGGATTATGTAGTGATGGAAGATAAAGTAAAAATTGTAGATGAAAAAACAGGGCGTATTATGGATGGTCGTCGTTATTCTGACGGTCTGCATCAAGCCTTAGAAGCAAAAGAAAGTGTAGAAATTGAAGATGCAACACAAACCTACGCAACGGTTACACTTCAAAATTATTTCCGTATGTACTACCGTCTTTCTGGTATGACAGGTACAGCCGAAACAGAGGCAACAGAGTTTTGGGAAATCTATAAACTTGATGTTGTGATTGTTCCTACCAACCGTCCTATCCAAAGAGATGACAGACAGGATAAAATTTTCCGTTCAGTTCGTGAAAAATATAATGCTGTAGCTGATGAAATTCAGCATTCTGTACAACAAGGAAGACCTGTTCTTGTAGGTACAACTTCAGTAGAAAATTCGGAAATTTTGAGTAGAATGCTTCAAATGCGTAAGATTCCACATGAAGTTCTGAATGCAAAACAACACCAAAAAGAATCTGAAATTGTTGCAAAAGCAGGTATTTCAGGAAATGTTACGATTGCAACTAACATGGCAGGACGTGGAACGGATATTAAACTTTCTCCAGAGTCTAAAAAAGCAGGTGGACTAGCTATTATTGGAACAGAGCGTCATGATTCTCGTCGTGTTGATAGACAGTTACGTGGTCGTGCTGGTCGTCAGGGTGATGTTGGTATCTCGCAGTTTTTTGTTTCTTTGGAAGATCCATTGATGCGTATGTTTGGTTCTGACAGAATTGCCAAAATTATGGATAGATTGGGATTAGAAGAAGGTGAAGTAATTCAGCATTCTATGATTACCAAATCTATTGAAAATGCACAGCGTAAAGTAGAAGAAAATCACTTTGGCTCTCGTAAAAACCTTCTTGAGTATGATGATGTAATGAATCAACAAAGAGAAGTTATTTACAAACGTCGTCGTAATGCTCTTTTTGGTGAGCGTTTGGAATTAGATATTATGCTTATTTTTGCAAAAGTATCAGATCAATTAGTACAGATTTATAAAGGAGATTTTGAATCATTCCATTTAGAAGTATTTTCTCTTTTAGGAATCCAGACAGAAATTACAAAATCTGAATTCCAATCTCTAAATGATCAAACTCTTTCTCAACGTCTTTATGAAGAAGCCTATAATGCGTATCGTCAGAAAAATAAAGATATTGCAGCAAAGGTAGTTCCTACTTTAGAAAACATATTTGCAGAACGTGGAGGAAATGCAAGAGATATAATTATTCCTATTACTGACCAACGTAGAATGGTTCAGATGCCTGTCAATATTGAGGAAACAATTGAGAAAAAAGGTGCAAATCTTGTTGCTACTTTAGAACAAACAATGGTACTTTCTATCATTGATAATCTTTGGAAAGAACATTTGAGAAACATGGATGATTTGAGACAGCAAGTACAAATGGCTCGTTTCGAACAAAAAGATCCATTGGTTATCTATAAAATGGAAGCCTTCCAATTATTTAGGTCACTTTTAGATGAAATCAACCAAGAAATTACGTCTTTCCTTTCTCGTGCAAAACTTCATGAACCTGATCCAGAAGAATTACAAGCTCTTCAAAATGCTCAACGTCGTCAGTTAGAAATGCAGATGCGTAGAGAACAAGAAGCGAAACAACAGATGGCTGTAAATCGTGCAGAAGAAGTTGATACAACAAGCGACAATCAAAGAGCCCACGGAACGCAGCAAAATATAGCTCCTACTGCTCCAAGAACAGTTTCACAAGAACCTGGAAGAAACGATGTTGTTACAGTTCGTTATAAAAATGGACAAGTAAAACAAGGTAAATATAAAAGTGTAATGAGTGATGTACGCAATGGAGAATGCGTAATAATTTAATGTAGAATACGCTTTAGCGTATTTTGTATTTATACTCTAACATTTACATTTTAAATATAAAAAAGCAACTTCAATAAATGGAGTTGCTTTTTTAGTAACTAATTTATCTTTTAATTCTATGAAAAAACTAATTCTAATTGACCCAAATCCTGTTCTTTGTAACGAATGGAAAAAATCATTCGAAAGTTATGAAGAAGTAGAAATTATAAATGGATATTTTGAAGTGTTAGAAGAATTTGATTGTATGGTTAGTGCTGCCAATTCGTTTGGTCTAATGGATGGAGGAGTAGATTATGCTATAATAAAATATTTTGGACAAGATTTAGAAAAACGAGTTCAGCAAAGAATCATAAAAGAATATAGAGGCGAACAACCTGTTGGAACATCAATGATTGTGGAAACTAATCACAATAAACATCCATTTATTGCTCATACACCTACAATGAGAGTTCCACTAACTATTTCTAGAACTGATAATGTTTATAAAGCCATGTTTGCACTACTTTTGAGTGTTCATCAGCATAACAACAATAAAGAAAATAACATTAAAATAAATACAATAGCTTGTTGTGGATTAGGAACAGCCACAGGAAAAGTTCCAGAAGAAGAAGCTGCTAGACAAATGCAACTTGCTTACAAAAACTTTAAAAATCCTCCTTCAAGAATAGACTGGAATTATGCTTCCGAGCGTCAGAAAGAAATTATTTTTGGAGGGAATTTGTTTTGAAAATTTACCTATAAATAGCTGATTGAGTATGAATATTTTAAAAAAACTACGCACTTTAGAAAATCTACTATTATTGTTATTCACAATAATTTTAATTTTAGCTTCCACATATATTTTACCAGTAATTGGTATAATGCTTGGCTATGCAAACTCTGGAATAGTCTATCTTTTTACTTCGCTTTTAGGAGTAGGGTTAAGTATTGGCATTATATTCACCTTTGATTTGTGTGTTCTCTTTTTTTTGGTTTCTCTGAAGTATGTTACAAAATTCAAACTCATAAATTATTTCATTCTAATCTATATAAGTTTTTTGTTGAGTAATCTTCCTATCCTTCTGAAGCTTTCTGAGCAGCAGTATGGGAGCTTAGTCTTTTGTCTTAAAATTATTATCCTATCTATCTCTTATACAACAATCATTTATACAGAAAAATCATCTTAATATTATGAGCAAAAAACAATAAAGAGCAAAATATCTTTATTAAATTAAATTATGGAAAAGCACGAATATATCTTACACAAATTAAATGAAGTTCAGAAAGCCTCAAATAAGAAGGGTACTAGCATAAGGGGTTATCGTCGGATAGCAAAATTTATGATTATACTTAATCATTATATAGAGAAAGAAAGCTGCAAAACTTGTTCGGATATACAAGATGAACTACACAGTAAAATAGCACCAATTTACAGTAGTCCCACTTCAAATTGGCATTGGTCTAATTTTGCTGCTATATTTAATATTTATCATGATAACGCTTCACATTTAATAAAAGGACATAACTTTTATCGGAAAAAGAGATACATATATTGGGTATCTCTTGCCCTTATTCCAGTTGATATAATAATGATAATACTGTTTTTTATGAGTTATGCACCTCCAGTATTTCTAGTTTCATTACTTTTTTATTATACTGCTTCATACATCGAAAGCAAGTACATAAAGATATTTAATAGAAAGTGTTTTGAATAAATGATTTATTTATAGAAATAGTCAAACAAAAAAGCCTAGTCATCTAAAAAAAATAAATAGACTTTCATTTTAACTATGAAAACTATTTATCACTATTTAGGTAACTTAAATTTCCCAATATGATTTACCAAATCTCCTCCCAAATATAAATAACCATTATGTTCTTCAACAGAACTTGCTTCTGAGACTTTTTCGCCCGTTGTATCATAAAACACACTCAGAATTTTGCCTTCTTCACTTATATTCATCACAATTCCAAAAGGCTCTTGTTTGGGTTGAAGCCATAAAGGAACACCATAAAGCATTTTTTTCTTTCCTGTATAAGGATGCAAATTATCTAAAAGCTCATTTCGTTTGGTTGTAAATCCTAACCAAAACGAACCATCTTTTCGTCTTGCAATTCCGTTAGGAAATCCTATCAAATTATCTATAAAAATATCTATTGTTCCTTGTTTTTCTCCTTTCAACCAATAACGGACTATTCTGTATTTGGCTAAATCAGCCATCAATACAAAATCATTATCTTTTGAAAGAGCTACTCCATTTCCAAAAAAAGCTCCATCTATTAATGTTTGGACTGTTTTAGTTTTAGGATTGTAGGAATATAATCCTCCATCAGGTTGCATTTCTAATATGATCTTACGAACATTACGAGGCGAAAAATGTGTTTTAGAAGAGGTATTGGAAAAATAAATAATTCCGTCATCAGCAATATCTACATCATTGGGAATCAAAAAAGGCTCTCCTTTTTCATTTTTAGAAGCCAAAACAGTTATTTTACCTTCTTTATCGACACTAATTAAACCTCTTTCTATATCACAAGCTATCAAATTTTCATTTTTATCAAAGTGCAAGCCCGTAATCCAAGAATTTGTTTTACAAAAAATGGCTACTTTTCCAGTAGTATCTATTTTTAGAATTGCACCATCAGAAAAGTCTGTTTTTTTGCGATGTACGCCACAATATAAATTCCCTTCTTTATCAACTGCAATATCTTCTGAGCCATACCAACCGTCTAAATCTATCCATTGAGTAGATTGTAAAATTTCATTTTTGGCAAGTTTTCCTTCAAAATCAGGAACTTTGGCAGGTTTCCAAGCATTGGGGTTTAGAGAACAGGCTTGAAAAATAAAATTGACTAAAAAGAGTAATAATAGTACAACAGGGAGGCTAAAAATAATTTTTTTCTTGTTCATAATACAAATGATTTAAAGTTGAATGAAGTAAATAATAGAATTACAAACTTCTCTCTTTAAATTTTCATTTGCATTGACATTTGTTAAGTAATGAGAAACTGACCCCTAATTCGGCTTAACGATTCGGCTTCAATTCCTAAATAGCTGGCTAATTGTTTTTGAGGAACACGTTGAATAATTTTTTGATGATAGGTATTTATAAACTCCAAATATCTTTCTTTAGCTGTTTGGGTTTGAAAATTATAGGTTCTGTTTTTTATACACAAATAATTTTGTTCTGCTAACATGCGTCCAATTTTTTCAAATTTAGGATTTTGCTCATATAAATCAATCAGTTTTTTATATGAAATAGCATATACCTCTGTGGCTTCAATGGTTTCCAAATATTCAGTAGAAGGTTTTTGAGTAATTAGACTTTCAAATGTGGAAATGAATTGTCCATCACAAGCAAAATAAGTAGATATTTCTTTTCCTTTATTTAAGTGAAAAACACGCAGAAGCCCACTTCTAATAAAGTAAATATATTTTGAAACTTGTCCTGATTGAACAAGTAATTGTTTTGTGTCAAACTTTTGATTTTGAATGATAGCCTGTAATAGATTCCATTCTGATTCATTTATTTTGAAGTATTGATTTAAGTAGGTACGAAGCTCTTCCATATTATTATGTTTATTGAGATTTTGAATACAATAGGTTTGATAGTTATTCGAATTTAGAAAAAAAAGTAGCCTTAACACAAACAAAGCCTATCCATTTCTAAAAATGAATAGGCTTTTAAATTTTATAGAAAATCAATTATTCTTAATCCTCTTTTCGTTCTGCAATAACGGTAGATTTTGCGCTTGGACTAATCTTTTCAGAAAGTTGGTCAGCCATCAAATACATTGCAGGCACAACTACAAGTGTAAGGAAAGTTGCGAATACCAAACCGAAGATAACAGCCCACGCCATTGGTCCCCAAAAAGTTGCATTATCGCCTCCCATATAAAAATCAGGATTAAAATTCGCATAGAGTTTTGCAAAATCTATGTTCATACCTGTTGCTAATGGAATAAGTCCCAAAACAGTTGTAATTGCTGTCAGAAGTACAGGGCGAAGACGAGTATAACCTGCTTTAATGATACATTCCAAAAATTCAGCAGCAGGCAAATGTTCTTCTTCATCAAGTCCTAGTTCTTCTTTTCGTTTTGCACGAACTTGGTCGGTATAATCAATCAGTACAATCGCATTATTTACAACAACACCAGCCAATGAAATAATACCGATTCCTGTCATGATGATAATGAAATCCATTTGGAAAATTACCAAACCTAACATTACACCTGTCATACTAAAGAGTACAGAACCCATAATAATAAATGGCTTGATGATAGAGTTGAACTGAGAAACCAAGATAAGCGAAATAGCAGAAACGGCAATTAGCATCGCTTTTGCCAAAAATGCCATTGATTTGGCTTGCTCTTCTTGCTCTCCTGTAAGTTTAATGCTATACCCTTCTGGTAATTTATGACTTTTGATAAGCAATTTGATTTGTGCTACAATTTCATTTGCATTATATCCTTCCACAACTCCAGAACTTACAGCTACCATACGGTCAAGGTCTTTACGACGAACCGAGCCATACGACGAACTATAATCAATCTTAGCAATCGCAGAAATTGGAATTTGATGATATGTACCACGATTATCTCTAAACGTAATTACCTGATTCATCAGAGCTGAAATATTATAACGGTATTTGTCTTGTAAGCGAAGTTGAATAGGAAAATCATCATCACCATCTTTGTATTTCGAAATTTCTTTTCCAAAAATAGCTGTTCTGAGTGTCATAGCTACTTGGCTTGTAGAAAGTCCGAACAAACGAGCTTTTTCTCTATCAATAGTAAGAATAAGTTCAGGTTTTCCAGTTTCAGCTTCAACAACAAGATTGTCAAGTCCTTGGATGCCTGCATCTTCAATCATTTGTTTTACTTTTTCGGCTTCTTTTACCAAAACATCATATTCTACTCCCGAAATTTCGATATTTACAGGTTTTCCAACTGGAGGACCCTCACGGTTTTTGTCCGTTTTGATTTTTACCCCTGGAATTGTTTTCATTTCAGTAGAAAGTTCCTTCATAATATCCGAAGTACTAATTCCTTTTCTGTATTGGAATTCATAAAAAGCAACTGCAATACGTGCTTTATGAGGTGTTGCACCACTTCTACCAAAGTTATCTTGAGGGTCACCCGATTCTTCACCTACATTTACACCAATTGATTTAATTATTTCATCATAAGGAGCAAGAACTTTATAGGCTTTCTTTTCAATTGTTTCAGCAAACTCATTTGTTGTTTTGATGTCTGTTCCCAAAGGAGCTTCTACATACATATAAACAAAAAGAGGGTCACTACTAGGAAATAGACTTGTTTGAAGCCCTACATTTCCTACCAAAACAAAACTGAAGACTAATAAAAGAAACATTCCTATAGTAAGAAGATAAGGACGAGAACCTTTCAAAAGATAACGCAATATTTTCATATACCAATCTTCCAAACGAGTCAATAGTTTGTTTTGAAACCAGTTTGAAGCAGGTGTGAGCAAATAAATATTTAAGAAAATAATTATTCCAAACGTACTCAGTAGATTAGGAATAGTGTAAGAAAGTCTAAACCCTTCTGTTTTGATAGTAAATGCAGCAGCACCTGTGTCAGCAGAAAAAGAACCTGTATAGGCTACCACATATCCAATAGCAGCCAAAACCATCGTGATAATTCCTACAATCAGCCATGTCTTGACTCCTTTTTTGCTCACTCCTTCTACTTTCATAAAGTAAGCCGAGAAAACAGGGTTAATAACTAATCCTACAAAAAGAGAAGAAGATAAAACAACAATAAGTGTAATTGGCATGTATTTCAAAAACTCTCCCATAATTCCACCCCAAAAAGCAAGAGGAACAAAGGCTGCTAATGTTGTAGCTGTAGAGCTAATGATTGGCCAAGCTACTTCACTCACACCCATAACAGCAGCTTTTTTAGCAGAATAACCTTCTTCCATAAATCTGAAAGTATTCTCAATTACTACAATGGCATTATCTACAAGCATTCCGAGAGCCAAAATAAGCGCAAACAAAACAACAATATTGATACTAATTCCTACTAGATTCAGAATCATAAAGGAAATAAGCATTGATAGTGGAATGGCAACACCTACTAAAAGCGCATTGCGAAGTCCCATAAAAAAAAGTAATACCACAACTACCAAAATAACACCTGAAATAATGTTGTTTTGAAGGTTGGCAATCTGCATTTCCATATTTTCAGACTGGTCGTTTACAATCGTAACATCTAATGTAGATGGAAAATGAGAACCTTGTGCTTTTTTCAAAATTTCTTTGATTTCATAAGCAGCATCAATTAAGTTTTCGCCACTACGCTTTTTTACTTTTAAAGAAATTACTGGAAGACTTCCTTTTTCTTCAAAATTATTTCCTGTTGCAAGACGAGCATAACTAGAGCGTTCAACATACGAATCTTTTACTTCTGCAACTTCCTTCAAATAAATAGGTTCATTATTCTCAGATTTTACAATAATTCCATTCAGCTGACTTACATCTTTAAACTCACCAACTACACGAAGAGAACGACGATAACCTTCCGTCAGAACATCGCCACCCGAAGCCGTTAGGTTTTCAGAAATAATAGCATTTTCTATATCTTGAAAAGACACTTTACGAGCAGCCATTTTATAAATATCTGCATTGATTTGAACTTCTCTATCTCTATCACCTGTAATTACAGCTTCTGAAACTTGAGAGAGTTCTTCTAATTCGTCTTGTAAGTATTCTGCGTATTCTTTGAGCTTTGCTTGTTCGAAATCTCCTGAGAGATTGATTTCCATAATCGGAATTTCAGAAAAATCTACTTCCAAAACATTTGGATCTTGGTCTAAATCTTTAGGCAAATCCTTTTTAGCTTTATCAACAGCATCTTTTACATCAAGAACGGCATCCGAAACTTCTACATCTTCATTAAATTCAATAATGACAGCCGAAGCATCTTGAACCGAAGTAGAAGAAATTTTCTTTACTCCTTTTAGAGATTTTAATTCTTTTTCTATCGGACGAGTAATAAGGTTTTCTATATCAATAGGAGAGTTACCTGGATAAACTGTCTGGACGTAAACCGTCGGCATAACAATTTCTGGAAACTGCTCTTTGGGCATAACAATGTATGAGAAAATCCCTGCTACTACAAAAAGGATAGTGATAATAAATACACTTGTAGAGTTTTTGAGAGAGAACTTCGACAAGCCAAAAATTTCGAATTTTGGGTCTTGCTGAGGTTCTGTTTTTTTATTTAAGTCTGGTTTTGTTTCGCTCATTGTTTTTGGTTGTTAATGAGTTTGAATTTTATTTGATTAACCGTCGTTGAGACTCAAATGAAGCCGTCAACGAGGTTACATTTTTTTATTTTTATGATTTAATGAAACGAACATTTTCTCCGTCCACTACTTCATTATATCCTTTGATGATTACTTGGTCATTGGCAGAAAGTCCTTCAGTTACAACAGTTGAACCTTCATACGACATTCCTGTTTTTACGACTACTTTTTTAGCTACTTTTTTTCCAGCTTCCTCTTTAACAACATATAAAAATTTGCTTCCATCTGTTCCAATCTGAATCAAATTAGTAGGAACTGTAATTGCTCCTTCTGCTTGAAAATCATTGATTTTTACTGTTCCAACAAGATTTGGTTTGATAGCTCCATTTTTATTTGGAAGGTCAATCTGAACTTTAAAAGTACGGTTTGCAGTATTGATTGTTTGTCCTACAAAAGTTACTTTTTGTTCCATTTCTGTTCCTAAAGCACTAAAGAAGATTTTTACTTTATCACCTTTTTTGACAGCAGAAAGATAATTTTCAGAAACATCAGCTACAAGCTGCACATCAGAAACATTGATAACACGAGCAATTGGCATAGCAGGATTTGCTAGTTCACCTTGTTTTGCATAGACTTCATCAATCGTTCCCGAAATAGGAGATGTAACTACACTTTTACGCATCTGTTGTTTGAGTGTTGCAATGCTGTTTTCCAAACTTTCTTTTTGATTTTGAGATTGTAGGTATTCGATTTCTGAACCTATTTTTTGTTCCCAAAGGCGTTTTCTTTTCTCATAAACTGTTGTAGCAAGTGAAAGTTGTGTTTCAAGTTCTGCTACTTGTTTGTTGAAAGTTCCTGCATCAAGGGTTGCAATTACTTGTCCTGCCGAAACTCTATCGCCTTCTTTTACTTTCAAAGACATAATTGTTGCTGGCATTTCAGGCAAAATAGTGACATTTTTATCAGACTCTACTGTTCCCTGTACTTCAATATAATGGTTGAAAGTTTCAGATTTTACTGGCATTGATTCTACCAATTTTGAAGGATTTTCTTTTTTTGCTGCTTCTCCTAGTGCATCTTCAAGTTGAGCAATTTCGCCTTGAAGTTCCATTAGTTCACTACGTTTTTTCTCTAAAGCAGCCTTTTTTTCTTCAGGCGTTTTTGGTTCTTTTTCTCCACAAGAAGAAAGGAAAGAAAGAGAGAGAATAGCTACAAAGAAAAATAGGTAACTGATTTTATTAGAATATTTTTTCATTGAATTATGAATTAAAAATTACGGTTTTTTATTTTTGATATATTGTAAAATAAAATAGTTGTAGGTTAAAGGCTTGCCTTTGACTTATTTGTATTTTATAATTTGCTAGAAGATGTCTTGTTTCTGTCAAAGGCAAGCCTTTGACCTACTGTATTTTTGATTACTCTTTAGTGGTAACTGTATATAAAGTTCCTTGTGATTTTTGCAAGTCTATTTTGGCAACCATTGCATCATATAAAGCTGAATAGTAATTGGTTTGAGCTTCTTTGTATGCTGTTTCAGCTTCTACAACTTCCAAATTTGAACCTACACCCTCTTCATATTTGATTTTGGTTACTCTAAAAATCTCTTGAGCCAATTCCATATTTTCTTCTTGAAATTTGAGTTTGTCAATGCTGTTTTGTAGAGTAATACTTGATTGAGAAACTTGTAAATCTACTATTCTTGAAAAATCACGCATTTGATTTTCTGTTTTCAACAATCTAAATTTTTCTTGCTGAATTAGATAATGCTTTTGGAAAGAATCAAAAACAGGAATATTCAAACTAAGTCCGAAAGAACCATTTGCTACCCATCTATCGCTTGAAAAAGGAATCAAATCTTTTGCTTCTGGCGAACCCATATTTGCACCATAATTAGCAAAAAAGGCTAAAGTAGGCAAGTAACGAGCTTTGTATTCTCTGATTTGAAGTAAATTAAGATCTTTTTGAGTTTGGAGTAACGAAAATTCAATGCGCTGTTCTGGATTAATTTGAGCCACTAAAGCCTCTGAGGCATCGATTTCTAATTTTTCTAATGAACCACTAACAGTCAGTTTGTCTTCTTGTTGTAATCCCATTTGAAATTTTAGAAGCATATCACTAAGTTCTATCAAACGCTCAAAATTCTGAATCTCCATTTTAATATTATTTGAAGAAACTTTCAACCTGTCAGCATCAATTTTTTCAGCAAAACCATTTTCATACAATGCCTTTGTTTGTTGATAAACTGTATCTAGTCGGTTATAATTTTGCTTTAAAAGCTCTAAACGTTCTCTATTGATAAGAAGAGTATAATAGGCTTTACTGACCGATTCTGCAATGTCAATTTTAGATTGGATAATTTGTTTTTTAGAAAGCTCTGTATAAGTAGCAGCAGCCTTCAAACCTAAAATATATGAACCACTAAAAACAAGCTGTTGGAGTTCTATTTTTGATTGTCCTACATATTGAGGTTGAAATTCAACACCTACAAACTCTCCTTCTGGAGCTTGTGGATTCAGAATTTGAGCAGGTAGAAAGTTTACAGGTACTTTGTAGTTATCTACTAAAGAGAGGGAAGCTTCTAGCTGGGGCAAGCCTTGCGCTCTTACTTCTCCTACTTTTGCTTTAGCAATTTGATTGTCTAATTGTGCATTTTTTACTTCCACACGGTTTTCGATGGCATATTCTATACATTGTTCTAGTGTATAGTTTTCCAAGTCTTTGGTAGAAGTGGTTTGTGTATTTCCTTGTGCCTTTAACTGACTTCCAAAAAGAAGTAAGAAAAATAAGACAGAAAATAAAGTTAAAAATCGATGCATTATAATTAAGTAGTTTTTGAAAAAATAATTGAATTGAAAATAATGAAATGTTGTCTTTAATTACGCTGTTTATTTATTAAATTCTATTTGGGCAATTGCTTCTGTTAGTACCTGATGTCCTTCAAGAGTTACAAGCCCATATAAAAAATGCCTAAAAACTTGGAACTGAACTTCACCAATATTATGTGATTTTGGAGAAAATATTTGAGGATTAAAGATAGCTTCTACTTGTGCCATTCGCATTCTTGCAATTACCTCTGGTTCGATATCAGCTCTATATAATCCTTCTTTTATTCCTCTTTCCATATTTTCTTGAATGCCTTTAATAATTTTTTCTTCTTTGTGTCTTAAAAACATTTTCCACGCCTTTGGATAACTACGTTGCAAATCCAAAATTAAGGAAGGATGAAAATTGAGAAAAAACTTTCTATTGTATTCCATAATTTTCAAAACTTCTGCAATCGCATTTTCAGCGTGTTGAGATACTTCTTGTTTATTACAAAATTCATTTTCAAGCTGATGTTCAGCACATAAATAAACTAATTCTGCTTTATCTTGAATATATTGATAGACTGTTTTTTTAGACATGGCAAGTTTGTTTGCAATATCGTCCATTGTTACGCTACGAAGTCCGTATGTCCAAAAAAGCTCTTGCGCTCCCTCAACAATATGTTGTTTAATCGCTTTAAATTCTTCGGAAATGGTTTTTTTTGCATTTTCTTCTTGCTCGTTATGTGAGTTGGATATATCCATTTGTTATTTCACTTCTTATTTATTTTGTTAGTTTGAATAGTCTTAAAATTCTATTCTTGAGTTTACACTTGCAAAACTACGGAAACTATTTCTATTATGAAAGTTTCCTGAGTTTTCAGAGTTACTAACGTTTCTTAATCTTTTAAGTTTAAGTTTTTAGTGTGAAATTGTGTTAAAAAAATATTAACAAAAGTCGTCGGTGGAGATACTGATAATTAGGGTTTTTATACCACCGAACAGTTCGCTTAAAGCGAACCGTTCGGTACGGTACAAAGTTCGGTAAATCGGTAGAAACTAATCCAACAAACCTAATTCTTTGGCGATGTCGTGGGTAAGTTTGGAGAGAGGGCGAAGGTGGAAATATTTTATCGTACTATCTGTAATAAGTTCCTTCATCTCTCTTTCATTATTAAAAATTGTTCCTTCAAATTCTTTGTAAAGATTTTCTATATATGAATCTGAATAAGTGAGATTTTTTTGGATTATTTTTAAGACATATTCCTTATGTTTTTGGTAATGCTTTTCAAGATTGAAAGCCTCAATATTTGTTTGAAATCTATGCTTTTGTATATCAGTCAATAAAGATAGATTGAGTTTAATATCAAAACTATCTATATTATAGTAGAAATCAGGCTTCAAAATAATAAGTTCAAAGTAAATTTTCTCAAATGGAAATGTATCATCATAAGGGTTTACTTTTACATCTGTGTCACTTTTTCCTGTTAAGCCATTGCAAGTAATACAGGAAGGAATAAGATTATAAAACGAAATACATAGAAAAGGATATTTTTTTTTGGGATAAAAATGGTCTAGTTGATAATTTGAGCGAGTTTGATTTATATTATAAATGAAATTGCGATTGCAATACGGACAAACATTGATTCCTAAATCTTCTATAATATGATGTCCTTTATAGGAATTTCCGTCTAAAGTATATTTGTCATTATAACTTAAATAATTATAATAACTTTTTTTTAGAATTTCTTTACTCTTATTTCTTTCAATGGCTATTGTTTTTAATTCATGTGGTTTAGCCAAAATAAGCCTTTTAAAATCCCATGTGTTACCGAAAGCCTTTTTGATTTCAACATCAAATTTTGCTTTTTTCTTTTCTGTAAAATAATTAGAAATTGCTTGATAGTGTTTTTCTGCAATCTCTTCTAAATTTGGATGTTGTATTTGTTACAGTACTGGACATGAGTTAAATTTTTGACAAAGAAAGGACAGAAAGAGTTAATTTAGAAGTGTGAAAACCAAAAAGCTCTATTCCGTCCTGTTGAACAAATATACAAAGGAATTTTCAGATATTCCTATTCATCATGTTCATACTACTTTGTTGCTTATTAGCTGTATTCTGATAAAAGAAACAGTTAATTTAAACAAGTTAAAAAACCAAGTAGGTATTTTTTTAAATTCTCCTACTGTTCAAATTAATTCTCATTATAAGCGTCTTACTCGCTATTTTTTGGATGTTTATGTCCAAAAAACACTTTGGAAGTTGATTTTAGTTTTTAGTATAGGTTCTTTTTTAAATAGGAAGAAGGTAAAAAAAGAAATTTTCTATCTAGCTATGGATGGTAGTGTTTGGCAGTTAGGCGAATATACGTATCACGTTTTGGTATTAAGTGTTATTTATAGAAAAATGGCTATTCCTATTTTTTGGATAAATTTAGAACGAAAAGGCAGTTCTACTTTGGCTCATCGTAAAAGTTTATTAGCATCAGCTTTACTGTTATATCCTTTTTTGAAAAGATTTACAATTTTAGCTGATAGAGAATACAAAGGTAGAGTTTGGTTTAGGTATTTAGAAGAACAAGGATATACTTATATTATTCGGCTTTGTAAAGGAGATTATCAATTAGAGGTTAAAAAGTACCACAGTTTGCTTAAAAAAGCTAAATTAGGCAAATTAGTAAGTCAAGAATTTGAAACTGACTTTGCAAAAAAACTAAAAATAGTTATTTCTTATAATGGGCAAGCAGCAAAAGAAAGTGAAAAATTTGTCATTTTATTAACCAACAAATATCGTTTAACAAAAGAAAAGATTAGTGCTATCTATTATTTAAGATGGAAAATAGAGTGTTTATTTAAACATTTGAAAACAAATGGATTTCATTTAGAGGAGGTAGGAATGGTAAATCCAAGAAAAATTCGTGTTTTAATGGCATTAGTAATTGCATCTTTTTTACTCTGTATCTTAGAAGGAGTAAAAACAAAACAGAGAGTAAAAAAAGACAATGAATCTTTTTATGAATCTGTATTTAGAATGGGGTACGGAAAAGTAGTATTTTACGCTACTTCCATAGACCAAATAATAAAAAAAATAGTTCAATTATCGAAAAACTACAAAATTCAAAATACAACCTAAATTAAACCATGTCCAGTACTGTATGTATTTGTATCATTCTTCTAAATCTTTAAGCATTTTACGCAGTAGAGTTATTTTTTCATTTTGCTGTTTTCCTTTTAGTTGCTTTTCATATAATTTCTTTTGTAGTTGCCTTTGTAAAATTGGCTCTCCTATCAAGTCAATATATTTCTGTGCTATTTCATTACTATTGACAACATCATTTGGTTTATCATTTATAAAATCAATAACTTTTGATATTTTCTCTTTAGCAAATTCTCCCATTAGTCCCCCATTCTTCTCTAAGAAAAAAGAATTAGCAAAAAGCATATGAATATTCTGTCCAAAAGTTTGTTCTTGGAAAGAGTTTTTCTCTACAATACATTTTCCTTCTGCATCTTCTCCATTTTCTAATTTTTCGCCTTCTTTACCTTTACGTAAAAAAATAACATTCTCTTTCGGCAAATCAGAAACCAAAAAAGGAGAGTGAGAAGTAAGAATAAGCTGGATTTGTTTGTTTGGGAATATCTTTGGCAGCGTTTCAAGCAAGATTTTTAAATACTGCTTTTGCCATTGTGGATGTAGACCTAGTTCGCCTTCGTCTATGAAAAAAATAAAATTACAAGATAATACATAACTTCTTCCTGCTTCCACTGAATAACATCTACCAAAAAATGAAAGCAGTATTTGTTCTCCTTGGCTAAGATGCAAGAAATGACCATTTTTAACCCATCTAAAAGAGAAAATATTTAAGCCTAAATTGATTAAATCTATAGTTTCTGAAAGAGACAAAAATAAATGGGGTGATTTGTCTTCAATAATAAATGCAGTATCTAAGCTTTGTATATGTTTTACAATCTTTTGAAGCACATCATAGTTTTCTTTTTTGAGAAGTGAAGATTCTTCATTACTGTTCATAGTAGAATCATTGAATATATCATTCAGTAAATCTTCAGTATTTGCATTTTTAGTCATTTTATGTAGTAGTTTTTCCTTTATTTCTTCAAAAGACAGACTTAAATGAACTGTTTGTACTTTTGAATTTTCTACAGCATATAACCTAGTTATTAGAACAGCCCAAAAAACATCATAAATAGATTGAATAAAAGAAGGTATACTGCTGAACCTACGATAGGTGTGATTATCTATATCCTTATGAGAAAAAGGTGTAGGGAAATTGTTGTCTTTTGCTATTACAGCGTACGCATATCTACCATAAGTTCCTACTAACGTCATAGCTACTTGATTTGGAATATTAATAGGAAATTTATCTGTTTTACTTAATGACTGATTAATAAATGACGCAAATATTATTTGTCTTTTATATTCTTCTAAATAGTATTCGTCCATTTTATCTCTATGTATAATTGGAAGAGATTCGCTATGAATATAATTTGAAGTAGATATGTCTTTAACACCATAGTCATTTCCAAAATCAGTTATAACACAATCGTTACGTAGTTCGGAATGATAGAACAATGTTAATTTACCAATTGAGTCACTTAAATTAAGTACATTATCTATTATTCTGTCTTTAGTGTATGTGTTTTTTAAGTCACGAGATATTTTTTTGAGGTCATGATATATTTGTATATTAAAGTTTTCTCTTGTTACCATTACAAAACTTTTTCTGTTATTATCATGTGCAATGAGTAGTCTAATAAAATCCAAAACCGAACTCTTCCCAGCTCCATTTTCTCCCACAATAGCCGTAACATTTGTTATTCCATCGCCAAAAAAACCATTATAAAAATCTCTTTTACTTTCTTTCTCTGTTATATTATCCGTCAAAGTTCCCTCAATGACTTTTCCATTTTCTTCTTTTGTAGGCTTAAACTCAAACTCATACAAAGGACTAAAATTAAATCCTTGTCGGTAAATATTTTTATAATCTTCAATCCAAAGATAAAGGAGTTCCATAGTAGTTTTTTGAGTAAGAAGTAGCGTTTTAGGAATAGAAAACAAGATACAAAACTAAATGCTATACTCAAACCTATAAGGTTTTGAAAATCTTATAGGTTTAAACCAAAAAAAACCTACTTCTACAAGAAATAGGTTTTGTCTATATTCAAAATGAAAAAATCAAAGATTTGATTTTTAAAGATTTACATTTTCTTAGAACTTTTTAGAACCATCGGTTTGCACTACATAACGCAATGTATAATGTCTTGAATCTTCCATAGGTACAGTAGTTGGGTCAGCAGGAGCATCTTTGTAATAACTTACAATTTCTACTTTTGCATATTTTTCGTCAGCAGTACGGATAACCAAAACTTTTCCTGCAATCGGACTGATAATATGTGTTGTTGGGTCGTAATTGTACCAACCTTTTCCAGAACCTGTTGTGATTGCCAAATCAGTTTCAGAATTATCCTGTTTGAATGTTTGGTTTTCAGGAATTTCTTGTAATTCAGTAAAAAGACCATCAAAAATATATGCGCCTCCTTTTCCTGTTCGGATTGCGCCACCGTTTACAATAATTGTAGAACCTCTAAAACCAATATCCCATTTTGTAGAAGCACTATCTGAGTTGGCAATAATTTTATTTTCACGCAAACTGAAAAGAGTGAAATTTCCAGTTGTACCTGTTGGCATTCCTGTTGTTGGGTCAATCTGAATTGGGTCTGCAATAATATTACTTGCTGTTTCTACTGTCAAAGGTTCTGGAGTTGGGTCTTCATTATCATCATCCTTACAAGACGAAAAAATAAAAAGACAAGTTGCTAAAAGCAAGATTA
This sequence comes from Bernardetia sp. MNP-M8, assembly GCF_037126285.1. Taxonomy (NCBI): domain Bacteria; kingdom Pseudomonadati; phylum Bacteroidota; class Cytophagia; order Cytophagales; family Bernardetiaceae; genus Bernardetia; species Bernardetia sp. MNP-M8. The sequence continues at coordinate 3,696,277 of NZ_CP147012.1, forward strand.
CGTTTAAAGAAAGATTTTTCATGGCTTATTAAAATTTGAGTTGATTGAATTAAGTAAAACAGACATCTCTGTCTGTCTGTTTGAATTTGAAATTTATTTATTTTTCACAGACAGGGATGTCTGTGGTACGGAAGGGTTAGGGTTTTATCCACAAAAGAGGTTTTAATTTTTTGTATTCTTTAGCGATTAATAAAATATTGATTACCAAAAAACCACCTGTTTGGAAGAGTTCGGCTGTATCATCAGGTTCAAGAAAAAGATGAAATAAGAAAATATGTAACGTAATCGGAATGAGCATCAGCGCACCGACAAAACTCATATATTGGCTCAAAATCATCAACCCAAAAACGATTTCACAGATTCCTAAAAGCTGCCAAAAATAACCCGTTTGTTTCATTCCAAAAATGTAGTTTTTGATTACTAATATATTTGGTTTTTCTGTAAGTTTTTGACTGCCTTCTTTCTCAATTTGAGTAATCATTTGAGTAGGCTCTGGCAATGGTTTTGCAAATTTTTGATAGCCACCATAGAGCATTATTCCTCCCAAAATGAAGCGAATAGTTATGAAAAAGATATTTTTGATAGTTTTTGAGTTCATTTTTTGTTTTTAATTTAAACCTATAAGGTTTTCAAAAACCTTATAGGTTTGTAAGTTGTAAATTTATTTTTTTTGAATTAAAAACTGCATTCTTACCCACAACAAACGCCCTGCAAGTGTTGGAATAAAACTTTCGTCTTTATAATTGAATAGATTATCTGCCCCGATTTGCAGATTGAGTTTTTGTTTTAAAAATTGTTTTCCTGTTGAAATATTAACTGTTGTATAGCCGTCGACGTATTCATTTGGCGCATCTAAAATCAAATTTCCATTTCGGTCACCAAAACCGTATTTGCTTCTATAAATGGCTCTGATATTTGCCGAAAAACCATGTTTTGAATTTTGATAAAATAATTTTGCATTTGCCATGTGGTTGCTTCTTCCCATCAGTCCACCATAATCTGATTTTGAAAGACGCTTTGTTTCTAATGTTTCAGGGTTTCTAGCAAAATAATTTCCGTTTTTTATTTCCTCCAAAACCGTTTTGTCTTTGGCTTCTAAGTATTGATAACCTGCCGAAAAAGTAAGAGAAGAACTAGAGTTTGAAGAAGGAGAAAGAATTGAATAATTCAGTTCTGTTTCCATTCCTTGCGTAAAAATGCTATTGAGATTTGTATAGCTAAATAAATTCTGTCCATTTGTTTTGCGAGCCACCACTTGGGTTTCTATCAAATTATCGACATCATTTCTGAAAAAATTAGCTTTCAAAAGTAATTTTGCTGTTGGCGTATATTTTATTCCAAGATTATAAGAAACAGAACTTTCAGCTTTTATTTCTTGAATATCATCAGGATTTAATACAACTTCTGCTATTTGCCCTGCTTGCTGTAAATCTGCAACGCCTTGTTTTATTTCTTCTGTTCCAAAAACAGAATAACCCACCACATTATTTGTAAAATTGAGATAAAGTTGTCTAAAATCAGGTGTTTTGAAACCCATTCCTGCCGAAGCTGTCAGACGAATTTTGGGCGAAATTTGATAATAAGAGGCTATTTTCGGACTTAATTGATTACCATAAATAGAATGTGAATCAAATCTAGCTCCCAACGTAATATTAGATTTATCACTAATAAAAAACTCATGTTGAGCAAAAATATAGTTGGTTTGAAGGCGTTTTTTATCGGTGTAACGAGTAGAACTTACCGATTCATTGACGCTTCCAATTCCTGCCGTAAGAAAATGCTTTTCATTGAAGGAATAAACACTTTGAAATTCTGGACGGAAAAAAGTTTGGTCAAAAAATGTTTCATCATAGACAGAATTATCATTCTCATAAAGAAGTTTTGAATCTGTTTTGTACTTTGAATAATAAAATCTAAAATAGGTGCGCCATTTTTGTGTAATTCTCCAATCCAAATTGGTCAAGACATTGTAATCATTAACTTTTCCATCACCCGAAACTTGTTCCTCTCCTACTTCTGTGCTTGCACCAAATCTTGATTTTTGATTTTCTTCAAAATACCTTCCCGAAACAGAAAGATTTATTTTATCTGTAAAACGATAAGAAATTTTACTTTGAAAAGTGTAATTATCAAATGGTTCAACAGTTTTTCCATAACTATTTGGTGTAAAATCATATCCATTACTTCCATAGCGATTAGCAAAAGCTGTAATGGCTAATTTGTCTTTTTTGGTCTGAAAGGAAAGAGTCAAATCGCTGGTTTGATTTGTTCCATAACGAGCCGAAATGCTCCCTTCTGTACCTTTCGGATTTTTTGTGATTATATTAATAACTCCTGCCAACGCCTCTGAGCCATACAAACTAGAACTTGCTCCTTTAATGATTTCGATGCGTTCGATATTTCCTACTGCAATGCGTGAAAGCTCCAAAGTTCCTGCTGTTCGTCCGATGATTGGTTCGCCATCAATCAAAATAAGTGTATAATCTGGGTCAAAACCTTGCAATTGAATTCCTTGTCCGTGTTCTTGAATAAGTGTAAGTCCTGTTTGTTCTTGCAAAACATCACTCAATCGCAAACTTCCCATTTGTGAGATTTGTTCTTTATCAATGATTGTCATGGGAATAGGAATTTCTGAAAGCAGTTTTTCACTACGAGTAGCTGTTATGACAACCTGCTCCAAGTCTTCTGTTTTGATGTTTTCCTCATTGTTTTTTGCATTATTTTCTAAAGTATCTGCCTCTATTTTTAACTGCTTTTTATTATTTTTTTGAGCATACAAATTATGTGTAAAAAATGTTAAAATAATTAAATATAAAAGAATGTAAAGAGTAAATTTTTTCATGGCTATTGAAAAATATCAGTAGTAGTTTATAGTTGTGAAAACATATCAGTAAGATTTGTTTTTTCTAGCAAACCTGAGCAAAATAGGATAAAGTCTTGGTATACAGAACTGTAATTGCCTTTAAAGACTTTTAGAGCACTTTTGATGATGCAAAATTAAAGCTATTTAGACTAATTCCAAATAAAAAACGAAAAATTTAGTAAAATAATTTTTATTTAATCTAAATAAGGATAAATTTGCATCATCAAACAGCAACTAATAGGGTTTGTTTGTATACTTAATCAGGTTTATTTATTTTATTTAAAAAAAATACTTTTATGAAAAAGAAATCTCTCTTTTCGACGGTTCTGTTTTTATGCTTATTTGCTTGTGGTCTTTTAGGAATGGCATTTATTTCTCCTTCTGATAATGACCCAAATCCGAAGGACAAACAGGCTATCAAATCTATGTGTGGATGTTATGAAATAAGTTTTGACTTTGCTGAAACGTTTGCATCAGATACAAACTACCAGTTTCATGACAATTATACGGCAAGTGCTTTGGAGTGGGTTGAGCTAGTGGAAGAAACACCTACTTTTGTATCGATGCAACATCTTTTGATTGCCAATGATACTATGATTATTAAGCATTGGCGACAAGATTGGAGCTATGAAAATACAGATTTTTATATGTATGATAAGGATAATCAGTGGAAATTTGTCAAAAAACCAAAGTCAGAAGTAGCTGGACAATGGACACAGAAAGTATTTCAGGTAGATGACAGTCCACGTTATGAAGGTTCTGCAAGTTGGGTGCATGTAGATGGTCGTCAGTATTGGGAAAACACGACGGATAGTCCACTTCCTAGAAGAGAATATACAAAGCGCAAAGATTATAATGTAATGACTCGTACTAATCGCCATGAAATTACAAATGAAGGCTGGTTGCACGAGCAAGATAATGACAAAGTTTTGCGTCAAGATGATAAAGCAGATTTTAAGATTGCTAGTGAAAAAGGAATCAATATCTATAAAAAAGTAGATGATTCTCGTTGTAAATCTGCTCAAGGTTGGTGGAAAGAAAACAAAGATTTTTGGGCTGTTGCTAGAGCAGAATGGAATGCTGTTTTTGCTAAAAATAAAGACTTAAAACTAAAAGGTGTGGTTGATAAAAAACCATTATTTATGCATCTTTTCCCTTTAGAAAAAACACAGACAGACAAGATAAAGCCTATCATTTCAGAGTTTGTAGAAAAGAGATAACATCAAACAATTACGCTACTCATAGTATTTATAAAACCTATTTCATTTGATGGAATAGGTTTTTATGTTTTTGAATGTTTTTTGACTAAACAATGAATAGGCGAGTATTTTACTTTTTCTTTTGAATAAAAATATGTACTTTAAAACCTAGTTATCAAAAAGATAGCAAGATTTGATGAATTTTGAGTAAAATTAAATAAATCAAAAAAAAAACTGATATATAGATTTTATTTCTGTTAATTTTTGTTTAGTTTCGCTATTGATAATCTAACTTTCATTGTATGAATTATATAGTGATAGGTCTTATAATGAGTATATATAGTGTTTTGTCGAAAAAATATTGAATTTTATCAGATTTATTGACATCTTTGATAAAAGATAGAGTATTTGATACTATATTAAAGTATATTTGAATTATGTAGAGTAAAATCAGGTTAATTTTTGCTTTTACTTTGTTTTTAAAAAATTATATTTAATTTCAAGCGTATGGATAACGATTTCGTCATATATGATTTTTACGACCAGATGCGTAAACATCAAACGTTACTAGCTTTTCAAGGAGTAGTTTCTCAAGATTTGCTCTCTCGTTTGGCGAGTAGTTTAAAGCGCAAGAGTTCGCAAGAAGACCCTAATATTGGACGCAAAATATTTGCAATTTTCATTGAGCTTTCTCAAAATGTCAGTCTTCATTCTATAGAAAAATCATACTCTATAAAAGAAGATAAACCTATTGGTGTAGGTTATCTTTTGGTAAGTGAAGCTGATGATCATTTTTTAATTTCTTCCTCTAATCTAATCGAAAATTCTATACTAGACCACGTAATGGAACGTTGTCAATATATTAATTCTTTAGATGATGATGAATTAAAAACGTATTATAAAGAACAACGTCGTGCACCTCAACGTGCGAACAAACCAGGCGCTAACATTGGTTTAATCGATATGGTTCGCAAATCCAATAACCCTTTAATTGGAGAAGCTTATCCTCATCCTGATTATCCAAGCCAGTCATTTTTAACTATTACTGTCAGATTAGATAAATAAACTTTAAAAAAAATATAAATTCGTATGGAAAACTTCCAAATCGAAGGTGAAAACTACATCCCTACTGTTAATTTTAATCCTGAAGAAGGAGTTTTAGAAATCTCTGGTGAATCATACCATGAATACACTATTGAATTTTTTCAACCTATTTTTGAATGGCTCAATAAATATCTAGAAGAAGAGGGTAGAACTTTTACATTCAATTTTAGAATGACGTATTTTAATACCTCTTCTTCTCGTCGTTTCTTAGAGATTTTTGACTTACTTGAAGACTATAATAAGTCTAAGGGTGGCAATGTTACTGTCAATTGGTACTATGAGAAAGATGATGTTGATATGCTTGAAAGTGGAGAAGAGTATGCCGAAGATGTTGATATAGGTTTTAATCTGATTGCTTATTAAAAGCAGGTTTTAGCTAATAACTAAAAACTGATTCTTATTTATTTCATTTCAGAGACTTTTTAGTAAGTATTAAAAAAATTAGCCTCCTAGAATTTAATTTTCTAAGAAGGCTAATTTTGTTATTTTTCTTTTTGAAAAGCTCTTTATGAATTTGGATGAAAATAGGTGTTTTTATCTACTATTAGAGAAAATAATATATTTTCAGTGAGACAGTAACAACAGCAAAAAAGAAGCATTTTACAATACACCTATCTCTATTGTTGGTATCTCACTGACAATTTTCAACTCCATTCAAAAATTACTTGATAAATGAAATGGCATTGATAATCAGTTAATATAACTTTAAGTTATCTGAAAATATGTGTGTTCAGTTCGGAGCACGACATAGTCCTCAGCGAAGCTAAACGATTTCAAGCAGTACATTTTTTATTGTACGCTTTTTATTGTACGCTAATTACAAGTTCTACTCGTGGTGATTTTGGGGGAAGTTGTGTTAGAATCAAATTTTCTTTTTCTTGATTATTTTCTTTTTGATTCTCATTTATAGGTAGAGACTCTTTCAAAACAGCATCGTCAAGTTTTTCGCTCATTCCATAGACGATATAATGAAATTTACTTTTGTCATCTACTCGTCTTTTTAAGTATTTGAAAACCTGTTTTGTACGCTTTGCTGACATATAAAGACGTTTTTGTGCGTCGTTATCTAAACTATTTTCCTTTTTGCTTTCCTTATTATCTGAATAGGTTCTTCCAAAAATTTCTATTATTAAATTGGCATCATTATTTAGAAATAGAGCAATCTCTTTTAATTTGTTTTTCTGTTCTCTAGTTAGTTTTTTAGCATTTTTGCCATCAAAAAGGACAAAATGAGTTATAATTGTTTTTTTATTTTCTTTTTCAATAGTTGATATGCTGCTTGCTTGTGAATAATAGGTATTTCCTGTACTTTGCTTTGCATAAAGTTTATCTATATATTCCCAAGATCCATGAGAAAAACTCTCTTCTATTTTATCAAAAATAGGTTTGAATTTATCCATCGGATTTAACTGCGAAGAGACATATTGGGTAGGAAGAATTGGCTCAACTTCCTTTACCGTAATTTTTTCTAAACTATCAAGAGCTTCTATGCTTCCTTTATTGATTGTATAATCTACCAATTCTTTCAATACCTCAAATCTATCTCTGTCGTAGTTGTGAAAAGCTGCTGAATCATAATAACTGAGTAGTTGCTGAGAGCGAGTTTCAAAAAAGTTGTGTTGTCCTATCTGTGTATCTAAAAGTAAAATAGGTTCGAAAACAATCTCACGATTAAGTTCATAAATAAATGTTTGTGGAGGAATAAAGATAACGATTACATAAGGGCGAAAATCTTTTACTTGAACACTAATTTCGTAACGCTCATCAGGAAGTAGAAATATAAAATAGTTTCCAGTTAAGGTATCAGGTGAGAAAACTCTCAATTGTTCTTCTTGTGTACGAAGGTTTTTGACAGTTAGATTTATTTCTAGTTTTTCTTTTTTAGTATTATTTTTTGCTTGAGGATTTTTGTAATGATATGCAAATAATTTTCCTTTTACAATAGTAGAAGTAGGAGCAAGAAGATGCGTATTTAAAGTAGTTGTAGGAGAATCAAAATCTTGTGCAAAGGAATTATTTACTCCTATACTAACTATACTAATTAGTAAAATAGACAAAAAAACAATCAAAGTTTTGTCTTTGCTCTTAGATAGATAAAATGAATTTGTAGTGTGTTGTTTTTTTTGTTTTCTCATTTTTTTATTTCTCATCTCTTCTTTCTGCGTGCTAATTTATAGAACTAAATAATTTTATTTGTTTCTCAAAAATATCTTTTAACTATTTTCGCTTAAAATTCATCTTGATATAGGAGAAATATAGCAATTTATAAAAAATAAACAAAAACCGAACCTCTCATACTAATAAAATGAGAAATTCGGTTAATCTATTTTTTTTGACGACAAAATAAATTCTAGTTTACTATCTATTTTCCGTCAGCAGATACTTTTAAGATAAGCATATCTACATTTTTTGTGTCCATATTTTCATTGGTATAACCAGCTAAAATAAAGCTTCCATCGTCTGCAATTGCTCCAGCTTTGGCTACTTGATCTTTTTCTCCTCCTAATGTTCTTGTCCAAATTTCTGTTCCTTTTGAGTCTAATTTATTAATCATTATCTCATTAGAAAGAACACTTACATTATTACCATATTCATCAGCTTTATAAATGTCAGTATAACCAATCAGAATAATTTCAGAATTATCAGTAACCAAAATATCGAAGGCTTCATCTGTACTTAATCCACCAAAGTTTTTATCCCAAAGTTTTTTTCCATTTTTATCAGCACAAACAATCCAAGCATCGTGACTTCCTTCTGCATAAGTATACGAATAACCAGCAATTAAGATATTTCCAGAAGGCATTACTTTTACTACATTTGCCATTTCATTATCTCCACCACCGTATGTTTTTTCCCATTTCTTATTTCCATTTTTATCTACGTGGATTAAAAGCATATCCCATTTTGTCATCATTTCTCCCTCTACATGACCAGCAATCAAATATCCACCTTCTGTTTTGGCTAAAGAGTGTCCTTGTTCGCTACTTTTTCCTCCAAAACTTTTTTTCCAAATCGTTTCTCCTTTATCATCAATTTCTAAAAGCATAATATCGCTTTTTCCTGTTTCAATAGGAATACTATTCATCAAAATCATATAATTTCCTTCATCAGTAGCAACAATACTATAAATTTCGTCTATGCTTTGATTAGAGCCAAATGTTTTGTCCCAAATACGAATTCCTTTTGAATCTGTACGAACTATCCAACCATCTTTTATATCCGAACCAGCACCATACGAATCTGAATAACCTGCAAAAATAAAACCTCCATCAGATGTTTCTAAACCTGCATATCCTTCTTCGCTTTCTTCTGCGCCATAGTTTTTATTCCAAATAATATTTCCACTTGCATCTACTTTTATTGCACTCATATTCATATCACCAGCACCATACGAATCTGTACGCCCTAAAAGTATAAAATTTCCATCCTTACATTTGATTATACTATTTGCAGCATCAAAACCTTTGTCTCCTACTGATTTGTAAGCAAGTTTGTTGGTTTTATTGTAGGAGTCTATTTCTAATGTAGTAGTAACAGGATCAATATTTTTTGTAGGATTTAAGAAAGGAGCAGAAAATGAAACAGTAGAACTGATAGATAAGGCTGCTGCAATACAGAAAGTTAAGATTTTCATACGCTAAGGCTATATTTTATTTTATAGATAAAGTTAAAGGCAAATGGTAAAGGCGATGTTGTATTTAGACTCTAAATTATGATGCTATTTGATTAACTAAGCAAAAAGTCTTAAAAAAATAGTCATTCATTGTTTGTATTCGCACTTATTTAGCAATTTTGCAATAAGTGTGCCTACTTCTAAGGCAAAATAATACAAAATATGCCATAAATACAGAGGAAGAATTAAATATAGTCTTATTTTGTTGATAAATCTTTTTAAAAGATAATTTATTAGTTAAATTATTCAATAAAATAGATTTTGAAAAACTTTAAAAGTCTTTTAAATCATTTCCAACACTTTTACAATTTCTTTTTCTACTGTAATTTATTACTTATTTAAGTTGATTTTCTGTTGTGTTGGTGTTTCTATATTTCCATCTCTTAGACGGATTACTCGTTCTGTTTTTGCAGCAATATCATCTTCATGAGTTACAATGACGATAGTTTTGCCACTTTCATGTACTTGTTTGAAAAGTTCCATTACTTCATAAGAGGTAGTTGTGTCTAATGCTCCTGTTGGTTCATCTGCCAAAATTACTTTTGGGTCTGTAATTAAAGCTCTAGCAATAGCAACACGCTGTTTTTGTCCCCCTGAAAGTTCAGAAGGCAAATGATGCGCCCATTGACGTAGCCCAACACGTTCTAAGTATTCTTCTGCCAGAATCTGTCTTTCTTTACGTCCTACTTGTTGATAATAAAGTGGTAGAGCCACATTTTCGGCTGCTGTTTTGAAAGAAAGTAAATTAAAAGATTGAAAAACAAAACCTAAAAATTTATTACGATAAATGGCTGCTTGTTTTTCAGAAAGATTTTTTATTAATACTTTATCTAACCAATATTCTCCTTTATCATAGTTATCTAGCATTCCCAAAATATTTAGTAGCGTAGATTTTCCAGAACCTGAAGAACCCATTATCGAAACAAGTTCGCCTTCATTGATAGTCATATCAATTCCTTTTAAAACATGCATACTTTGGGCTGTCGTATGGTAGGATTTGTGAATGTTTTGTAGAGAAAGCATAGTTTAATTATCAGTAGCTATTTATCAGTAAAAATATAACCAAGTTTAATGATTTTTTTTCTCTTCTCTATTCATTTGAATCATTTTTAACGAAAAATTTGATTTTATTTCTATTTTTCATCATTATTTTTATTATTTCAAGACTTTAAGTAAATGCTTGACTTTATCAGTCTGAATATAATCTACTCCTTTATTGATAGCTTCTATATTTTTATTATTCGAATGTGTGTTAAGAGTAGCCACTAAAAAACCTTCTTGATGAGCTTGCTCTACATTTTCTTTGGTTAAGTTATCTGTTTGAACGGTAATTCCTCTTAAATTATATTTTCTAGCTTTTTCCATAGCTATTTCAAAATCTTCATAAGCAAAAATTTGATAATTGGGACGTTCTTTTTGTAAAGATTCTATCAAATCGGTTCTTTTTAGTTCTATATATACTTTATTCAAATTAAGATTACGTTTTTGTTCATATTTTTCTAGCAAAGAAATAAGTGCTGTATTGAGTTGATTATAATAAACTGGAGAAGTAGAAGAACTAAAACTTTTAATATCTAAAGAAAAGACATAGTTTTCAAGGTTAGGTAGATGTTCGAAAATATCTTCCAAGCGAATGACTCTGTATTTTGTATAAGGTGCAGAACTTGTATACTGAGCATCTTTTATTTCGTTCCAGTTTTGCTCATGGATTTTTCCTTTTTTATTGGTTTTGATATCTAATTCTTCATCATGAAAAGCTACCAAAACGCCATCTTTTGTCATTTGTACATCAATTTCTACTCCATCACTTCCTAAAGTTAAGGCATACATAATTGATTCATAACTATTCATTGGATAAACCTGCCCAATGCCCATTCCTCCGTGTCCAATTACTTTAATGTCTCTTTCAGATAAATTAATGTTAATATCTTCTTGTTTACAAGAACTAAAAGAGAAAATAAAAAATAGAACCAAAGTTAATATTTGAAATGATTGTAGTAATAATTTTTTCATGACTTAAAATAGATTTAGAATAATAGTTTGAAAAATGAGCTTAAAAAGCATAACCAAGTGCAAGTCCTCCCCAATGTTGATAATCTGTATTGAATTCAAGAATAGGTGTGTAAGCAATTCTGAACATTAAACCACCTTTATTTTTTTGATAGCGATAGCCCAATATAAAATGAGTGTGATTTCGTATATCTCGTTTGGGTTGAAAGTCTGACGAACTAGCTCTCACAAAAGAAGTGATTGTTTGTCCTGCTCCAACTTCTAGCTTATGATTTTTTCCATATAAAAAATGAATAGCCACAGGTACAATAATTTCAGGATTGAATGTATCTGTATAATCATTAAGATAATATGTACTTGCACCTAAGCGAAAAGCAAAAGCAATTTTTGAAGTTTGATTATTAGAAAAAGTACGAGGTGAAAAATAAATATATTCATAGTTAATAGAACCATATCCTCCAGCACCAGCACCCTCTATATAAATTGTGTTTTTTGAATTGTTTTTATAATCTGATTGAGAAAATACTTCAACAGAATTATTGAAAAAAAATAAGATAGAAAAACACACAAAACTAAACAGTTTAAAAAATGGACTTTTCATCGTTTGTTATAGTTTAATATATTTATTTATACGTTTTTCCTAAATTATAGTTGTAGGTACAATATTTTATTAACGTTTATTCTATGTGTATTAAATTATCTAAAAATAACGTCTTTTTTAAAACATTTTATTGATAATAATTTACCTGTATGAAAAATTTGTTTGTGGTAAAGAAATTCAAGGAATTATTTTGTGTTCTTGAATTTATACGATTTATAGAAAATAATTTCCTGTTTTACATTTAAAAAAGGAAATGAATATACTACCTCAGATAGGATGAATTCATAAGAAAATCCTGTCAAATTGTTAAACCTTTTAAAAAATTTGCTTAAACAAAACTATTGTGCTACTTTTGTGTTAGTAAGTAATACTATCAATATTGTTAATTAAACAATCATTAATAAAATTAATTGGTAGTTGTGAATAACCAATAAATAATCATTTTCTCGTTTAACAAATTTTTAAAATACTTCTCTTATGCTAGTATCCAACGGAAATTACACAGACACACAAGACACAACATTTGCACAGAAACCTACTCACAAGAAAACTTTAGTTACTGTTGCTAAAGGCGATGGAATAGGCGAAGAAATTATGAATGCAACGCTTTCAATTTTGGAAGCAGCTAAGGCGAGAATAGATTTTGAAGAAGTAGAAATAGGTGAAAAAGTATACAAAAATGGACATTCAGCAGGAATAACACCTGAAACTTGGAAATCTTTACGCAAAACGAAAGTATTTTTGAAAGCTCCAATTACTACTCCTCAAGGTGGTGGTTTCAAAAGTTTGAATGTTACGATACGCAAAACTTTGGGACTTTATTCAAATGTTCGTCCTTGTGTTTCGTATAATCCTTATGTACAGACGAAGCATCCCAAAATGGATACTGTTATTATAAGAGAAAATGAAGAAGATTTGTATGCAGGAATCGAACACCAACAGACTGACGAAGTAACACAATGTTTGAAACTGATTACAAGTGTAGGAACAGAAAAAATTATCCGTTATGCTTTCGAATATGCAAAAGTATATAATCGTAAGAAAGTTACTTGTTTTTCGAAGGATAATATCATGAAAATTACTGATGGACTTTTCCACAAGACATTTGATAGAATAGGCGCAGAATATCCAGAAATAGAAAAAGAACATTGGATTGTGGATATAGGGGCTGCCAAATTAGCAACAAAACCAGAACAGTTTGATGTAATTGTAATGCCAAACTTGTATGGTGATATTCTTTCTGATGTAGCTGCTGAGATTACAGGTTCGGTAGGTCTTGCAGGTTCGGCAAATATAGGTGATGATTTTGCTATGTTTGAAGCCATTCACGGTTCTGCGCCTGATATTGCAGGAAAAGGAATTGCAAATCCATCAGGTCTTTTATTAGGAGCTGTTCAAATGTTAGTTTATATCGGACAAGCTGATATTGCTGAAAAAGTGCAAAATGCGTGGCTCAAAACAATTGAAGATGGCATTCATACAGGAGATATTTACAACCCAGAAACTAGTACGAAAAAAGTAGGCACAAAAGAATTTGGAGAAGCTGTCATCGAAAGATTGGGACAAAAACCTACTACTTTAAAGCCTGTTGAGTACGGAAGAGGAAAATCGATAAATATTAATCTTGAGCCTACCAAAATAGCTAAAAAAGAACTTGTAGGAGTAGATATTTTCTTGCATTGGAACGACACAGCAGACCCAACAGGGAAAAAACGCAATGCAAATACATTGGGAGATTCACTTTCTAAAGCTGCATTAGAAAGCAACACACATCTAGAACTGCAAATGATTACAAATAGAGGAGTAAAAGTGTATCCAAATGGATTCCCTGAAACTTTCTGTACAGATCATTGGCGTTGTCGCTTCCAAACACAAAATGAAGAAGCTATTGATTACAAAGAAGTCTTGAAATTGATGAATAAATTAAATCAAGAAGGATTTGATATTATCAAAACAGAAAACCTTTGTACGTTTGATGGTGTTCGTTCTTATTCTTTAGGACAAGGACAATAATATAGGAGCAATTACGAATTAAAAATTACGAATTTAATTCATTGATTACCAGCTAACTGAATGTTTGAAAATAGTAGTTTATTTAGTTCTTATTTCATAAACATAAAAAAGGAATTTGATTGAGTTCAAATTCCTTTTTTTCTTTCTAAGATTGTGCAGTATTCTCATCTTGCAATTTAAACCACTTGAAGAGAATCCAAATGTATTTGCTTTCAAATACTTCTACATAAACCTCATTATCATTAGCAACAAAGAACCCATTAGCAGAATTTACATCAGATATAAAATAAAATTTATGTTTTATCCTGACCTTATACTCACACATTTTTTTGTCTTTATTGTTTTCTCTGCTTCCAATGACTTTATAACCAAGTTCGTCTTCAAAATATGATTTTATAATTTGAAAATCCGAATTAGAAAGGTTTGATTGAGATGAAAGATGTATATTTTTATAGTATTCTCCTGCAAAAGTACGTCTATTTTTGGCTACTTCTAAAGGTAAACTACCTTTGCCAATCAGAAAATAAGTTCCAACTTGAATTAGGAAAATAGATAAAATAACAAGCAATAACTTTTTCATTTTATTCGTATTTAATTCTAAAATCTAAATTCAGACTTCTAAATTAGTTTACTCTCCACTCGCAGCAGCCGACAAACGTTCTGCATTCTCAGCCAATTTCAATTCTTCGATAAAAGAACCAATATCTCCATCCATTACGTTAGGCAAATTAAAGACACTAAAGTTTATTCTATGGTCGGTTACACGTCCTTGTGAGTAGTTGTATGTACGAATTTTGTCTGAACGGTCACCACGTCCTACCATTGAGCGACGAGTTTCTGAAGTTTCAGCATTTTGCTTTTGTAGTTCCATATCATATAAACGAGCTTTCAATACTTTCAAAGCCTGTTCAAAGTTTTGAATTTGTGAACGTCCATCTTGACATTCTACTACTAATCCTGATGGAAGGTGAGTCAAACGAATAGCCGATTCTGTCTTATTTACGTGCTGTCCACCTGCTCCTGATGCTCTAAACGTATCTTTTTTGACATCGCCCATATCAAGATTGATTTCTACGGCATCTGTTTCTGGCAAAACAGCAACTGATGCAGCCGAAGTATGAACACGTCCTTGACTTTCTGTATCTGGAACACGCTGAACACGATGAACGCCTGATTCGTATTTAAGTTTTCCGTAGGCTTCATTTCCAGTAACAGAAACAATAATTTCTTTATAACCACCTGCTGTGGCTTCACTAAATGAGATAATATCCCAAGTCCATTTCTGAACCTCAGCAAAACGCTGATACATTCTATACAAATCTCCTGCAAAAATACCAGCTTCATCTCCTCCTGCACCTGCACGGATTTCAAGAATGGCATTTTTATCATCATCTGGGTCTTTAGGAATAAGTAGGGTCTTGATTTCGTTTTCTATTTTTTCCTGTTTTGGCTCTAGCTCTTCAAGCTCCTGTTTTGCCATTTCTCTAAAATCCTCATCTTTTTCTTCTCTCAAAACAGATTTTGCGCCTTCGATATTGCTTAGTATTTTCTCATATTCTTCATATTTCAAATCAATTTTTTCTAAGTCTTTGTATTCTTTACTTAGTTTTGCATAATTGTCCATGTCGTTCATCAAGTCAGGATTCATCATTTCCTCACGAACATCATGAAAACGTTTTCTAATTTCTTCTAATTTATCTACCATATTGATTTAATTCTTGAATGTAAGGGCGTATATTTTTTAAGTAAATGTAAAATCACTTTTTGAAAATTGAGTACAAATATACAATAATAATTTGAGTATTTTTTTGTGAAATCAGGAAACATTATTACGACTTACAGATAAAAATGCAATGTATATTTATAACAATTTATTCTTACTTAAAATAATCAATCATTTCTTGAGCCATTATAACAGTAAGTCCTTCTGGATGCCCTAAACGATTATCTCTTATCAAATTTGATAAAATATTGATAACTTTCTTTTCTAATGAAGCATTATGTTCAACTAGTTCTTCATTAATATAAAGTCTTCTAGGTATATTTAGATTTGGTGGTGGAGTATATTCTTCTTTTTCAAGCATCTCAAGACCTTCATCTGTGGGAAACATATTTACTTTTATTTCTTGTCCTTCTCTGTCAAATAAAGTCAACATTAAACTACAAGGTTGGGGAGGAACCCAAAAGTGGATTTTTTCAATATCATTATAAGAAGGTAAGTTCATGTTTTTATTTGAAAATATGTAGTTAAAATTTTATATATTTGGTTTTGCAATTTAAGTAAAAACGATAACTAATTAATTTTAATTATATGAAAACAATAATCCTATCTCTATTTTTTACTAGTATTATTTTTAGTTTCAGTTCTTTTTTTATTAAAAAAAATAAACTAGATGAAACTATATCTAAGCCTTGTGCCATTTTTGTCATGCCAACGATTGAAATGATAGAAGAGTTACAAAAAACAGATGCTGATAATTATGATGTTATCTTAAATGAAAACATGTCTTATTTAGATTTAACAAGAGAATATTTAACTTCTCAAGAAATTTCTATAGTAGATACAGAAGCACAAGGAAATTTGAAATTTCAGAGTTCTAAAAATGAAGTTTTTGAGTTAGATTTATCTCAAAATGCTTGGCAAGTTATTTTATTTAATGGAACTGATGAGCCTATCAAAATAAATCCCACAGATTACGAAACAGAGATTAAAAAATACATGAAGTAATAAAAAAATTTTACCTTTGCAGAATATACAAATATAGTGTACACTTTAGTATGCAATTATTTTGTTCCGTACCTTTTAAGGTGCGTAAAAAAAGATATAAAATTAAAGCCTTAAAAATAGATTTATGTTAAGAACGCATACTTGTGGAGAACTTCGCCTTTCAGACGTAGAAAAGAATGAAGAAATAATCCTTTGTGGTTGGGTACGTCGTATTCGTGATAAAGGAAAATTACTTTGGATTGACCTTCGTGATAGATACGGAATTACGCAGCTTTTTTTAGAAGAAGACAGCACAGACCCAAAACTTCTAGAACTTGTTAGAGAGAAAATGGGTAGAGAATGTGTCATCAAGGCAACAGGAAAGCTAATTGAACGCACTTCTAAAAACTTAGATATTCCGACAGGAGAAGTAGAATTGAAAGTTACGAGCCTTGAGATTCTGAATGAATCTAAAACGCCTCCTTTTTTAGTAGAAGATGATACAGACGGAGGAGATGAGCTGCGTATGAAATATCGTTATTTGGATTTACGTCGTCCAAAACTTCAAAATAATATGATGCTTCGCCACAAAATGGCACAAGCAATGCGTAGATATTTGGATGCAAAAGATTTTATGGAAATCGAAACGCCATTTTTGATAAAATCTACTCCTGAAGGCGCACGAGATTTTGTAGTTCCTAGTCGTATGCACCCAGGGGAATTTTATGCCTTGCCACAAAGTCCACAGACATTTAAGCAGATTTTGATGGTTTCGGGTTATGATAAATATTTCCAAATTGTTCGTTGTTTTAGAGATGAAGATTTGAGAGCAGACCGTCAGCCAGAGTTTACTCAAATTGACTGCGAAATGTCGTTTGTTTCCCAAGAAGATATTTTGAATAATTTTGAAGGACTTTTGAAATATCTTTTTAAAGAACTCAAAGGAATCAATATCGAAAATGATTTCCCTAGAATGACGTATGATGAAGCGATGAAAACGTATGGAAACGACAAGCCAGATATTCGTTTTGAAATGAAGTTTAAGGAAATGAACGATGTTACAAAAGGAAAAGATTTTAAAGTTTTTGATGATGCTGAATTAGTCGTAGGAATAAATGCGACAGGCTGTGCAGATTATTCTCGTAAGCAACTAGATGCCCTTACAAATTTTGTAAAAAAACCACAAATTGGTGCAACAGGACTTATTTATTTGAAAGTTAATGCTGATGGAACATTAAAATCTTCAGTAGATAAATTTTTCAATGAAGAGGATTTGAAGAAATGGGCAAACCTTTTTGATGCAAAAGCAGGAGATTTAATTTTAGTTTTGGCAGGAAATGCAGACAAAACTAGAAAAGCTATGAGCGAATTGCGTTTAGAAATGGGCAATCAATTAGGACTCCGTAAAGCTGACGATTACAAACCTCTTTGGGTTCTTGATTTTCCTTTATTAGAATGGGGAGAAGAAGAAAATCGTTGGTTTGCGATGCACCACCCTTTTACGTCTCCTAAAAAAGAAGATTTAGAAAAATTAAATACAAATCCTGCTGATGTTCGTGCAGATGCGTATGATTTGGTTTTGAATGGTGTTGAGATTGGTGGTGGTTCTATTCGTATTTACGATAGAGCTTTACAGGAAAAAATGTTGGCATTTTTAGGTTTTTCAGATGAAGAAGCAAAGGCTCAATTTGGTTTCTTAATGGACGCTTTCGAATATGGTGCGCCTCCTCACGGTGGAATTGCACTTGGTTTTGACCGTCTTTGTGCACTCTTTGGTGGTGAGCAGAGTATTAGAGATTTTATCGCTTTCCCTAAAAATAACGCAGGAAAAGATTTGATGATTGATGCACCTGCTCCAATTGATGAAAAACAACTTAATGAACTAGAAATTAAAGTTGATTTGAAAGCTAAGGTTTAAGTGGTGGATATTTATTTTCTGTTTCAAGCGTCGACGCTTGAAACAGAAGCCTAAAAACTGTTTGATAATTCTTTATTATTGAACAGTTTTTTTGTATTTTTATAAAAGAACAAAATAGCACTATAAAACTCAAGAAAATGACAATCTCAAAAAGAAGAATAAGTGTAGAAGAATATATGATGATTGATGCCAATACGGATGAAAAAATAGAATATCTGAATGGAGAAATTCGTGCAATGGCAGGGACAACTCTTGAACATCAAATTATTATCAAAAACCTTATTCGTTTACTTGATATGTGCCTTCGTGAAAAAGGATGCACATTAGTAACTGGTGATATGAAATTACACACACCAGACTGCGAAAAGGCTTTTTTATATCCTGATATTCATATTTATTGTGGCGAAATTGAGAAAGAAAAAATGCTTTATGGCGCATATTCACTCAAAGAACCCAAAATTATTATAGAAGTTCTTTCTGATTTTACAAGTAATTATGACAAAGGAGATAAGTTTGAATGTTACAAAAAAATAAAATCACTTGAAAAATATATTATGATAGAAAGTAGCCTTGATACAAAAGAACCTGCCGTTTATGTTCGTACTTTGGAAAGTGAAACAAAATATACAGAAGAAATGCTCAATATGGATGCTATTTTGGAGATTTTGGACTGTGAAGTGAGTGTAAAGGATATTTATGAAATGTAATGATATTTTTTATACAAAAAATCACTCATAAAAGAAACTCATTTTTGAAAGTCCAATAAAAAACGAGAGTTTTAAACACAATTTTCTTATTTTAGAGTTATCAATATTAATAAATCAATTTTATTCAATTTTTTAATCTTAAATTTTTTTAATTATGCGTTGGAAAGGAAGACAAGGAAGTGGTAATGTAGAAGACCGTCGTGGAAGTGGTGGTTCTAGTTTTGGTGGAATGGGTGGTGGAGTAGGTAAAGCTGGTCTAGGTATTGGTGGTGTTATCATTGTTATCATTGTGATGCTTTTGGGAGGAGACCCTTCAGCTATTTTGGGAGGAGCTTCTGATGGAGGTGCTGTACAGACTGAAAATAGAGTAAGTACAAGTGATGAAAATGGACAACCAACTGACGATATGGGACAGTTTGCATCTGTTGTTCTGAAAGATACAGAAGATGTTTGGAATAAAATTTTTCAAGAAGAACTCAATGCTGATTATCCAGAACCTAAATTAGTTCTTTTTAGTGGAGTAACAAATACTGATTGTGGAACAGGTCAATCTGCAACAGGTCCTTTTTATTGTCCAGCCGACCAAGATATTTATATTGACCTTACCTTTTTCGAAGAATTACAAAATCGTTTTGGTGCAGGAGGAGATTTTGCAGCAGCCTATGTAATTGCTCACGAAGTAGGACATCATATCCAAAAACAACTTGGTGCTAGTGATTATGTAAATGATCATAGAGGAAGAGTTTCCAAAACTAAACAAAATGAACTTTCTGTCAGGTTAGAACTACAAGCCGATTTTTATGCAGGAGTTTGGGCGCATTATGCTGACAAATGGAAAGGCATTTTGGAAGAAGGTGATATAGAAGAAGCTATGAATGCTGCCAATGCCATTGGAGACGACCGTTTGCAGAAACAATCACAAGGTTATACTGTTCCAGAATCTTTCACTCATGGCACGTCTGCACAGCGTAAAAAATGGTTTATGAAAGGCTATCAAACAGGAGATATTCGTCAAGATGATACTTTTAAAACAAATGATTTGTAGGCTATCTTTAGTATGATTTGGATCTACTTCTAAATCAAACTTCTAAAATCTAAATTTATTCGTAAATTTGTACTTTAATTTTTTTAGAAATAATTGAATTTAGAATTACGAAACATTAGTATTTATTCATAATTCACAATTCATAATTCACAATTTGTATATATGAGTTTATTAGTAGTCGGTTCGGTTGCCTTTGATGCCATCGAAACTCCTTTTGGTAGTACAGACAAAATTATTGGTGGTGCAGCCACGTTTATTAGCCTTTGCGCTTCTTATTTTACTAAACCTATTAATTTGGTAGCTGTAGTAGGTGGCGATTTTCCAAAAGACAAAATCAAAATGTTAGAGTCGCATGGCGTAAATACCGAAGGACTACAAATTAAAGAAGATGAGAAATCATTTTTTTGGAAAGGAAAGTATAACAACGACATGAATTCTAGAGATACACTTATCACAGAATTGAATGTTTTAGAAAACTTTGATCCAATCATCCCAGAATCGTATCAAGATTGTGAGTATTTAATGTTGGGTAATCTTGCGCCACAAGTTCAGCGTACAGTTATCGAAAGATTGAAAAAACGTCCTAAACTTATTGTTATGGATACAATGAATTTTTGGATGGATGTAGCTTTAGAAGAATTGAAAAAAACATTAAAACTTGTTGATGTTCTTTCGATTAACGACGAAGAAGCAAGACAATTATCAGGAGAATATTCGCTTGTAAAGGCTGCTCGCAAGATTCATGCAATGGGACCTAAATATGTAATAATTAAAAAAGGAGAACATGGCGCACTTCTTTTTGAGTTAACTAAAGAGGATGATAAAATTTATTATGCTCCAGCTCTGCCTTTAGAAGAAGTATTTGACCCAACTGGTGCAGGAGATACTTTTGCAGCAGGTTTTATTGGTTATATGGCACAACAAGGAACAATTGATTTCCAAACAATGTCAAAAGCAGTAATTAAAGGTTCGGCAATGGCTTCTTTTTGTGTAGAAAAATTTGGAACAGAGCGTTTGGAAAATCTTTCTTCAAAAGAAATTGCACAACGTGAACGTAAATTTGCTGATTTGATAGGAACTGTGTTTGTATAGTCATTTGCTTGTCTGCAAATAAAAGATTAGTTTGGTAAATCAAATTTTCCTTTTTATTGGAAAGTTTGATTTATCATTATTAAAAAAAAGTAATTAAGCTAAAACTAAAAGTATAAAATTAGTGAACAAAATTATAAAATATCGCTTTTTGCTCTTCTCAATTTCATTAGTTTTTCTAATGAGTTTGTTTGGCTGTACAACTACAAAACCTACTTCCTCTTCAACATCTGTTTATAATGAAGATTTAGGGGCATTTAGAATAGCTTTAGCAACTTATAAAGCACCTACAAAGGAAATTACAAAAGTAGAAAATACCGAAACTACAAATACATCAAATCAAACCAATGGCACACCACCTACTTCTGATGCAATGGCAGTAGATGCAATGCTTTCTCGTTTGGCTGAAAAAAATTCTGATCTCAAATCTTTACCTGGTTATCGTATTCAACTTTATACAGGTTCGGATAGCGATAAAGCAAACGCAGTAAAAAATAAAGCAAGTTATACACTTTCTAGACATGGTCTTAGAGCAGAATCTGTTTATGAACAACCTTTATTTAAAATAAAGGCAGGATATTTCATTAGTCAGTTAGAAGCACAAAGACAACTTGTAGCTATAAAAGATGATTTTCCAGAAGCTATTTTAGTTCCTGACAAAATTAGTTTAT
Source organism: Bernardetia sp. MNP-M8 (assembly GCF_037126285.1). Classification (NCBI taxonomy): domain Bacteria; kingdom Pseudomonadati; phylum Bacteroidota; class Cytophagia; order Cytophagales; family Bernardetiaceae; genus Bernardetia; species Bernardetia sp. MNP-M8. Next base: position 3,717,877 of record NZ_CP147012.1, read on the forward strand.
CCGTCTTAAGAGCAAGATATCAAGGCTCAAAAGAGGAAGAATAACCAAAAATTGTATTAACAAAGTACAAATTTTACTTTTTTTGAAAAAAAAAGACCTAAAAGTTGCTATAAAATTGTAGTTTTTCTTAATTTTAAGGGAAAAACGATATAGTAGATGTTTAAAATACATCTTTGACTAATAAAATCCCTTAAATTTTTCAGCGTTACTTTTCAAGCTACACTAAAAAGCAGTACCCCTAAAACGTACATTCAAGAAACTATTATGGCAAAACTCACAAATATAATAAAGCAATTATCTGAAAAAGATTACCAAGCAATACATGATTCATTAGTTGTCAGTAATGCTGATAAATCTGCTTTTTTACTTAAAGCCTTACGAGAAAGAAGTCTTGCAGATGGAAAAGTAATGGAAGAGCTAGATGTAAATACGAATGCGTATTATACACTGCGTTCTCGTCTGAACCAAAAAATAGAAGAGTATTTACTTCAGCAAATGGAAAGTCCTCGTACTGATTTGCTCAAAAAAGTAGCTAATATTAATGAAGTTCTATTTACAAAAAAGAAAACGATTTCTATTGCTACTATCAAAAAATTGGAAAAGGAATTACTAGACTATGATCTTTCCAACGAACTTACTCTTGTTTACAAGGCTCTCAAAAAACTTCACGTTCATACTCAAGAACATTACGAATATTCTCAACTCTATAACAAACATGTAGCTTACATGTTAGCTATTGATAGAGCAGAGGATATTTTGTCAGACTATTTCAAAAAATTTGGAGTATATTCCATGACAGGTGATGAAGTAGAACGTTTAGGACTTACTTTACTTAAAAACGAGATTGAAAATGTAGCTCGTCTTTATGAATCACATCGTCTATTTGTTTATCAAAGTTGTATTAATATTTTTCATAGGTTATTTGTTGAAGGTGATGAAGGCATTACTGATGATGAAGAACCAATTGAAGATATTTTGATAAAAGTAAATAAGATATTTGCTACTTACGAAAAAGATACAATTTATTATCACTTCCGTTTATTATTCGAATTTTTGCGTTTGGAATACTACAATTACTATAAAGTATATCGTAAAGCAGAAAAATATTATGAAGATGTAAACGAAGCAATAGGTGATTTATTGACAAATTATAGCTGGTATACGTATCCTTCACAGTTTTTACATACAAAAATTGAACGCTGTATTCGTGCAGGCGAACAGGCATATATGCATGCAGAAAATGAAATGTTGTTTACTGATTATGAAGCAGATGAAGATGACATGCCAAAATATATTGAATATATTACCTATCGTGCTATCTCTTGTCATTATGCTGATAAGTATGAAGAGGCTTCTCGTTGGTTAAATAATCTTTTAAATAACGTAAATTTAAAAAAATACCCATATGCTCAATTAGAAATAAAGTCTATCTTGGCTTTAGAGTATGCAATCATGAAAGAGTATGACTTATTTAATCAACTTATAAGTAGTATTCAGCGTCAAATTAGATTAATGGGAAAAGAACATTGCGAACATGTTATTAGCTTTGTAAAAATTCTGAAAACGGCTGTTAATGATACAAAACGCAATAAACAACATAAAATTCGTGCGATTTTCAATAAAATGAAAGACCACGACAGAACACATTTTTCTCCTACAAAATATATTTTGTTTGATGAAAAACTGATGGCTCTGATTTGCTAAATCAACAATGTTGCATAATCAATAAAAAAATATGTTTTTTTTCTATTTGACCAAATAGCCTTTTGTTTTATCAAATTAGTTGTTATATTTCACACATTATTTTCCCTATATAAAACTAATTTTTATTCGTATGGCTGGCTCTTATCAAGTAAATCATGTAGAAGATTCAAAAGGCAATTACATCAAAGTAGAAATGAAAGGCTTTTTGGTATTAGAAAAATATCAACCTTGTTGGTTAGAAGTATTAGATTTGATAGAAAAATATCAAACCAATAAACTTTTAGTAGATATGAGTCAGAGCAAAGTAATTGCAGAAGAGAACAGAGATTGGCTCAAAGAAAATTATTTTCCGAAGGCTTATGAAGTTTCAAACACTAAGTTTTTTAAAGTAGCTCGTATTGTAGCAGAAGATATTTATAATCAAATGTCTTTGAAGCAATTAGATACAATGAGAAATGAAGGCGATTATTCTGAAGAATCTAAAAATTTCAAAACAGAAGATGAAGCTCTCAACTGGTTACTTGCCTAAACTTTACATATCATCAAGTAAACAAACCTACTTTTAAACCTTATAAAATTTCCTTATACTTTAATAAGATAATTTTATAAGGTTTTTTAATTACAGAATATCGAATAAAATTCATTTTGATTTGAATTAGAATAATTTTTATGAATACAGCTCTTTTTATTGCTCGTCGCTATTTTTTTGCCAAGAAAAAACGAAATTTTATTAATCTTTTGACTTTTATGTCTATGATTGGTGTGGCTATCGGAACAGCAGCACTTATTATTGTACTTTCAGTCTTCAATGGATTAGAAGATTTAACACGAAAACTACATACAGCCTATAATGCTGAACTAAAAATTTCTGCTAAAGAAGGAAAATCATTTGTTTTGAGTGATTCTCTAATGCAGACCATTAAAAGCATAGAAGGAGTTAAAACTGTTACAGAAGTAATTGAAGATAATGCGCTCATTCAATATAAAGGCACACGAATGGCTGTCCATTTGAAAGGTGTAAGTGATAATTTTTCAGAACAGTATCAACTCAAAGACCAAATTATTGATGGAAAATTTAAAATAAAAGAAGGAAATTTAGATTTTGCTCTTTTAGGATATGGAGTTTACACCATGCTTTCTGTCGCTATGAATGATGAAATTACGCCCTTGCAAGTGTGGTATCCCAAAAAAGGAGTGAAAAATATTTCGCCAACCAATCCATTAAATGCCTTTAATCAAGAGGCAATTATGACAGGTGGAGTTCTTTTTATCGAACAGCAATTTGACCAAAATCATGTTATTGTTCCTCTTTCTTTTGCCCAAAAATTGACAGATTATAATAAAAGACGAACTTCTTTAGAAATCAAAGTGAAAGAGGGTTTTTCAATCAATAAAGTTCAAAGAGAATTAAAACGAGAATTAGAAGATAAGTCTGGACTTTTAGTAAAAGATGCCAAAATAGAAACTGATGGAAAGTTTAAAGGAAAATTTTTGGTAGAAAATGCCGAACAACAGCAGGCAAGTATCTTGAGAGCTTTTAAGATTGAACGTTTTTTTGCCTACATTGCTTTTTCGTTTGTACTTGCGCTTGCAAGTTTTAATATTTTCTTTTCTTTGGCGATGCTTGCTGTAGAAAAACGTTATGATATTTCACTTCTCTTTTCTATTGGAGCTTCAAAATCAATGATACGAAGGCTTTTTTATTTTGAAGGCTCTATCATTGCTTTTATTGGAGCAGTAGTCGGAATTTTTTTAAGCATTTCAATGGTTTTGGCACAACAGCAATGGGGTTTTGTTCCTTTGGGAAGTGGAAATTCGATTGTGGAATCTTATCCCGTTGAGTTAGAGTATTTAGATGTTATTTGGGTGTGTGTTACAGTGATTGTAGTTACTATTTTAGCTTCTTTTGTTCCTGCTCGCAATGCTTCACACACTTCTATTACAGCAAATTTATTGAAGTAATATTTTGTATAAGCAATTGTTATGAAAAACGTAATTATTTTAGATTTAGATGGTGTTTTGATTACAACTCCTACTTGGAAAGCCGATGAAATGGATTTTGATGGTTATTCTGTATTCAATAAAAAATGTGTGGAAAATTTTAATAAACTAACCGAAGACTTAGAATGTGAATTATGGCTTTCCTCAACAAGAAGAATGAATAAAACGCTACAAGAATTTAGAGAAATATTCATTAATCGTAATATAAAGACAGAAATAAAAGGATTTTTGCCAAATGGAGATTATCAAATTTCAAGACGGAAAGAAATAGAAGCCTTTCTATCACATGAGCCAATAAATAACTTTCTGATTTTAGATGATGATTCTAGTTTGCATAATTTGGAAGAAAAATATAAGAAATATTGGGTTCAAACAAGTCTACTTGTAGGTTTCAATTCAGAAAAACTAAAACAAGCACAAGAAATTATTAAGACTTTATGGAAAGATTAAGTCTAGTCTATCTACAATCCTCTATGATTTTATCATCAAAAATAACTTTTCCATTTTCATCCAAAAAACCTGTCTGTATAACTTGCTGACAAAAAAGACTATCTGTTAGATTTGTATTTTCTGTATTTGATTCAAATTCTCTGTATCTTTTGCCTTTAGTTATTTCCAAAAGTGTTATTTCAAGACCTCTTTTAGTTTTTGATAAATTTACTGTGCTTGTTTGATAACTTAAATCTACTTCTTCAAAAATATTAAAATTTTCATTTAAAAGAATTGGTTTGTCATCTATCAAATTTCCTTTTTTATTGAAAGTAACAAATGTAGGGTACAAAATATCTCCAGCTTTGTAAGCTAAAAACGTAAAATAATTAGACGTATCAGGTAAAATTCCCAAAACAGCAATCAAATCATTACCCTTATCCATTGATTCTATATTCATTTTCAATAATTTATCTAAACCAATCAATTTTGCAGATTTTTCTTCTTGATAAACATCTAAAAAAATAGGTAATTCTAAAATTTGAGTTTTAGAAATTAATTCTCTGAGCTTTCGTTCTTTATCAAAATCATCGACTTCATTTTTTTGATGGAATTGAAAACTTAGAAGAATAAAACCTACGAAAAATAGTAAATAGAAATTTCGTTTTTTCATAAAGTAGAATGATTAAAATGATAAAATAATCTGATTCATTTCCTCAAAAACCAAGTCTATATCTTCTTTTTTTGTTCTCCAATTTACAAAAGAAGCTCTAATTCCTTTTCTGCCTTCATAAAAAGTTGGAGTCATAAATACTTTTCCTGTATCATTTAGCTTTTTTAAAAAAAGTGTAACTTCTTCTTGATTATCTTCATTACTATTTTTCTTTAAGGAAAAACAAATATTATTCAAATGAATTGGTGCTAATAATTCAAAATCATTGCTTTTAGTAATTTTCTGACCAAAATAGTTTGCCAAATCAATACAATTCTCTACAATATCTCTGTACCCTTCTTTTCCATACGCCATAAGTGTAAACCAAGCAGGAAGAGCTTTCAAACGCCTAGAGTTTTCAGGCAATACATTGAGATAACTAAAATTCTCAAATGGGTTTCCTAAATAAGGTGCATTCGAATTTTGGAATGTTTCAGTTTGTAAAATACTATATTCTCTTTTTACTAAAAAAATAGCACTCTCATAAGGAACATTTAGCCATTTATGACAGTCTATAGTAATGCTATCTGCATTTTCCCAACCTTTTACCAAATGTTTTGTCTTCTCCGAACAAGCTGCAAAACCACCAAACGCAGCATCAATATGCCACCAAAAATTATATTTAGTTTTTAGTTTTGATATTGCTTCAAAATCATCAAAATCTACAGTGTTTACTGTTCCTCCACTTGAAAGCAAAATAAAAGGTTTTCCATGTAGAGATTCAATAACTTTTTCTAAATCTGAAATTGAAATGGCTTCTCTATTTCCCTCTAGTGTTTTGATAGAAATAATTTTTGTGCTTCCCATTCCTAATAAAGAAATTGCTTTTATGGCAGATGAATGTGGAGTAGCTGATAAAACTGCAATTTCTTCTTTAATTCCTTCCTTTGCTATATCTTTTGGTGAATTATTTCCTTGACTATCTTTGTAGTTTTTGCCTATCCATTGTCTTGCTACTGCCAAACACGTAAAGTTAGACATGGTTGCACCTGTTACAAAACCACCTAAAAATTCTTTTGGAAGCTCAAATAAATCTAATAATAAATTGATAGTTTCTAACTCAATATTTGCAGAAATATCTCCATTTCCATTTGTAGCTTGTGTATTTTGGTCGTAGATGCTTGCCAACCAATCGCCTACAAGAGATGCAGGCGTAGAGCCTCCTGTTACATATCCCCAAAATCTTGAACCTGAAGAAGCTACCATAGTAGATTCAAATCGTTGATTAAATAATTCTAAGGTTTGCATTGTTCCTAAACCTTGCTGATTAAGATGTAGTTGATCTGTTGAGTCAAACTTACTAGAAGTTGCTCTCTCATTGATGTTTTTTAGATAATCTGTTCCTTGAGAAGCCACTTTTTGTAGAATTGATTCAATGTTTTCTGAATCTGACTGTAAGATATTGTTCATGGTTTGAATTTGATAAATTAATAGTGTTTTCCTGTTCTTGTATTTCTTTTTTAGAATTTTCATTTAGATAAATTCCACCTGCAATAATCATAATACAAGTCAAGATAGCAGTTATGATATTTCTTCCAAAGTGTCCAAATAAATGACTGTATGAATATTTTCCTAAAAAAAATAACCAACGAATTGCAGCTCCTATTGAATTGAAGAAAATTCTAAAAATTAATTCTATTAGGATTTTAAATATGCCCTCTATCAAACCTACAATTATATCTCCTACCATGTTTTTGTTATTTGGGAATGGAAATATTTTTTCTAACGAGAAAAATAGAATGTAGTTTTCAATGAAAAGCAAAAAACTTCTATTTTGCATACAACAAAGCAGGAATTTTTGTAATTAAAGAGAAGCTTCATTTTTCATAAATTGAAATTTGTCTTTGTGATTATACTAATCTCCTGCTCTTGTTTTTCATTTATAGAAATTTTATTAAACAACAAAAAACCTCCACCACCTAGTAACATAAGCCAAACTAAAAGGGCGACTAAAATATTTTTAAGTTTTTGATTTCTTAAACGACTAAAAGAAATACTTCCAAAGAAAAATATCCATCGAACAGACGCTCCAATGACATTGAAAAGGATTTGAAAAATTACTTCAAAAGCATCTGAGAACATTTCTTCTATATCTTCCATGTATTTTGAGTTTTAATGTAGATATAAGACTTTCACAATTTAAAGAAACAACAAAATCAAGTTTGATTCTATCAATGATTTATAAAAGTTTTAAGATAAATATTTTGTTTAACGAGAAAAATGGACTCTTGTTTTCAACAGAAAAAAACTGCCTTGTAGAAAGTGTTATTACTACTTACTAATGAAGCCTATGAGTACGCCCAAGTTATAAAACAGTCTAAAATGATATCAAAAGACGATAAAATATAATAAAAATGTGACTTCAATCTAAATTAAAGATTATATTCATCAAATAAACAATAATCATTTTCTTACCATAATCTAATTTAGATGAACCATAAAAATAAACACCGAATTAAAAATAATCAGACAAAAACTATCTTTTTATTATTGACTTTGTATTTGGTGACTGGAGTTTCTTTTACAGAGGCTACTACCAATACTATCTACCAAGAAAAAAATGATACTATCAAGTATTCTACGCCTAATAGTACAATACCTCTAGATTCTACCAAAAAACATGTTACTGATATTTTGTATCTTCTTAAAGATGATAAGAATGATATAGCTCATCTTATTATACAAATGGATACTATGGTTAGACTTGGTCTCATAAGACCTTTTAAAAATATCTCCTTATTAGAGAGAACAACAACAGAAGATTATAGAAATGCTTGGGGAAAATTAAAATTATCTCATGAAAAGATTAAAGAGAATGAAAAATTGATAGCTCAACAAATTGGAGTGGAAATGAAAATTCCTTTAGTTGTAGACGAAAATCAAGTGTTATCTCTTTGCAATAATTTTATTACTCATAATCATATACCTTATGCAGGTGTAGCTATCTCTTTTTATATAAAACCAGATTTTTCTAAATCTGGAAAAAGAGAGTATCTTTACACTTTGAGTACAGTTGAAATATATACAAATGTTATCGAATATAATTCCTTATTAATAAACTGGGAGGATAAATTCAAACATAACGATTTTGATTTGGAGCTTTATGGTTACATTCATCCCACTACAGATGAAGAAATCATATATACTAAAAAGAAGAGCTTATTGCCTCTAAAAAAACATCTCAATATGACTAAAGGCATAGAGGATTTAATTATAATTCCTAATTTAACTAAGTAGAAATGTTAGGTTTTGTTGACTTATATTCTCACAAGGAAGTATATTTTTAGATGAAAAAAACAACCTCCTATCTTACAAGTAAGCAAAATAGGAGGTTGGTTTATAAAGTTGAATATTTTAATTATTTACTCTGCTTTACCGACCAAATCCAACATAAAAGCATATTCTAAAGCCGTTTCTTTGATGGCTTCAAAACGCCCAGAAGCTCCACCATGTCCAGCATCCATATTAGTTTTGAAATAAAGCTTGTTTTTATCTGTTTTGAATTCACGAAGTTTTGCGACCCATTTTGCAGGTTCCCAGTACTGAACTTGCGAGTCATGCAAACCTGTTGTAACCAACATATTTGGATAATTTTGAGCAACTACATTGTCATACGGCGAATAAGTCATCATATAATCATAATATTCCTTGTTTTTAGGATTTCCCCATTCGTCAAACTCGTTTGTTGTGAGTGGAATAGACTCATCTAACATTGTAGTAACAACATCAACAAAAGGAACGGCTGCCAAAACTCCTTTGTAAAGTTCTGGGCGCATATTAGCAACTGCACCCACCAAAAGACCACCAGCACTTCCACCAGCAGCAAACGTAGTTTCAGGACTTCCAAAACCTTCGCTTTGTAAAAATTCTGTACAAGCAATAAAATCTTCAAAAGTATTTTTCTTTTTTAGCAGTTTTCCGTCTTCATACCATTGTCTTCCCATTTCTTCTCCACCACGAATATGTACAATCGCATACACAAAACCACGTTCTAAAAGACTCAATCTTGAAACACTAAAATAAGCGTCCATTGATGCGCCATACGAACCATAACCATAGACAACTAACGGATTTTTTCCATCTTTCTTTGTTCCTTTTTTATAGACTAACGAAATAGGAATTTTTGTTCCATCTTTTGCTGTTGCATAAACACGCTCCGAAACAAACTCATTAGTTTCATATCCTCCGACAACTTCTTGTTGTTTTTTGAGTGTTTTTTCTTTGGTTTCCATATCATAATCATACACTGAGTTTGGAGTAGTCATGGAAGTATAGCCAAAACGAAGTGTTTTTGTATCAAACTCAAAGTTTTGAGAAGTATAAGCCATGTATGCAGGGTCTTCAAATTCCATATAATGTTCAGTATTATCTTTTTGATTTCTAACACGAAGTTGTAAAAGTCCTTCATTGCGCTCACTCAAAACCATAAAATCATTGAAAACTTCAATATCTTCTAACAAAACATCTTGGCGATGAGCAATTACTTCTTCCCACTTGCTCTTATCGTTTTGCTGACCTACTTTTACTTTCATCAAACGAAAATTTTGAGCTTCCCAGTTTGTAACTACGTAAAAATGGTCGTCTTGATGCTCTACACTATATTCGTGCTTTGCTTCTCGTTTCAAAAATACAGTTGGTTTTGCTGTTGGCTTATCAGCATCAATTAAATGAACTTCTGTATTTAGGGTGCTGCTCAGATAAATCATTACATATTTTTTGGATTTTGATTTTCCAATATATGTATAGTACGATTCGTCTTTTTCTTCATAAATTAGTTTGTCAGTTTCAGGATTTGTTCCCAATGTATGACTCCAAACTTGATGCGAACGCAATGTTTCAGGATCTTTTTTTACATAAAAAAGAGTTTTGCTATCATTTGCCCAAACTATTGAAGGTTCTACATTTCGAATAGTTTCTGCTAATATCTCTCCTGTTGCTAGGTTTTTGAAACGAACAGTATATTGTCTTCTTCCTGTTGTGTCTTCTGCAAAAGCCATCATATTCTCGCCTGTACTGACACTAATTTTGCCTGAATAAAAATCATTTCCTTCAGCACGCTCGTTTCCATTCAATAAAATTTCTTCTTTTGCATCTAAAGTTTCTTTCTTACGTCCATAAATTGGATACTCCTTTCCTTCTTCATAACGAGTGTAATACCAATAATTTTGATATTTATAAGGAACAGAAGCATCATCTTCTTTTATTCTTCCTCTAATTTCTTTATAAATTTTTGTTTGCAACTCGTCTGTATGTGCCAATGATTTTGTTACATAGTCATTTTCTGCATTCAGATAAGCAAGCATTTCAGGTTTTGTACGGCTATCATCACGAAGCCAGTAATAATTGTCGATGCGTGTAAATCCGTGTTCTTCTAATTTTTGAGGAACTTTTTGAGCCATTGGAGGCGTAAGTGTGTCTGTAATTGTCATAGTTTCAGTTGAATTATCTTTTTTAGAATTTTCTCCACAACTAAAAAGAAGTGAAGAACCTATAACTGCCGTAGTAAAGCAGAGTTTTGAAAAGTTTGTTTGCATTGTGTTTTTGAGTAGTTAAAGTTGGAATGGTATTTTTTACTTTGGGAAAGCAAGATATGACAAATTAGTGTTTTTTTGGGTAGTGTTATGTTTTGAGCGATAATTTAAATGTTTTTTTGACAATTTTTGCACCTTATTGATTTTATTCGAATTTTGATGCTCGTTGGTGGAGAGCATAGCCCTAAGGTTAAAAATTTATTTGTCTTTCTGTTTCCTTAGGAACTACATATTGGTAGATTTCAAGATTTTTAATACAAAATGCGACCAATATACAACCAATATACAACTCCTACGGAGTACATGAATTTTAATTTTTTTATTTTTATCTACCAATATGAAACTCCTAACGGAGTAGAAGAAAAAAATATTAATAGCCTTACAGCTATGGTGTCTCAATTAGCTACGCTTGTCGCACTACAAAAATGCTCAGAAATTATGAATTCAATTTTTTCTCTACTTTCATATGAGGAATACCAACTTCGGTGAATTCTTTTCCTTGTTTTTGATAGTTCATACTTTCATAAAATCCCATTGCTGTTTGTCTTACATTTGCTTCAATGAGTTGATAGTCTTTTGATTGAGCAAAATTTTCTGCAAATTCAATCAGTTCTTTTCCAATTCCTCTTCCTTGCCAATCTTCTGCAACTACTACCTGTCGCATTTTGAGTTTTGTAGAAGATAAAGGAACAAACATAGCAGCACCAATTATTTTTTGGGTTTCGTCATAGACTGCAATATGATAACTATTGTTTTCTAACTCTAACTCCTCTGAAGAGAAACGCATTCCTAAAGGTTGACGCAAAACTAACTCTCTCAAATGAACAGTATCCCAATAATCTTTTGAATTGTGTTCGATAACTCTAAATTCTAACATAAAAAATAAGGCAAAAGTGAAAAAATAAAACTAAAAATAAGATATAAGCAAGTTGAAGTTATCTAAAAAGTAAAACTTCTATTTAATAGAATCAATATTTGTCAAACAAGATAGACTTTTTCTAGCATTATTTTATAATTGATTGAACAGAAAAATAATTACAAAACTAATTTTTCTCAAAATAGTTAGTATGTTTTTAGAGTAATTTAGTAGTTTTGGTATTTAATTTACTAAAAATTCAATCTGAATATAAATTTTATTCAAAATCATTCAAATCAATAGAAATTATGCAAGAGGAAATCAATATGTATCTTGATGATGCAAAAGAACAAATGGACAAAGCTGTTAAACATACTATTTCAGAGTTTAGTAAAATTCGTGCAGGCAAGCCAACAGCTTCTATGTTTGATGGTGTTATGGTAGATTATTATGGAGCTCAAACACCACTTGCTCAGGTAGCAAATATTTCTATTCCTGATGTAAAAACAGTAATGATTAAGCCTTGGGAAAAAAGCATGGTAGCCGAAATTACTCGTGCTATTCGTGATAGTAATTTAGGTTTTAATCCAATGGGAGAAGCTGATTTGGTTCGTATCAATGTACCAGCTCTTTCAGGAGAACGCCGTCAGGAACTTGTAAAGCGTGCCAAAAACGAAGCAGAAGAAGGTAAAATAGGAATTCGTAATGTTCGTAAGAATACAAATAATGCACTACGTGCTATCGACGGTGCGCCAGAAGACATGATAAAAGGAGCAGAAAACAGAGTCCAAACACTTACTGATGATTATACTAAAAAAATTGATGAACTTTTAGAAGCTAAAGAAAAAGATATTACAACAGTTTAAGATTAATTACGAATTAAAAAATACGAATGTAAATTATTGACTATTAATAAATTAGTAATTCAAAAATAGTAGTTTATTTAATTTGTGTTCTTTGGTAAAGAGTTAGATTTTAGAAATTATTTTTCTGAAATTATAAAACTTAAAAAGCCTTTTCTAAATTTGTTTGGAAAAGGCTTTTTGATAATAAACAAAAATGCAAACATCAGAAGCAGTAAGCGAATATATTTTCAAACAAGAAAAGTATCAAAACGAACTTTTTTATTTGCGTAAACTCATTTTTAGAGAATTTCCAACTATAAAGGAATCTATAAAATGGAGAATGCCTTTCTATGATTATCAAAAAAAGCCATTGCTTTATCTTCGCCCTACAAAAGAAAATCTAATCATTGGTTTTATGGATGGAATACATTTGGAAGATAAAGAAAATTTCTTTGCTCAGCAATCTCTTTCTCTCAAGCGTATTCGTCACGTTTATTTTCCCAAAACAATGTATGAAAATATAGAAAGTTTAACTGATGCAGAAATAGAAGTTCAAGACCAAAAAAATAAAGATTTTGAAAATGATTTTTGTAAAATGCTTCACAAAGCAGCTCTTTTTATTGATAAAAAGAAGAGTTAGACTTTTGATTGTTTTTTTCTATTTCTTTCTAAAGTAACCTTTGACCATTTACAAACACCTCCAATTGGTGCATTATATTTGTGAACAACTACTTTTGCGTTATCTACTTTCGGAATTTCCTCTAATATTCCATTTAGGATATTTCCTGCTAAGTGTTCTAAAAGTTTTGCTGGTGTATTTACTTCTCGTTCTACAATTCTGTATAGATGTCCATAATCTACTGTATCTTTTACATTATCACTTTTTGAGGCTTTTTCTAAGTCTGCTTCTACTTCGACATCAATTCGATAGCGATTTCCAATAATTTGTTCTTCTTTAAGCACGCCATGTTTGGCAAAAAACTCTAATTCTTCTAAGGCTATTTTTCCCATTTTGATTGAATCTATTATTTGTAAAATGATTTTGAATAAAAAAAGTGTAGCTACAAAGAACTACACTTTATTGTTTTCTAACAAAATTTTGAAGGACGAAATTTTTTTATTTCACTACAAAACGCTTCGTAATCATTCCTTACTACAAAGGTACAGCTTTATAGTCTAAAAGTAAGAAGATAAATGTACTATTTTGCTTTGAATGTAGGAATAAAAACACAAACTATCATTAAATAAAAAAAGTAAAAAAGGATTTTGATTTGTTTCTTTGCTCAAACTACTATAAATTAGTTTTATGAAATCCTAAATTTGACTTACCTTGCTTTTTTTTCTATTCTACTTATAGTTTTGTATAGTTTCAAAATGGGAAAATTGTTTTAAGCCTAACCACTACTTTGCATGAATATTTATCTAATTCGTCTTTCTTCTGTCTGCCAACTGATTACGGCTTTGACTTTATTTACTTTCTGTTTTTCTAATAATGTATATAGTCAAGATTTAGTACCTTTTCATCAAAGTAACGACGATGGAGAAACACAAAAATATGGCTACAAAGACAAAAAAACAGGAATGATTCTTATTCCTGCTCATTATACTCAAGCAATAGATTTTGAGCAAATCAAGAATGCAGAAAATCAACCTATCAAAGTAGCTAGAGTTCAGAAAAATGGTCGTTGGGGATATATTACCGAAGATGGAGAACAGTTTGTGCCAATTATTTATCAAGAATTAGGAGCATTTAAGCAAGGAAGAGCAGTGGCTCGTTTAGAAGGAAGAGCTGGCTTTATTGATGTTCAGAATGTCTCTATTGTACCTTTTGAATATTCGTATGCTTATCCTTTTAAAGATGGAATGGCAAGAGTTCAAAAAAATAATCGGGTTGGTTTTGTAGATATAGAAGGAAACTTAGTAATTGATTTGATATATGATGATGCCTATAACTTTTCAGAAGACTTAGCCTATGTCAGAAAAAATGGAAAATATGGCTTTATTAATAAAAAAGGTGAAGAGATTATTCCATTTGTTTATGAAAATGCAAAAGACTTTGAAAAAGGAACAGCATTAGTTCAAAAAAATAACCTGTGGGGCAAAATAGACAAAGAAGGAAAAGAAGTAGTGAAGATAATTTATAAAGATATTCCCTTTTTTTATGAAGGAGTGGCAGAAGTCAGAACAGAAGAAAGCTCAAAAAATAATACGAATAAGTGGGGCTATATCAACGAAAAAGGTGAAACCATTGTAGATTTTATTTATGATGAAGCAAAGTATTTTTCAGAAGGATTAGGAGCAGTAAGAAAAGACAAAGAATGGTTTTTTATTGACAAAAAAGGAAATCAAGTTTTAAAGTCTTCTTATCCAATTTATGAGCCTTTCATTGATGGATTAGCTAAAGTTCATCAAGACAATCTATTTGGATTAATGGACAAAGAAGGAAAATTAGTTACTCCTATTATTTATCAAGAAATAGATGATTTTGAAAATGGCATTGCACACGTTAAAAAGAATGACCATTGGGGCGTAATTAACAAGCAAGGAGAACTTATCGTGCCTTTAGAATATGATGAAATTCATTTTATCACAGAAAATTTAGCTTGGATAAGAAAGTTAAATAAATATGGTTTTATGGGAGAAAATGGAAAAATTATCGCTCCAACTCAGTATGATGAAGTAGATATTTTTTATAAAAACAACCTTATTTTGGTCAAGAAAAACAAACATTGGGGAGCAATCAGTCCGACTGGAAAGATTTTGCAACCACCTGTTTTTGATAAGATAGACAAACTAAGCAATGATTATCTAAAAGTATATCAAGATGGGAAAACAGGTTTAATGGATTCGAAAGGCAAAATTACTGTTCCTGTTACCTATGACGAAATAGGAAAGTTTTTTAGAGGAGATGCAGTAGCTCGTATCAATGGAAATTTTGGTATAATAAAACGAGAAGGAAAACCCCTGACCAAGTTCAGATGGGATTATATTTACTCCTATTCAGATGGTTTTTTATTAGCCAAATATCATGATGGAACATACACTTACATCAATGAAAAAGGAAAAAAAATGAAGAAAAAGTATGAAGATGCAAAACCTTTTTCTTCGGGATTTGCAGCCGTTAAGCAAGATGGTAAGTGGGGATTTATTGATAAAAAAGGAAAGTGGTTGATAGAGCCAAAATATAAAATGGTAGAATCGTTTCAAAATGGACTTGCATTGGCTCAAGAATATGAAAAAGAAGAGAAGTCAAAATATGGATATTTATCAGCAGATGGAAATTGGCTTATTCCACCAAAATTTGAAGAAGCCTATTCTTTTTCTGAAGGTTTTGCAGCCGTCAAGCAAGATGGAAAATGGGGATATATTTCAATCAGTGGAAGTCCATTTATAGAATTTAATTATGATGGTGCATTGCCATTTTTAGATGAACAAGGTTGGGTCAAATATGGTGACGACTGGCAATCTATTGATAAATTTGGAAATCGTTATTTGCAAGTGGCTTCAGCTTCTGATATTTTTATTGATATGGATGAAATACCTTTTATGTGGACAGAAGATGAAACAAACGGAAAAATGGGACTTCATGTTGAAAATGAAAATGTAATGCCTTTTGCGTATGACAAAATAAGCTCAACAGTAGGAAGAAATAGAATTTTTTTAGAAAGAGGAGAACAGTGGAATTATCTCAATAGCAAAAATGAAATCATCGAATACAATTTTGATGATGTTGATTATATGCTAATGGCAAATAATGCTATCTTGAAACGAGTAAAAAAAGAAGGAAAATATGGCTATTTTAATACAAAGACTGAAACGATTGTCATTCCAATAAAATATGATAATGCAGAATCATTTTTTTATATTTACCCTCAAAGTTCGGGTTTTGGAGAAGATGTAGAGCCTCTTGCTGGTTATGCAAAGGTAGAAAAAAATGGCAAATGGGGAATTATTGATATGGAAGGAAAAATGCTTGTTCCCATAATTTATGACCAAATTGATAACTTCTCAGAAGGATTTGCAAAAGTTACTTTGAATGGAAAAAATGGATATGTCAGTACGGATGCAAAAATTATTTTACCTATTGAATTTGAGCAAGCTGGTAATTTTAAAAATGGCAGAGCTGAGGTAAAGAAAAAAGGAAAATGGGGAATTATTAATCATAAAGGAGAAGAAATTGTACCTATCAGTTATGACCAAATTCGTTTTACTAATAATGATAATATTATAATTGTCTCAGAAAATATAAATGGAATAATGAGTTATAGCTTCTTAGATTTGCGTACAAATGGAAATCAAAAAATAAATACAAATCGTTATTCTTCTGTTAGTTCAGTCTTTATCAGTGGACTTTTGGAAGTAGCCAAAAATGGTAAAAAAGGATTTGTAAATGAAGATGCAGAAGAAGTAATCAGTACAGAATATGATGATGTAGGCACGACAGAAGAAAGTCCTATTGCTGTAAGAAAAGGAAATAAATGGGGGTATGTAGATAAAGCAGGAAAAATAATTATTCCTCTTATTTATGATGCAGCAGAAGCCTTCGGAACAACTCAGCAAGCTCTAGTAGAAAAAGATGGTGAACGTTATTACATAAATAAAAGTGGAAGAAAAGAAAAGCAAAAAAACGAACTAGACTTCTTTGATGAAAGCAATGGAGATTGGTAAAATAAGCCATTTGATATTTTAGTGTAACTACGCCAACAAAAACAATTAAAATTATTCTTAGAACAACTTCTCTTAAAATCCATTATCAAAGAAATTTGATAACATAATTTGTAAGTAATGAATAAAACTCAACAACCTTGGATTGAAAAAGGGTACAAAGTATTTGCTTATGAAGGACCTCAAGGATTGAAAATTGAACGATTGTCAAAAGATATTGGTAAAAATAAATCTTCTTTTTATCATCATTTTGCAGATTCAGAACTATTTATAAGTGTTTTGCTAGATTATCATGTGCTTCAAGCCAAGATTATGGCAGAAAAAGAAGCTAACTGCTTATCATTAGAAGAGCTAATTGAGATTATAGTAGAGCATAAAACAGACCTTCTTTTTAATCGACAATTACGTATCCACAGGCAGAATGAGGATTTTGAAAAATGCTTCATTAAAACTAATCAAATGACAATACCTGCAATACTGGGAGTTTGGACTGAAATACTTGATCTAAAAAGCAACTCTCATTTATCTGAACTAATGCTCAAACTAAGTCTTGAAAACTTTTATCTCCAAATTACAGATGAAACATTAAATCATGATTGGTTGAATAATTATTTCAACGAATTAAAGCTATTAGTAAGAGAGTTTAAAAGAACAAATAGAGTAACCATTCCCAAATTAGACGGTAGTGTCTAAAAGTCAAGTGATTCTATTTCTAAATTTGTGTTATAAATCATTTATTTAAACACAAATTTAGTATGAAAACATCACACAATAGCAAAATACGTTCTCAAAAATTTCATAAGTTTTGGTTAAAAGTAACAGCGATAGTTGTAGGCTCTTTTGCTCCAATTTTCTTTTTAGGAACGATGGATTCTACTTCTGAACCAGCTCGCCTAACATTAGATATATTAAGTTGGTCAATGGATGGATCAATAACTTATCAATCTGCTGATATTCATTTTTTGTCAGCACTTACAGGAGGTTTTCTTTTGGGTTGGGGAGTAATGATTTGGTGTCTGTCTATATGGGTTTATGACAAAGCACCTGAAGAGGTAAGAAAGACAATAGTTGTAAGTCTTTTGTCTTGGTTTGTTTTAGATAGTTCAGGTTCTATTGCTTCTGGAAATATTTCAAATGCTTTTTTTAATAGTATAGTCTTGTTACTGGCTGTAGGACCTTTGTGGTTTTCTACAAAAGAGTAAATATTTCAATCTTTAAAATTAAAACCATCCTCAAAACTTAAAAGTAAGTTTTGAAGATGGTTTTTAAGTATCTAATAAACTATAGTAAAAGAAAAAGATTACTTATTTTTCTAATATATATCTACCTGATACCTTTGCAACAGCAGTACCACCTTGTTGTTGCTGTCTTTGCGTAAATTCAATATCTATTACCATTCTATTTGCTGTCAATTCGATAATAGTGTTGCTTCCAACTTGTCTTCCTGATAATTCGCTTTCATTAAATATCAACTCATTTCCTTCTTTTTTCCAAGTTCCTGTACCAAAAAAGTTTTGATAATCTATTATTACTGCCAAATCTTCCCCATCCTCAATATCTGGAGCTATTTTGATAGAATAATCTCCTTCTGTTGTGTATGTATTATTCGCATTGAAAGTAAGACGTAAATCAGTGTCGACAGCTTCTGCCACAGTAGCATTATTTAGCACTGGACCTGCGTCATAAGTTATGGTAGTCACACTATTATATTTAAGACTTACCAAGTTCCAAGTTCCTACAACACCTAAATTATCTTCAGACTCTTCTTCTTCGTCTCCACAAGAAGTCAAAAATACAGCTGAAATAATTAATAAAAATAACCAGTTTAATTTTAACATTTTTAATGTAAGTTATATAGTAAAAATAATTAATTGCAAATGTACTATTTTTTAAATTAAAATGCAATTAAAAAAAAGCATAAAAAAACACCTTCAAAAACTTTAAAATAGTTTGCAAAGGTGAGTTGTGATTTAGTTGTAGAGTTATTTTATCAAATTAATCTGTTTTCTTTTTGGTACTTGTCTTTTTCACAGTAGTTTTTTTAGCTGTCGTTTTCTTTGCTGGTGTAGCTTTTTTAGCTGCTGGCTTTTTAGCTGTTGTTTTCTTTGTGGTGGCTTTTTTTGCAGGAGCTTTTTTAGTAGTTGTAGCTGTTTTTTTAGCATATCTACCTTTTTTCTCTGGTGCAGCTTCGGCAAGTTCTAAGCATTTTTCTAGCGTCAAATCAACAGGTTCAATGTCTAAGTCTTTAGGGATTTTGACATTCTGCTTTCCAACAGCGATATATGCTCCCCAACGTCCATTCAGAACACGCACTTCTTCGTTTTCAGGAAAAACTTTAATTATTTTCTTAGCATCTTTTTCTCGTTTTTCCTTAATGAGTTCAATAGCTCGTTCTTCATTTATTGTAAGTGGGTCTTCTTCCTTAGGAATGGAAACAAATTTACTATCATGACGAATATAAGGACCAAAACGACCAATAGCAGCAACTACTTTTTTATTCTCAAACATTCCTACATCACGAGGAAGTTTAAATAATTCAAGGGCATCTTCTAGTGTTATTTTATCTAAATACTGTCCTTTAAGAAGAGACGCAAATTCAGATTTTTGTTCTTTATCTTCTGGGTCTAATGGTAATTTTTCTACTATTGCACCATAACGTCCCATTCTTGCTTGTATTACTCTTCCTGTTTTTGGATCTTTTCCTAACTCTCTAGCTGTACTGGCATATTCTCCATCTTCTGCTACCTTTATTACTTGTGGGTGAAACTGTCCATAAAAAGATTTTAGCATCTTTTCCCACTCTAAACTTCCATCAGCAATTTTGTCAAATTCAGCTTCTACTTGTGCTGTAAAAGTTAAATCAACAATATCTGGAAAGTTTCCTACCAAAAAATCATTGACAACCATTCCCATATTAGTCGGAAATAGTTTGTTTTTTTCTGCTCCTGTATTTTCAGTTTTGGTTTTACTTGTAATTTTATTGTTTTTTAAAGTCAAAACAGAATATTCTCTTATTGTTCCATCTCTAGCTTCTTTAACTACATATTCTCGTTTTTGAATAGTCGAAATAGTTGGGGCATAAGTAGAAGGACGACCAATTCCCTTTTCCTCTAATTCCTTTACAAGGGATGCTTCTGTATAACGAGCTTTCGGACGAGTAAAACGTTCGGTAGCTGTCATGAGTTCTAAATCTAATTCTTGTCCTACTTTCAAAGGAGGCAAAACTCCTTTTGTTTCACTGTTTTCATCATCATCGTCATCATCTTTTGACTCTAAATAAACTTTCAAAAACCCTTCAAATATAATTATTTCGCCTGTTGCTTTGAGTGTATCATTTAGCTTTTTACCATCTTTTGTAATTCCTATTGTTACAAGTGTTCTTTCTAATTTAGCATCCGACATTTGAGAAGCAATAGCACGTTTCCAAATAAGTTCATAAAGTCGTTGCTGTTGATTGTCAGAAACGGGATTACGATTAGCAAAATTAGTTGGTTTGATAGCCTCGTGAGCTTCTTGTGCCGAACTTGATTTTGTTTTATAAGTACGGTTTTTAGCATATTCTTTTCCGTACGAAGCTATTATTTCATTAGCTGCATTTTGACGAGACTCTTCTGAAAGGTTAACAGAATCAGTACGCATATATGAAATATGACCTGCTTCATACAATCTTTGAGCAACCATCATTGTTTGAGAAACCGAAAAACCTAATTTTCTACTGGCTTCTTGTTGTAGAGTTGAGGTTGTAAAAGGAGCAGCAGGTGACTTTTTAGCTGGTTTCTTCTCTAAATTATCAATTTTAAAACTTGCAGCTACACAACTTTCTAAAAACTCTTGTGCTTTTGTTTTTTCATCTAAACGTTTTGATAATTCTGCATTTAATTTTTTTGCGTCTTCTACATCAAAAGTAGCATCTACTTTATAGAATCCTTTTGCATTAAATTCATCTATTTCTCGCTCTCTTTCTACTACAACACGAACAGCTGCCGACTGTACACGCCCTGCTGAAAGACCATATTTTACCTTTTTCCAAAGAACTGGAGAAAGTTCAAAACCTACTAATCTATCCAAAATACGTCTTGCCTGTTGTGCATTTACCAAATCATCATCAATAGTTCTTGGGTTCTGAATAGCATTTAAGATAGCCGTCTTTGTAATTTCTCTAAAAATAATACGTTTTATATTTTTCTCATCCAGATTCAAGGCTTCTTTTAAGTGCCAAGAAATAGCCTCTCCTTCTCGGTCATCATCCGTTGCGAGCCATACAGTTTCTACACCTTTTGCAAGTTTTCGAAGCGAGCGAATGACTTCTTCTTTGTCTTTTGAAATAACATAAGTAGGAGCAAAATTATTTTCGACATCAATGGCATCATTAGATTTAACTAAATCCCGAACGTGTCCGAAACTTGAAGTAACCGTAAAGTCTTTTCCAAGATAATTTTCAATGGTTTTTGCTTTGGCAGGAGATTCTACAATGACGAGATTTTTTGACATATTTTTTTTATAAATTTTGGCTATGCTAGATGATTTGGTAAACTCAATTCGTATAAACCAATACGAAATGATACCAGTTTTAATCGCTATTTTAACTATATAGAAAAGGGAGAATATAAAAGGCTAACGCATAAATGCAAAAAAATGTTAGAACATTTTAGATTTATACAATGGCAAAGTTACCTATTTTTTGATATTTGCCTAATTTGTGTGGTTATTTTTCTGCAATTAACTCTATCCATTCACAATTTATGCGAAATATTTTATCATTCTGAAAGATGTAAATTATATCGTCATTTTCATTAGGTTTACTGTTTAGCATAAACCCATCCTTAGTATCACGTATAGTTTTTGGTGAAAATGCAATTACACTCAATGTATTTTCATCTTCTGGAAATTCTGAATTATCCCCATTAAATGACTCAATAAAATTTATATTATGGTGAACAAATCTTAATCGTTCAAATTCGTTTTTATGAATCCAATCTCCTTTTGATTTGATAAATTTAATTTGTACACTATTATCAACTTCTAAAATACTTAAAGAGGTTCTTTTTTAAATCTTATATTGCTAGTAAAAACCAATACAAAAACCACGGCTACAAGCCGAATACATATAAATCACTCGTTAAAGATGCTACTCCCAATGGGAAAAGTCATCAAAATTAAGTTCACAATTTACACTATCTATTTTATAAAATAAGTAACAATCAATATATTTTTTATCTAAGTTTGGTTTACAGAATTTCAGGAAGCGACGGTTCACTTTTGTATTTTCTAAATTACAATGAATAGATGAACCTTCTATATAGTTCAATTTATACAAAAAAAGTGAATCTCCTTTTAAAGTATAAAAGGAACTCCTACAACTCTTATCATTACTTTCAACG